>JAWLGN010000306.1:0-6484 GCA_041685075.1 Bryobacteraceae bacterium
CCGGCAGGCGCATCTCTCCCACCAGGTTCACCAAGTAGAGCAATCCGCCGTACCGCGTGCGGGAAACTTCGCGGCCGTCTTCGAGCGTCTCTTCGGAGGTCTCCGCGCCCGGCATTTCGCCACGCGGGCGAGTGGTTTCCGCGTCGTCGCGCGCGCGTGCGTGCCGTTTTGCGGG
Organism: Bryobacteraceae bacterium; assembly: GCA_041685075.1. Lineage (GTDB taxonomy): Bacteria > Acidobacteriota > Terriglobia > Bryobacterales > Bryobacteraceae > JAMCRM01. The sequence continues at coordinate 176 of JAWLGN010000306.1, forward strand.
AGGCTGCCGCGGCGGTTCCGCTGCAGGCCGTTCGCCCGGCGGGGCGATCAGCGCATCGGCGATGGCGTCGATGAGCGCCCGCGCGCGCCGCGGCGCACGCGCCACCGCAGGGTCGCGCTCCAGCAGCACCAGGGCGGCCTGCGCGCGCCGCACGTCCGCCTCGACCGGCCTGCCACCGTAAGCCGCGGCAAGCGCCGCGCGCAGGGGCGAGTTCTCAGCCAGGCGCAGCGCGCGCGACGGCGGCTCGTGCGTTCCGGGGATGCGTGTTCCGTCCAGCAGGTCCGCCGCACCGCCGGACACCGCGAGCGCGCTACTCGCCAGCAGCCGCCACTCCTCGCCGGCGATTTCGGTAAAGATCCGCGCGGCCATGAACCGCCCTCGCGCGGCGCGCTCCGCCAGGGTCCGCAACACCGGCACGATGGCGGCCGGCTCGCGCACCAGCGCACGGATCCAACAGGAGACCGCTTCGCGCCGGCCGGCGGCTTCCGGACCGTCCCACAGTCCCATGCGCTGCCACGCCCACACGCGCGCCCGGTCACCCGTGATGGCGCACTCCGCCATATCGAGCAGCGCGTGGATGCGGGTGGCGTAGCGCACAAGGCCCGACCGCGAGACACCGCGCGCGGCCCGCGCCAGCGCTTCGGCAAGCGCCGCGCTCCACATGGCCGCCAGGTCCACATCGCCGGGCAGACCTCTCAACCGCAGGGGCACATAGAGCTCCCGGATGCAGATCTCTTCGCGGCCGTCCACCCCGGCGAGTTCCAGGGCGTGGTCGAAGGCATCGCCCACAACGCTTGCCAGCACGCGGTCCAATCGCCGCCGCTCTTGAGCCAGAGACTCCGGCAGCCGGTAGCGCGCGGCAAACTTCCGGACGTGCACCTCCACCGGCATCACCCGACCCTCGTATCCACGCCCAGCCGCGAGGCCTCCGGCGTTACGCCCGGCTGCGCCCGCCCGAGCACGGCGGTCCGCCCGATGGTGGTGCCGCCAATCCGCAGCAAGTCAAAACCGCCGCTGTGGCCGATGATGGCGGTGAGTCCCACGTGCAGCCCGCGTCCCACGCGCATGCCGCCGGCCGCGGTACAGATGTCGAAGATAGTGTGGGCGGGCCGGTGCAGCTCCAGGATATGATGCGCCACTTCGATCTTCTCTTCGCTGAGCAGCGCCGGAATCATCACGCTGAAGCGATGCGCGTGGGTATCGAAGGCGTCGGCGGCGGAACCGGAGATGGGCGCCGGCCCTTCGTCACCCAACTCCCCGCCCACCCGGAAACCCGCGCCCAGAATGGCGTTAGAATCGGGCGCGCCCTCCGACCCAACGGCACCCACGCCGCGGGTGCGCCACTTCTCGATGATCAGCGGCTCGACGCCCAGGTAGATGGTGAGGAAGCGGCGCAGCCCTGGGATGGTGCCGCGGAAGCGGAACAGCCAGGCGGCTTCGCGGATGGCGGTTCTGCGCACAGCTTCGGGCCAGCGCTCGTCGAGCACCAGCCCGACGAACCCCGCCAGCCAGGGAAGCACCTCGGCCGGCGCCGAACGCGGATCGATGAGCGCATGTCGCGCGGCGGATTTCGCCTCCAGCTCTCCCGCGACGCCATCCGGAAGCGCGAGGTAGCGGCGCAGGAAATCCGCCATCAGGGCGTCGCGCGAATAGGTGGCCGGCAGGCGCCGCAGGTGATCGTGGCTGGGATATTCGGCGCGCAGGGAGCGCACGCGCGGCGTCACGCGCGAGTTACCCGCCAGGTCCAGCGCCACCCAGAGATAGCGGCCCGGAGGCGCGATCACGGGCAGTTCGTAGGTCTCGAAGGGATCGTTTTCCGCGGGACGCACCCACGGCAACTCGCGCCCGGTATTCCTGTGATGGAGCGGCCGTGCGGGAGCATCCGAGATGGCGGCCAGCGGCGGCATCGGCGGTGAGAGATCCGGCCGGTGCACGGTGGCGCTTTCAACGTTCGCCGGGAGCGCCGGCGGCACCAGCGGCTCGCCCGGGGCGGGCGGGTCGTCCATCGTCAGGACCCGCACCGTGATGCTGGTGCGGCGCGGGATGCAGGCATCGAGAAAGATGCGTCCCCACTGGGTGCGATACTCCCCGCTATCGAAACGGAAGCCCGTCACGCTGCCCTCCGGACGGAAGCGCAGGCGGGCGGCCACCGCGTGGCGGAAGCCGTTAGCGGTCCAGAAGAGGATGCGCCCGTCCGGCGCGCGAACGATGCCGCGGCCGTCATAATTCTTGGCTTTGAGCGGAGGAAGGTTGGTCACGGAGCCCGGCTCGATGCGCTTGCGAAACAGATCCTGCTCCGCAAGGTGCGCCACCACCAGGACCGGCGGCGTCTCCTGAAGAAACTCGATGTCGGTGGCCCAGGGCGTGGGGATGTCGTGCCCGGCGCCAACGACGCGCGTGGCCGCGGTGCCCGCTCCCTCGAGCAGGAAGAGTTCGCCTGCGGGGGAAACCGCCGCGCGAGCGGGTGTGGTTACGCCGCCCGGCAGCGGTATCTCGCGCGGCAGGCGGCGGGCATCCATCACCCACACTCCCGCGGGATCTTCGGTCACTACGTAGACCGTCGTGTTGAAAGCCGCAACGTCCACGGGACGCCCGGGAAAAGCCACTCGGCGAAGCACGCGCCGGCTCCACAGGTCGATTACGGGAACGCGCCGCGCGCCGGCTTCGGCGACAAACAGGCGGTCGTTAGCGTCCACCGCCAGTCCCCGCGGCTCCTGAAACGGTGTGGGCGGCTTCACCGGATGGAACTCCCCAACCGCTTCCGTATCGCCGGCGATGATGAGATTTTCGTCCGGCTCCGGGCGCGCTACCGGCTCGAGCGGGTCCTGACTGGCCCACAGATGATGCTCCAGCCGCCCTTCTTCGGGAACGCTGCGATGCAGCCGGCAATGCGAATCGAACGCCAGACCCGCGGCGAGAGGCGCCTCACCGCCCTCCGGCGCGGACGCCACTTCATCCAGCCAGGACAACTGCACCGCGCCGCCCACGAGCGCCGTCTGCAAGTGCGAGCAGCGCAGCCATTGGTCGCCCGTCTGAATGAGCGCGAAGGAGCGAGGCATTTTTCAGCACTCCTCCCGAATGACCGGCACAGGCACCGCCACCTTGTCCGCTTCGGGCGGCAGGATGCGCGTTCCCGCGGGCGGCGGCGTTCCTTCCACGACGCTGATCTCGGCCAGCTCCGGCACTTCCCAGGCGTTCAGATTCACGGTGCCCGGCACCCACTCGCCGGTTTCCGGGTTCAGTCCGGCCACGTTGAGTCCTTCCAGGAACTCCACGCCTTCCACTTGCAGCGCCGCCGCCTCCAGTTCCGGGCCGTGCACTCTGCGGCCGAGCGGCCAGCCGGTTCCCGAAGGTCCGTAGGGCGGCAGCGGCGCCAGATACTGCCGCAGGACGAGCTCCACCCACTGCCGCACCGCGCCCGCACCATAGCCCGGCTTCACCTGCAACCCCACCGAGACCGCCACCTTGCGATAGACCGGAGGGATGACGTACAGTTCCGTCGTAACCAGCCTGCGTTTGTCCAGCCACGAGCAGACGTCACGCAGAAGGTCGCGGCTGGGCAGCGGCGCATTGGGATGCTTGGGATCTTCCTTGGGCCAGACCGCCACGCTCACCACTCCGGCGCGCGGCGAACTTTTCGTCGGCGGGTGAAACAGCGGCAGGCACTCCGCGCGGCCCACCTGCGCCCCCGGAGTGGCAAGCGCCAGTTCCTGAAAATCGCCTGACGTGACGGCGCGGTCGCGGCGGCGCAGTTCGCCCGGGATGCGCTGGAGCGCGGCTTCGAGCGGCTCCTTATCCGCCCCGCCGTGCGCGCGGAGCGGGTTCTGCACGTCCTTCACCGGCGCCGCGGTGAGCCGGTTGGCGGCCTTGGGTGCGACGTTGCCCGCCGCGCCGCCGCCGTAGCGGTACTCGACCGCGCGGATGCGGCGGCCGATCTGCGGCGCGTGGCCCTGTAACCCGTTGCCGAACCGCACGAAGCCCGCTTCGAGATCGACGGTGTAATGCAGATCGTCCGGCCCGCTGATGTGGAAGCCGTCGACGGCGGTCCAGGGCTGGAAGCGCCCGGCATCGTCCTCCACCTCCACCACCAGGCTGCCCTCCACCACGGGCGTATGGACCAGTTGGTAGACCTGGTTCGGCTGCCCCGTGCCGGTTCCCAAGAACTCGGCGGCGCTCTTCACCGTCTGGGTGACTTCGGCTGCGTTGGCGCCGATGAACTGCACTTTCCCCGGCCGGCTGCCGTCCAGGCGGAAGCCGCGAATCCAGAAGAGGATCTTCTCTTCGCTTTCATCGTCGAGCACCGGTGGAAACTGCCCTGTGCCGCGGGCGTCTGCATCAGAAACGGGGAAGGTGCCCACGCCCGCGGGATTGCCGGGCTTGGGCGAATCCTTGGGCAGCCGCAGGCGAACCACGCCTTCCTGGCTGAGCCCGCGGGTGGTATCGCCCACCAGCGCCACCGGGCGGTAAACCGGCCGGTCGTCGGGATCGAGATCTCCGGTCGAAACCTCCCACTGGACCGCGGGCGCCGGCGCCTGCGCACCCGCCCCGGGGCAGGCCTCCACCTCTTCGAGAGCCGGCGCCACGGGATCCGGGATGAAGCCGATGTTCAGGATGGCATCGCCCATCAGGGAGATGGCGGCAGTCTTGGCATTGAGCACCGCGATCCAGACGATACCGTCCACGGTGGCGGAGAAGTCCACCGGCAGGCTGTCGGCGTTATCGGGAACGATCTGGTTCTCGTAGAAAACCGGCTCCTCGTCCGTCGCCAGGGGACCTATGGCATCGAGCGCCCGCACGGCGAATTCGAAGGCCTCCGGATCGGTCTCCGACTCCGGACGCGGCGCGGCGATGCGGGCCACCCCCAGCATGGTCACCGGGTAGGCCAGAACTTCCGTGCGGGTCTCGAAGGGAACTTTGCCGGCCTTGACCTCGGTCCCCATGCGCACCAGCGTGCCGGCCGGGTTGTCCGCGCTCATGGTGATGAGCGCGCGCGCTGGAACCGCCGGCCGGACGGGAATCTGCAACAGCCGCAGGTAGGCCAGCAGCGTGGCTTCCGGAATCTGGTTGAAGCGGAAGAGCAGGTTTTCGCCCAGAAACGCGAACAGCTCAAGCAGCGTGATCCCCGGATCGGTGGCGTTGTGGTCGCTCCACTCCGGAGCGTAGACGGAGATCTTCTGCACCAGCTCGTCGCGAAGCTGCTGGTACGACCGGTTGTCCAGAATGGGGCTCGGCAGTGCCATGGGCGCTTATTCCAGGTAGAACGGGTAGACCAGGTTGTCCTTGCGTCCGTCTCTTGCGTGAACGTAGGCGATGGCGATGAGCACCAGCGCCGGATCGTCTCCGGGTTCGACCCGCACCTCCTCCAGTTGGATACGCGGCTCGAGCGCCGTCAGCGCGCGCTCCACTTCGTTGCGGATCATGGCGCGCGTCGACGTCGTATTGGGCTTCATCAGGAAGCGGCGCAGCCCGCAGCCGAAGGTGGGGCGCATGATGCGCTCACCGGGTTCGGTTTCGAGAATAATCAAAATCGACTGCCGGACCTTCTCCGGTCCGGCGGCATACTCCAGCGCCCCGCTGTTCAGCGCCGGCCGCACGGGGAAGCTCCAACCCGATCCCAGGTGCCTTAGTGCGTTCATGTCGTCGTCCACTCCACGCGGGGTTCGTATTCGAGCGATGCGGTGAGATCCGGCCCGATGGTGGTTTCGGTGACCTCCGCCGCCCGCACCATCAGCTTCCCTGTCGGCAGCATGGCCGCGTTGCTCAGTTCGCTCAAATCGGCTTCCGACATCCCTACATCGGTCTTGATGGTTGCCGCCATGCTGTCGTTCAAATCGGTGGCGGTAAAGGGCAGTTCGAGACTCACGTCAAACTCGGCATCCACTTCGATCGACGGCGGCAGCACTTCCAGTTGCGCGTCCAACCCCGCGCTGATCTGAAACGAGGGCGGGATGCACAGCTTCAGCGAGAGCAGAAAGAACAGGCCGAACAGCAGCACCACCACCGGCAGGAAGAGCTTGAAGACGAAAAACGCCACGATGGTGATGAGGGGAATGGCGAAGAAGCAGATCTGCCCGCCGCCCACGCTGCCGTTTTCGCCCTTGCCGTCCGAGACGTCGAAGTTCATCGCCTGCGGCTGCACCACCTTGGCCGGCGCGAGGCTCTCGACGGGCAGCGCGGCGGCCTGCGCGGCCAGTTCCGCAAGGTTGGGCAACTGGATGGTGACGGGCCGCTGCGCGGTGCCGATGAGGTCGTTCTGCGAGGCCAGCATGTAGACTTCGGTGGGTTCGCTCCAGAAGACCTCGCCCTTGC
>JAWLGN010000307.1:0-6475 GCA_041685075.1 Bryobacteraceae bacterium
CTTCCTCGTCGAGCACCCTGCCGGTGACGACGCCGTGGGGCGTGAGCCGGAAGACCACGTCCTGCAGCCGCTCGCCCGCAGCCAGCGCCAGTACGCTCTCGCGGCGGCTTTGCCCGCGGCGGCCGTAGTGGGCCACCACGAACCCGGCACGCTCGGCGGTCAGCACGTAACGGCCGGGCTGGATGCCGGCGATGGCAAAGCGTCCCGAAGCATCGCTGAGCGCACCGTAGAGCCGCCGCTCGCTCGAACCCGAGGGCCGCAGCAGTACCCGCACCTTGCGCAACGGTTCCCCGGTGGCGAGGTTGAACACCTGCCCCTCGATGGCGGAATCGGGAGTCTGCGCCCGGCAGGGCAGCAGCAGGAGAAGGCACAACAGCAGCCGCATGGCTACCCTCCAGCGTATCATCGAGCGGGCGTCCCGCCGCTACAACCCGGCCCAAGGCTGTTTTTTCTGCGGCTCCGGGTTAGAATGCGGCTGGAGGCTCAGGATCATGCGCCTGGTTCCCACACCGGCGGAAATCATCGAGTTGCTTCGGCAAAGCGGAGCGTTGCGCGAAGGCCATTTCGAGTGTCTCAACGGCCTGCATACCGATACCTACCTGGATATGGCTCTGGCGTTGCGTTGCCCGACGCACCAGAGAATGCTCAGCGTGGCATTGAGCCGGCTGCTGCGCGAACAGACGGAGATCCGTGTGGTGCGCCCCCAGTTATCCATCGTGGCGGTTGCTGCCGCCGCGCTGCCGATCGCCTGGGGACTCTGTGAAGCGCTGCGCGCCGAGCAGGTCTATTGGGTCGAACGACCTTCCCCCGATGCGCCCTTGCGCCTCCGCCAGTTTTTCGAGCAGAACCCCGGGGAGAAAGTGGTGCTGGTGGACGACGTGCTGCGCGCCGGAAGGCTCGTCGCCGAAGCACGCGGGCTGTTCGAAGGGTTCGGCGCCGAGGTGGTGGCGGTGGCCGCCGTGGCGCACCAGCCGGCGCCCGGCGCCGCAGATCTCGGCGCTCTGCCGGTGTACACGCTCGCACGCCTGGAGTCCACCTACTACGCCGCCCCGCCCGCCTGCGAGCTTTGCCGAAAGGGCATGCCGTTGATTCGACGAGAGCGCGCGGCGCGTGCCATCGGGGTCTGATCGGCGATCCCCGGGTGCGGAAGCCGCCCCACGATTACAATAGAGGTTCAGATGCGCATCGCGCTGGCCCAGATCAATACCACTGTGGGCGACCTGGAGGGGAACGCGGGCCTGATCGTCCGGATGGCCGAACGGGCAGCCGCCGCGGGCGCCCGCCTGGTCGTATTCCCGGAGCTGTCCCTCACCGGCTATCCTCCCCGCGACCTGGTGGAGAAGGCGTCGTTCCGGGAGCGTTCCCAAAAGGCGCTCGAAGACGTGGCCAGGGCCGCGGCATCGCTCTCGACGGCGCTGGTGGTGGGCTACGTGGGGGACTCGGATTCGCCGCTGGGGAAGCGCGCCACCAACAGTGCCGCCTTGTTGAGCGGTGGAAAAGTGGTCTTCCGGCAGACCAAGATGCTGCTTCCCACCTACGACGTCTTCGATGAAGCGCGCTACTTCGTTCCCGCCGAACGCCAGGAACTCTTCGAGCTGGACGGGCGCAAGATCGCCCTGGCCATCTGCGAGGACGCCTGGAACGATAAGCAGTTCTGGGAGCGGCCGCTCTATCGCCGCGACCCTGTGGGCGAGCTGGCGCACGGCGGCGCCGAAATCCTGGTGACCATCAACGCCTCTCCCTACCACATGGGCAAGCGCGCGCTGCGCCGCGAAATTTTCGCCACCACGGCTCGGCATCACGGGCTGCCGGTGGTCTACGTGAACCAGGTGGGCGGCAACGACCAGCTCGTCTTCGACGGCTCCAGCTTCGCCATGGACCCGCAGGGGAACATCCGCGCCGCGGCCGCCTCCTTCCGCGAGGACCTGGTGGTTTTCGACACCGCCGGCGATGGTGAGCGCCACGACAGCTTCCCGGACGAGTGCGACGCCGTCTACGAGGCGCTGGTTCTGGGCACCCGCGATTACATCCGCAAGTGCGGCTTCAGCCGCGTGCTGGTGGGGCTGAGCGGCGGCATCGACTCCTCGCTGGCGGCCGCCGTGGCGGTGGACGCCCTGGGACCGGAGAACGTCACCGGCGTGGGAATGCCGGGGCCCTACTCTTCCGAAGGCAGCGTCACCGACGCACGCTCCCTGGCCCAGCGGCTGGGCATCCGTTTCGAGCTGATCCCCATCACCCCCATCTACGAGAAGTACCTGGAGGTGCTCGATCCGCTGTTCACCGGCTATCCGCGCGACCTCACCGAGGAGAACCTGCAGGCGCGCATTCGCGGCGCGGTGCTGATGGCGCTCTCCAACAAGTGGTCCGCCCTGCTGCTTACCACCGGCAACAAGAGCGAACTGGCGGTGGGATACTGCACGCTCTACGGCGACATGTGCGGCGGGCTGGCGGTGATCGCGGACGTGCCCAAGACGTTGGTGTATAAGCTGTCGCGCATCGCCAACCAGCGCCACCCGGAGGCCATCCCGGAGAGCGTCTTCGAGAAACCGCCTTCGGCCGAACTGCGGCCCGACCAGAAGGATTCGGATTCGCTGCCGCCCTACGACGTGCTGGACCGCGTGCTCAAGAGCTACATCGAAGACTACCAAACGCCCCAGGAGATCGCGCGGGAGCACGGGCTGCCGCTCGAACTGGTCACCGACGTCATCAACAAGGTGGACCGCAGCGAATATAAGCGCCAGCAGGCGGCGCCGGGCCTGAAGGTAACCTCCAAGGCATTCGGCATGGGGCGGCGCTTCCCCATTGCCCAGAAGTACACGGAATGAGATTTCTACTGCTTCTCCCGCTTTTGACGATTGCGGCGCTGCTATCCTCGCAGCCGGCGCCGCGCGAACAGGTGGGCCCGCTTCCGGGCGGGCGCTTTTTGCTGAACAGCGGATGGGTGCTGGAGCCCGCCGGCAAGCAGGTGCCGCTCGATACTCTGCCCATGGCTTCGGCGCTCTCGCCCGACGGGCGCTGGCTGCTGGTGCTCAACGGGGGCTACAATCCGCCGAGCATCAGCGTGCTGGAGGCGGCGACGGCGCGGGAAACCGCCCGTGTGCCGGTGCCGGACGGCTGGCTGGGCCTCACCTTCTCGCCCAAGGGCGACCGGGTCTACGTGGGCGGCGGCGCGCGTGCCGCGGTCTTCGAGTTCACCTTCGAGAACGGCGTGCTGAAGCCGGCCCGCACCTTTCCCGTGGTCCCCGAAGAGAAGCGCACCAACCGCGATTTCATCGGCGACGTGGCGCTCACACCAGACGGCCGCCTGCTCTATGCCGCGGATCTATACCGCGACTCCGTGGTGATCATCAACCCGCAATCCGGTGTCGTGCTCGAGCGCTTCCGCACCGGCCGGCGGCCCTACCGTATCCTGTTCCACCCCGACGGCCAGTCGTTGTTCGTCACCAGTTGGACCGACGGTTCGGTGGGACACTATGAAGCCGGCAACGGCAACCTGCTGGGCCGCGTGCGGCTGGGCCCGCACCCCACCGACATGGTCTGGCGCGCGGGAGCCAACCAGCCGCCCGAGGGCGAGACGCCGTGGGTGGCGCGGCTCTTCATCGCCGCCGCCAACACCAACAACGTGTACACCGTGGGGGTTTCGGAATCGAAGGAACTGCGCCTGGTGGAGGTGATCAACGTGGCGATGACGCCCCGGCAGCCGCTGGGCATGACGCCTTCGGCCCTGGCGCTCGACCCGCAGGGCAACCGCCTCTACGTGGTCTGCTCGGACGCCAACGCCGTGGCCGTGGCGGATATCTCGGAAGACCGCTCCGCGGTGCTGGGGTTTATCCCGGTAGGCTGGTATCCCACGGCCGCGCGCACACTGGGGGACGGCACCCTGGTGGTGTTGAACGGCCGCGGCGGCGGCTCCCGGCCCAATCCGGAGGGGCCGCCCAAGGGCTACATACCGCGAATCCAGACCGGCACCGCGTCGTTCATCCCTCCTTTCGGAGAGCCGCAGCTCTCCGCTTACACCCAGACCGTGCTCAACAACTCGGGCTGGCGCGAGCAGAACGTCGAGGTCAGCTACAAGCTGCCGCCCATCAAGCACGTGGTCTACATCGTCAAGGAGAACCGCACTTACGACCAGGTGCTGGGCGACATGAAGGAGGGCAACGGCGATCCCTCCCTGGTCCTCTTCGGGGAGAACGTGACTCCCAACCACCACAAGCTGGCGCGCGAGTTCGTGTTACTGGACAACTTTTATGTGAACGCCGACGTCAGTGCCGACGGCCACAACTGGAGCACCGCGGCCATCGTCCCGGATTACATCCAGAAGATGTGGCCGTCGAGTTACGGCGGCCGGCGCAAGATCTCCGACTACCAGGGCCAGGAGCCTACCGCCACGCCGCCGGCCGGTTATATCTGGACCAACGCCCACGCGGCCGGCATCTCCATCCGCAATTTTGGCTACTTCGTCTCCAACCGGCCCAACGCGCCGCTCCGGGGCGTGCAGGTGGACGAGGTGCGCGACCCCATCCTGGCGCGCGTCACCAACCGCAATTTCCGCGGCTTCGACATGAACTACCCGGACGTCGAACGCGCCCGCGTCTTCCTCGAAGAACTGGCCGAATACGAGAAGACCGGCCAGATGCCGCAGCTCATCCTCATACGGCTGGGCAACGACCATACCGCGGGCACCACGCCGGGCAGAGTTACGCCCAATTCCGCGGTGGCCGATAACGATTATGCGCTGGGCATGGTGGTGGAAGGGATCTCGCGCAGCCGCTTCTGGCCCGATACCGCCATCTTTGTGCTGGAGGACGACGCGCAGAACGGCGGCGACCACGTGGATTCGCACCGCTCCCCGGCCTTCGTGATTTCGCCGTGGGCGAAACGCAACGTGGTGGACAGCACGATGTACAACACCACTTCGGTGCTGCGGACCATGGAGATGATCCTGGGGCTGCGCCCGATGACGCACTTCGACGCCTCCGCCCGTCCCATGGCCGCCTGCTTCGCCGCCACCCCGGACCCGCGCCCGTACGAAGTTGAACAGCCCCGGGTGCCGCTCGATGAGCGCAACCCGGAGAAGTCGCTCACCGCTGCGCGTTCGGCGCGGCTCGACTTCAGCGAGGAAGACCGCATCGACGACCATGAATTGAACGATATTTTGTGGCGCGCGCTGAAGGGGAGCCAACCGCCCCCGCCCGTGCGGAGCTATTTCGGAACTTCGGGCGGTGCGCGCCGCCCCTAAGACTTACCGGCGCACATAGCCATTTTTATAAATCGAATGCCTCATATTTACCTGTGCTTCTTATGGCACATGCATCAACCTTTTTATAAGGACCTGATTACGGGGGAGTACAAACTGCCCTGGACGCGCATGCACGCCCTGAAGGATTACTACGGGATGGTGCGCATTCTGGAGGAGTTCCCCACCGTGCACCAGACGTTCAACCTGGTGCCGTCCATGATGGTGCAGGTGGAGGAGTACGCCACCGGCATCGCCATCGACCCGTACCTGCAAGTGGCCCTCAAGCCGGCGGAGAACCTGACCGAGGCCGAGCAGGATTTCCTGCTGCGGCAGTTCTTCCACGCCTATCCGCCGCGCATGATCTACCGCTATCCGCGCTACGGCGAGCTGTACGACGCCGCCAACGCCCAGCGCGGCGTGGGCCGGCGGCTGTTCAGCACCCAGGAGTTCCGCGATCTCCAGGTGCTCTCGCAACTCGCCTGGTTCGACGAGGAGTTCCAGGAGAAGGACCCCGAAGTACGGGATCTGATCGCCAAGGGCCGCCACTACAGCCTGGCCGACCAGCGGCTGATGGGCGAGAAGCAGCGCAAGATCATCGCCATGGTGAACCCGGCGTACAAGCGCGCGGCGGCTTCCGGGCAGGTGGAGATTTCCACCACCCCCTACTATCACCCCATTCTGCCGCTGCTGTGCGATTCGTCGATCGCCGCGGTATCGCATCCGGGGGTGCCGCTGCCGCCGCGATTCCAGTACCCGCAGGACGCGCGCCGGCAACTGGAACTGGCGCACCGCTACATCACCCGCGAGTTCGGCTCCTCGCCCGTGGGGCTGTGGCCCTCTGAAGGTTCCGTTTCCGACGCCGTCTTCCATCTGGCCTGTGAGACGGGGTTCCAGTGGACCGCCACCGACAGCGGCGTGCTGGCCCGTACCCTGGGACATACCCCCGGAGTGGACGCCATCTATCGTCCTTACCGCTGGGTGCAGGGCGACCACGAGCTGCGGGTGCTCTTCCGCGATCACTTCCTGAGCGACCTGATCGGCTTCGTCTACTCCCGCATGGGCGCGCGGGAGGCGGCCGAGGATTTCCTGCGCCGCATCCGCGAGAACTGCCGCGGCATTCTCGATGCGGGCCGCGATGCGCTGGTGCCCATCATCCTGGACGGCGAGAACGCCTGGGAGTACTACCAGAACAACGGACGCCCCTTCCTGCGCGAACTCTACAGCCGCATTGCGGCC
>JAWLGN010000308.1:0-6408 GCA_041685075.1 Bryobacteraceae bacterium
CAGGCCTCGTGAACCGCATCGAGGTCCGCGTGGAACCGGCAGAACACGACGACCGGTTCGTCGCTGCCGATGTCCTCCAGCGTGTCGGCCAGCAGCTTCTGCTTCGAGGTGTCGATGCGGTGATACCGCTCGTCGTCGGTCTTCACCCAGCCGCCGGTGATCTGCTGGAGGCGCATTAGTTTCACCATGGCGTTGGCTGCGGTCACCATGCCGTCCTTCACCTCGGCAACGAATTTGTCCTCGACGCCCCGGTAAACCCGCAGCGCCTCGGAGCCCAGGTCGCAGTGGTAGATCACGTGCGTCTCGGGCGGCAGGTCGAGCACGCCCTTGTCCACCCGGAACGTGATCAGGCGCATCTTCTCTTCGAGCTTGTCCAGGTTGCGGCGCGACCACCTGCTTCTTCTGGTAACCGCCCATCACGCAATACTCCTGGCGAAACGCGTTGAAGCTGGGGCCGAAGATGCCGATATCGAGGAACCGGAACGGGGCGTAGATGTCGGTGTGGCTGTGCGGCATCGGCGTGCCGGTGAGCCCGGCCCGGTATCGCGCCTTCGTGCGCATGCGCTTGAAGAAGAGGCTGGCCTTGCCGCCCGGGGCCTTGATCCGGTGCGCCTCGTCCGCGATGACGAGGTCCCAGTTCTGTTTCTCGGCCCAGCCGGCGAACGGCTCGCGCCAGGCCGAGTCGTAGTTGATGACCGCGATGAACGGGACGTTGCGCGCTTCGCCGAGCCGGAGCTTTTCCGCAGCGAGCTGCTGTTTTTGGGCGACGCTGCCGGCATCCTCGTCCAGCCCGGCGACGACCACAGGGATGCCCACATGCCGTTCGAACTGGGAGATCCACACCGGCACCACGCGGAGCGGGCACGCGATCAACACCCGCCGCGCCGCCAGCCCGAGGATGAGCATGCAGGCCACCAGGCTCTTGCCGGTGCCCATCCCCATGGCGAGCAGGAAGCCGCGGAAGCCTTTCGCGATCCGGTCGAGACAGAACTTGTAGGCGGCCATCTGGTGACGCCAGGGCCGGGTGATCAGGCCTTCTGGAATGGCAACCTCGGGCTCGGCCGGCTTGGGCTGCGGCACCGGCGCGGCGGGTTGCGGCGCATGGCCGTTGCGAAGGAGAGCAGCGAAGGCGCCGGTGGCCTCGAGGCGCGGGATGCGGTCCTTGATGAGTTTCGCGTGACGCGTGCTCGCGGGGTAGCTCCAGGCCCGCTTGGCCCGATCCCAGTTCCCGCCGGGAATGCGGCCGCAGACCAGCAGCGCGGAGAGCGGCGCGTTGACGACGATCCGCCCGGCGACGACGTCGGCTTGGCAGGCGGCCGGCTCAGGCATGCTGTGCCTCCTTGCCGGCGCACTTGGCCTTCTGCGCGGCGGCCCACTCCTGGAGCATCAGCCGGCCTTCGGCCTCGATCGCGTCGGCCACGTGCCGGGAGGCGATGAGCCCGCGGCGCACCAGGCTGACGAGCGATTCGCTCTTGCCGAGCTTGCGGGCGACGCGGCGGTTGAGTCCGTAGAGCGGGTCGTCCTTGCGGTTCGGCTTGCGTTTCAGGATGGGGTGTTTCATAGTTGATGTGAAGTTGAAAGATTAGTATTCGCGATTTCGCGATTATTGTCAATCGCCGCATCGCATGAGTGCACCACAACCAGCGATAACTCTATGGATCAAAGCCAAATAAAGTTTGGAATCGAGCTTCCCAAGGAGCTGCACCGGCAGGTCAAAATCGCGGTCGCCACACGCGGCCTGAAGATGAAAGAGGCGTCGGAACAGGCGTTTACGGCCTGGCTCGAGTCCGTCAACCAGACCGGCGAGGTGCCCAAAACCCGGCGCGAATCCGCGCAAGTTCAAGCAGCTTCGCCCTTTGGCGCACTTACCCCCGACGAGGAGCAGTACGTCCACTGGCTGCTGGCCCTGCTGCGCCAGAAGAAGCCCACTCCCTCGGCCGAAATTGCGCTTCAGGCCGTGCGCCTGGCCGGCGCCGAAGTGCTTGGCGAAAAGGCCGTTGCGCCGAAAAGAAAACAAAAAATCGGATGATTGTTGTGGCTGGAAGCGCAAGATGTAGTGGTCCGGCGCCTCGCCCCCTCAATGAATAGACGGTTGTCTTCGCTATTTATTCGCCATAAAATGACCTGCTATGGCGAACGAATCGAATCCGAAACTCCGGGTGATTCCAGCGAAACCCCGCCAGTTAGCGCTCGACTTCGTCACCGACCAGGACCTGGAAGAGGTCGTAGCCTGGCAGGATGTCGAGTGGAAGGCCAACCTGGAGGCCGCACGGAAGATCGAGGCGATTGAAACACGCCTGAAGAACGGCGCGAGGCTGGTCGCGCGGAAGTTCTATTACGATCCCGAGCGGCGCATGGTCCGGAGTAGGAAGGACTCCGCGGGAGGCCGCTGAAAGGAATGTGATGGGAAGACTTGCCCGACTCCAGGCGCGTATCCAGAACGCGGCCACTCCCGAAGAGCTGTGGCAGATCGCCGGCGAGATCGGTCCGGAGGTGCGGCGCGCGGGGCCTGTGCTGATGAGGCGGCGCCGATCCCCAGCGGGGAGACGATCGCGGCGCGGAGAACCGGATAGCCGCGTAAACGCTGGACCCGGTGCTGCCTCCTGACACGTGTTCGACCGGTGTCGGAGGCGCTTGACGAACCGTACTAAGTGGCGAGTGCCGGCATACGGTTCCCGGCGCGGAAACCATCCAAGTCGAGTGGGGATACGGCTGCGCGCGCTACTGCGGTTCGGCCGAAAACAACGCCTCGATCAGCGGCGCCAGCCACTTGCGATCGTTGGCCACGCCATACGAGTCCCAGGTTTGGAGCGCGGCCCGGATCCGGGCGACCTCCGCATCGGAGAACTCGAATTCCTTGGCCGGGATCGACAGCGCGGGATTCCACACCAGGCGCTCCTGGCCGGCAATTATCTCTCGCTTCAGTTCGATGGCATTCTCCTCCTCAGCACTGAGTGCGAGCCGATCCTGGATGGCCCAGATCGCGCGGATGGAACCCACGTCCGTCCGCTGCGCGCCTAGGAGTGCGTGCAGGTTCAGACGCTGAGTGTGGTCCAGCGACAGTTTCATTTCGTCGTCCTTTACGGGTTGGAGTAAAGCAGAATGTAGCCCGCCGTCACTCCGGCGGGGTTCTTGACTTTGATCACGCCAGACCATCCGGACGGATTGCTGGCGCCCATCAGTTCCGCGAAGCGGTAACCGTTGCCGCTGCCACCCGCGATCAGAAGTTCGCCTGCCGGTGTGACCTGCAGGAGCGTGTGGTCCGCGAGGTTCGACCCAGGTCCCGCAACGCGGAACGGTGTTTTTACATTGTCCTTCGCCGCGACCAGCAGCGGGCCGCATGCTACTCCGGCCGCGACCGGCGCCGCCTGGTAGTCCCACGTAAGGGCGTATCCTTTCTTCGGGTCGTTGCCCTGCTGGAGGCACGCGCCCCAGAGCAGGATCGAGCCATTGGTCCAGTCGTCGCCATTGCCGTCGAACTGGCGCACGACGATCCAGAGGCCGGTCTGGCCCGCCGCCAGCGTCCCAGCGATCTTGAAGCGCTGCCATGCGGGCGTGAGCGTGATTTGCGCCGGGCCGGCAAGGTACGTGGCATAGGGATTATCCACGACGGCGATCGAGACCTTGCGCGTTCCGGATTCAACGCGCGCCCATATGTAGAACGTGTACTGACTGCCTGGCACGAGACCTGCGATCTGCTGCTGGATGACCGGGGTGGCCGTGACGGCGTCGATCTGGTCGGCGGTCGTGTTGCCATCGGGCGCCACGGCGGCGTTCGCGGTCACCGAGCACGAGCCGCCATTCTTGTCCCAGGTCGCCACCGAGAAGTCTTCGGAGTATTTCGCCATATTCTCGAACGCGCCGCCCACTGTCCCGTAGGCTCCGCACTCGACAGATTGGAAATGCGAGTCGAGGTACGCCCAGAGATTGTTGGCGGCGGCGTAGGCGAAGCTGGCGCCACCCGCTGCGTCGCGCTGGACCACCGTGCTCGCAGCCGCGATCGGTGTTGCATCGCTGATCTGCGCTGACGTGTGCGCGTGCGTGGGGAGATCGCTGGCTTGGAGCGCTGCAACAGTAACGGCCGCTCCTGCGCTCGTCTGCCTCAGAAAGCCGGGGCCGCTCGCCGAAAGATCCGCTCCTGTGCCGCCGCGGGCCAATGCCAGCGCGCCGGAGACGATGTCCGTCGCGACGTGCGTATGGTTTGCGTCGGCCTTCGCCGCGGAGGTGCCATCCACGAGCACACAGTCACCGCTGTTCCCAACTGCCGCATCGATCGCTCCCGAGGAGTTGATGACGGCTGCGCAGGAAGGCGCGAAGCCGGGTCCCTTGAGTGGCCGCATGGCCAGGTCGGTCACGAGCCCTGCCACGTCGGATTCGGCGTGACTGTGGTTACCGAGCGCTAGAACGCCGGCGGCGAGCGACAGGCCAGAGCCGATGCTCAACTCGGCCAGCGTGTCCTGGGCGGGTGAGTAGAGCAGCTTGTTCGCCGCGATCGCCGTCAGTCCGGTGCCGCCGCGCGGCACGCCGAAGGCGCCACTCACGATGTCGCTGGCGACGTGCTGGTGCGCTGGGAGGTCCGAACCCGAGAGAGACGCGCCAGCCGTCACACGGCCCTTGGCATCCACGGTCACTTTGGAATACGTTCCGGGCGCCGCGCCGGAGTCCGCGAGCGAGATCACGCCGGCATTGACCGCGAGGCCGCCGACCGGATCGACCTGGACGATGCCCTTGCTGGTGGTGGTCGCGTCCGGGTAGGAGAACGAGCCGAAGGTCTGCCCGGGCGCGAAGTCGATGATCGCATCGAACGCGATGTGATCGTTGGCGTTGAGCGCCATGCCGAGGTCGCCCGAGTTGTCGGCCTTGCGCCACTTGATCGCCCCGGTGTTGGGCAGGCGCACCAGACCCGTGGCGGCCTTCACGCCGGAGCCGAACTCCGCTCCATCGACGAACGTCTTCACGCCGGTGATGGTTACCGCACCGTCGCGCCGCACGTAGTTCCGCGCAGCCACGGTGCCCAACTCGTTTTCGATTGCGAGTACGGCCGATTGAAGCGCGATGATGAACGCCGAGACCATGTTGGCTTTCACGGCCACACCCTGGGCGTGTTGCGCCGCCGTAGTACCGAACGCTCCGCGCTGGCACCCGGTGAACTGCGTTGCCGTCTTCGAGGCGTAGACGATCAGCTCATCGTCGACCGAGAGAATTCCATAGGTGGGCGCGAATCCTTCCGTCGAGCCGACGCTGATCGTTGTGTCGCCCGCTAAGATCTGCTGCGTGGCAGTCGTTTCGAGCGGGCGCGTGGAGAAGGCGTCGACCGGCGAGTAGAGCGTTGCGGGGCCGTCGATCGCGTTCGGGTAGTTACTCATTCAGCCTCCTCGTATTCGCACGGAAGCGGTTCAAGCCGCCGGCGGCCGGGACGGCCATCGGCGTAGCCACCACGGCCGGCAGCGCTCGCGCTGCACGCGGCTTGTGGTAGGAGACCGACGTCGCCACCGTCTGGCTCGCCACCTCGAGAGGGACCGGGCGCGAGTTCAGGCAGAACTGGTCGAAGGCCCAGAAGCAGAACGAGTACAGGCCCTTGTTGCGCCACATTCCATAGGCCTGCGCGATCGGCGGGTCCGGAGGACCGTAGATGCCAGCCAGATACATGCACTCCTCGGGCGGCCTGCCGAGCGTTCTCGGGAACTCCATGGTCTGCCGCACGCGGACGGCGTTCTTCTGCCAAACGTCGTAATCGAAGCCCTCCGCGCGGAAGTACTTCACACCGTATGCGGAGGTCTTCCACTGGTCCGGCAAATTCACATGAAAGTTGAGCGCGCGGAACTCCGGGGAGGGCGCGGGCTTGCCCTGGTTGGCGTCGAGCGGCCACAGGCACTCGAACACGGCCGTCGGATGGAACTGCCGCACGTAGGCGATCACCTCCTGGCAGTACTCCCAAATGCGATCGCGCAGGAAGTCGGCGGTCTGGATGTCCTCGTTCGGATCGTCGGTATTCGCCAGGAACCGGTGCATGGGCCGCCCGTAGCGCGCCTCGAAGGCGGCCTTGGTTTCCGCATCGTAGAACGCCATCCCGGAGGCGTTCGGGAAATACCACCACTGCGTCTCGCCAAACTGGAGCACGATAGGCAGCCCCGCGGCGGCGATCTGGTCGGCGCACTCCTTGTACATCTGCTTGAGGTAGTTCCGCACCCGCGCGCCAAAGTGCATCTGCGTCGAGGGCACCTCCAGTTCAACCGGCGCACCATCCCAGTAGCGCGCGGCCATCTCGGCCGGTGGGCGGTACACCTCCATCGAGAAGGCGAATGACGCCGGGATGCCTGCCGCGGCAAACTGGCCGGCCAAGTCGCGAATCCAGCGGCGCGCGCCCTCGGTCATCACCGGTGATACCGCATCGATCAGTTCCCAATC
>JAWLGN010000309.1:0-6400 GCA_041685075.1 Bryobacteraceae bacterium
GTAGCAGCGCTCCGTCACCACCGTATCGCTGCGCCGCCACTCGCCCTCCAGCAGGCGGAACATGGTGATGCGGCACTGGGCCAGCCCGCTCTGCGGGTCGAAGCCGCCGCCCCGGATCAGCAGCACGTGGTCCGGCTCCACGATGGCCGAATCGCCCTGCCAGTGGTCCTTGTAGGCTTCCAGGATCAGCATGTCGAAGAAGAACAGGCCCCCGGCCTCGAGCGCGGCGGCCACGTTGCGGAACGTGCGCGCCAGGTCTTCCTCGGTCAGCATGTGGTTCAGGGTGTCGAAGGTGGAAACCGCGGCGCTGAACGGTCCCTGGGCCACGAACTCGCGGGCATCGGCCACGTGAATTTGGGCCTCCGGCGCGTTTCGCCGCGCGCAGGCGGCCATCTCCGGCGAGAGTTCCACGCCCGTCACCTGGAAGCCGTGCTTCACCAGCCGGGCGGTCAGGTGGCCCGTCCCGCAGCCCACGTCCAGGACGCTGGCACCCTCCGGCAGTTTCGCCAGCAGCAGACGCTTGGTCAGGGGAAAGGCGCAGCTATGGAACGCCTGGTCCCAGTAGCGGTCGTAAAACCACGCGAAGGCGTCGTAAGCAGGTGGGTCCGTCACCTTTCACTGTCGCATAAACCAGCCCGGCGCCGCGCGTCGCCATGATAGACTTGAGCAGTCCCATGCGCATTCCGGTACGTTTCCACGCGGCGCTGGCCGCGGCCCTCGGGCTGGCCCTGTGCGCCTGTTCTTCCGCTCCTCCGCCCGAGAAAGAAACTGTCAAGAAGGCGCCGGAGCGCGTCCCGGAGGTCTACCGGGTCCAGTTCGATACCAGCAAGGGGCCATTCACCGTCGAAGTGACCCGTGCCTGGGCCCCCCACGGCGCCGACCATTTCTACAATCTCGTCCATACCGGTTTCTACGACGGCGCCCGCTTCTACCGCGTGGTGCGCAACTACGTGGCGCAGTTCGGCATCGCCGCCGACCCCGACCTGAACCGCCTCTGGGGATCCACCGCCATCCCCGACGACCCCGTCAAGGAGAGCAACCGCAAGGGCACCCTGGCCTTCGCCATGCGCGGCCCGGGAACCCGCACCACCCAGGTCTTCATCAACCTGAAGGATAACCGCGCGCTCGATAAGGACGGCTTCGCGCCCTTCGGCGTGGTCGTCTCCGGCATGGAGGTGGTCGAGAGCCTGTACAACTCCTACGGCGATTTGCCGCCGCGCGGTGCCGGTCCCGATCCCAAGCTCATCGAGACCCAGGGCAACGCCTATCTGGAGAGCCGCTTCCCCCGGCTCGACGTCATCCGCAAGGCCACCATCGAACCGGCGGGTTGAGGGCCGGGTGCTATAATCGACTTCGCCCGCCGGGAAGGCCTGATGGCGGCGCGCCACATTCAACCATGCGTTCCGGAATCGCCTGGCTGCTGGCGGCGGCACTGCTCCAGACGGCCGCGTGGGCGCAGAGTGCCCGCCCATCCGCCGGTAAGACCCACACCACCGTGCGGAAGCGCGCGCGGAAGCAGGCACGCCCTCGGCCCGTCATCGACCCGACCGC
The DNA here is from genome assembly GCA_041685075.1 of Bryobacteraceae bacterium. Taxonomy (GTDB): domain Bacteria; phylum Acidobacteriota; class Terriglobia; order Bryobacterales; family Bryobacteraceae; genus JAMCRM01. The sequence goes on from JAWLGN010000309.1 coordinate 1,552, forward strand.
CGGCGACCGCACCGGCGGCGACGACCTCGCCATTCGCCGCGCCGCCATTGACGCGCTCGCCGGGCGTAACGGCAGCGTGGTGGTGGTGGACCCCTCGACGGGCCGCGTCCTGACCATCGTCAACCAGAAACTGGCCTTCAGCGAAGGCTTCATCCCCTGTTCCACCATCAAGCTGGTGACGGCGCTGGCCGCCCTCAGCGAGGGCATCGTCGACCGCGATACGCCGCTCCGCCTCAACCGCTCCACGACCATGAACATGACCACTGCGCTGGCCGTGTCGAACAACCCCTACTTCGCCATCCTGGGCAACCGGCTGGGCTTCGAGCGCGTGCGCCGCTACGCCCGCATGTTCGGGCTGGGCGAGAAAGCCAGCCTGGATATCGAGGGCGAACAGCCCGGCGTGCTGCCCCGGGAGCCGCCCGCCAACGGCGGCGTGGGCCGCATGACCAGTTTCGGCGACGGTATCCTCCAGACCCCCCTGGAACTGGCCGCCCTGCTCTCCGCCATCGCCAACGGCGGGACCCTGTACTACCTCCAGTACCCGCGCTCGAAACAGGAACTCGATGAATTCGTCCCCCGCATCAAGCGCCGCGTCGAGATCGAGCCCTGGCTCCCGGACATCAAAGTCGGTATGCGCGCCGCCGTCGAGTTCGGCACCGCCCGCCGCGCCGCCTACCACCCGAACGAACCCGTGCTCGGCAAGACCGGCACCTGCACGGACTACCGCTTCCCCACCCACATGGGCTGGTTCGGCGCTTTCAACGACGTCGACCGCAACCCGCTCGTGGTGGTGGTGATGCTCACCGGCGGCAGCACCGTCACCGGTGGAGTGGCCTCGGCGGTCGCGGGCAGCTTCTACCACCAGTTATCCACTCAGAATTACTTTGCCGCCGGGGGTGGGCCGCAACTCTATTCCGCCCCGCTTTGCTGCGGCTTATGATGGAGACCGATTGAGCGAGAAACAAGATCCTTTGGACGATTTCCCCGTAATGGTGGACTTCCCCGTACTGTGGGGCGACCACGACGCCTTCGGGCACGTGAACAACACCGTCTACCTGCGCTGGTGCGAGACCGCGCGCGTCGAGTACCTGCGGCGCATTGCCCTGTGGCAGGAGCGCGAGGGCCACGGCCTGGGCCCCATCGTGGCCAGCATCGCGGTGGACTACCACCGCCCCGTCACCTACCCCGACCGCGTACGCGTGAGCGCGCGCGTTACCCGCATCGGCAACAGCAGTTTCCAGATGGACCATTTGGTGGTGAGCGATGCCCTGGGCGCCACTGCCGCCAGTGTCACCTCCGTGCTGGTGGTCTACGACTACGATGCGCGCAAGCCCGTCCCCATGCCGGCTGCCGTGCGGGAGAGCATCGAGCGGCTGGAAGGCCGCATCTTCGAAGCCGCCGGTCAGCGCGGAAACAGCCGGTAGCCGCGTCCCGGCGGAAACCATCCGGCCAGCAGTTCCAATCGCCCGCGCAGCGCCCGTGGGTCCAGGTGCTCGGGCCCCGTCCGCACCGTCACGTCGTGCCATAGGGCATGCACGTACTCGGCGGCGGTGCCGGCGAAGGCCGCGCGTGCGTACCGCTCGAGCGCCCTGCGGCTGCGCGCCGACGCCCGTCCGGCAAACAGGCGGCGCTTCTCCTCCAGCGCCGCCTCATCGATCTCGCCCGGGGTGCCGGCACGGATCTCCGCTCCCAGCAGCCTCCACCAGGCTTCCAGTTCCGGCTGCCGCAGCCGCTCCCACAGGGCTTGCCCCAGGCACACCAGCAGCTCTATCGCTACGTCGTGATCCGGCGTTCCGGCAACCGCTACCGCGATCTCGATGCGGTCTCCGGTATCGGTCCACTGGGAGGCGGCGGAGTTCTCCAGTGTCTCGGGTAGCCGCAGCACGCACCGTGGCAGCCGTTGCGCCATGGCGGGCGGCACGGCGCGCACCGCCGGGCGGATGAACTCCCGCGCCAGCGCCGCCTCCGCCGGCGGCGCCAGTTCCCAGCCGTGCGCCAGCCGCATCGCGTCAGCCCGGCGCTTCGAGCTTCTTCAGCAGCCAGGCCATGTTCCGTCCCAGCGCCTGCATGGTGCGGATGCCTTCCGGGTCGCGCTCCGCGTCTCCGGGATCCTTGGCCACGGAAACGTTCCAGTAGCTCGAACCCGGCACCATCATTTCGTTGATCAGGAAGAAGTGGTTGAGCGTATCGAAGGCGTGCAGCCCGCCCGCGCGGCGCATGGCCACCACTCCGGCTCCCACCTTGCGCCGCAGCAGGCCGCCGTTGGCCCGCGCCACGTATCCCGTGCGGTCGATCAGCGCCTTCATCTCCGCGGTGACGTTGCTGAAGTAGGTGGGGGAGCCGAGCACCACCCCGTCGGCCGCGAAGATCTTCTCCATGAACCCGTTCGCGTCGTCCTCCACCGAGCAGCGCGAGTCCTTCCGGACCATGCACTTCAGGCACGCGCCGCAGCCGCGAATGTTGGATCCTCCAACCTGCACCAACTCCGTCGCGATGCCCTCGGCTTCCAGTTCCTGCAACACGCAGTTGAGCAAATGCGCGGTGTTCCCGCCCGGCCGCGGGCTGCCGTTCAATGCGATCACCTTCATCACGCCAATCATATCGCGGCCGCTCTCACCCAGACCCGTCCCCACGCGGCGCCGGGCTATAATGTCCCCTTTGAGAAAACCGCCTTGCGCCTGATTCTTTCCCTGTTACTCATCCACGCCGCCGCCAGCGCCGCCACTCGCGTTACCGTGACGGACGCCTCCGGCTTACCCGTGCCGAACGCCGCCGTAACGGTGCTGAACGCTCAGCACTCGCGCGTCTCCGAGGCCGCCACCGACGAAACCGGCCAGGCGAGCCTCGATCTTCCCACTGGCTCCTACGCCATCGAGGTTCGCGCCGCCGGCTTCGATCCTGCTGAGGTTCGCGCGGGTCCGGGGCAGAGGACCATAGCCGTGGTCCTCATTCCCGGGCAACTGCGCTCGCAGGTCACCATCACCGCCAGCCGCGGCGCCGTGGAGGACGTGCGGGACAGCGCCCGCCTGGCCGCTGTGGTTCCTTCCGCGGCGCTCGATGCCCGCCCGCTTCCCACCGCTGGAGCCGCGCTCGAAGACACCCCCGGCATCCTGGTGCAGCAGACCACCAGCGGGCAGGTCTCGCCCTTCCTGCGCGGGCTGACGGGCTATCACGTGGTCAACCTCGTCGACGGCGTGCGCTTCAATAACTCCACCTTCCGCTCCGGTCCCAACCAGTACCTGGCGTTCCTCGATCCCGCCCAGATCGGCCGCGTGGAGGCGATACTGGGCCCCGCCGGCGCACTCTATGGCAGCGATTCGCTTGGCGGCGCCATCCAGGTGCTCAGCGCCTCGCCGCCCGCCGCGGCCGAGGGCGCAGGCCTCCGCGCCCTGCACGGCGATGCCACTCTCTCCGGCGGCACCGCGGACCTTTCGGCCGGCGGCGCCGCGCGCCTCTCCGGTCTCCACCGCGCGCTCTCCTGGCTGGCCGGTATCAGCGCCCGCCGCCACGGCGACCTGCGCGCCGGAGGCGGCCTGGACTCCCACCACGTTCTCCATCGCCTCTTCGGCCTGGACCCCGCCCGCATCCGAGAGATCGAAGGTTCCCGCCTTCGCGGTACCGGCTTCCGCCAGTCCGGCGCGCACGCCAAGCTCCTGCTGCGCCTGCCCCGCGCCCAGCACCTCACCGCCTGGTACCAGGGCAGCCGCCTGGATGGCGTCCAGGGCTACAAGGACCTCCATGGCGGCCTGGGCCGGCTGCAATCGGCCTTCGATCCCCAGCGCCTGCACTTCTTCTATGGGCGCTACGAGAAGCTGCGGGCGGGCCCGCTCGACTCCCTCACCGCCACCTTCTCCGTCAACGCCCAGCGGGACGGTACCGTGCGCCAGGGCCTGCGATTTAGTGACCCCGTCATCCGCGACCTCACCGCCGTCGACGCCTACGGCTATGCCCTCCAGGCGGCGCGCTCCATCGGCGCGCGCCAGGCCGTGGTCTTCGGCGGGGAGATCTACGACGAAACCATCGGCGCCGAACGCACCAGCCGCTTGCTCGCCGGCGAGACCCGGCGGGAGCGCGCCCTCTACCCCGACGGCTCCCGCTACACCACCTGGGCGCTCTACGCGCACGACACCCTGGAACTCGGCCGCCTGCGCCTTACCGGCGGCGGGCGCCTCACCGGCATCGCTTCCCGCACCTACGCCGGCCGCAACCCCGGTCTGGGAGTGTCGGAGTCCTCCCAGCGCGTCCGCGACCTTACCTTCGACAGCAGCGTGGCCTGGCAGGCGGCCGAAACGGTGCGGCTGTTCGCCAACCTCAGCCGCGGCTTCCGCGCGCCCAACCTGAACGACCTGGGGGCCCTGGGGCTGAACGATTTGGGCTACGAAATTCCGGTCTCCGAAGCCGTGCCCGCCGGGGCGCTGCTGGCCAACTCGGCCTCCGAGAGCGCGCTTCCCACCGGGCGGCCCGCCGCCAACCTCGCGCCCGAGCGCCTCTACAACTACGAAACCGGCGTGATGCTGCGCGGCCGCGGCGCGAGCCTGCGGCTCCAGGCTTTCGATGCCGAACTCTTGAGCCCCATCGTCCGCCGCACCCTGCTCTTTCCGGCCGCCGCGCCGCCCGCTGCGCTCGCCGGGCTGCCGGTCACCCCGCTCGAGCCCACCCCCGAGCAGCGCGCCCGCGGCGTGGTAGCGGTGGCCACGGCGCTCGATCCCCGCGCGGTCAAAGCTTTCGTCAACGACGGCCGCGCCCGCTACTACGGCCTCGAGAGCCTGGCCGAGTGGGAGCTTTCACCCCGCTGGCACGTGGCGGCCAACTACGCCTTCCTGGCCGGCAGGGAACTGAATCCCAACCG
>JAWLGN010000310.1:0-2520 GCA_041685075.1 Bryobacteraceae bacterium
TGGCCGTGGGCTTCGGCGGCCGCGGCCAGGGCGGCCCCGGTACGGCCGATGGCCGCACGGCGCTCTCCGGCGAGCGGCCCATCAACCCGAGCGGCGGGCTGAAATCCAAGGGGCATCCCGTGGGCGCCACCGGGACGGCCCAGATCTGCGACGTGGTGGAGCAGATCCGCTGCGAAGCCGGCGACCGGCAGGTGACCCACCCGACCATAGGGCTGGCGCAAAACCTGGGCGGCTCCGGCGCCAGTTGTGTGGTGACCATCCTGGGGGCGTCATGAGCGAATTGCGAGGTATTGTGTACACGGAAACCGTGGTGCACTCGGCGCCCGAGGGCTTCGCCCGCGAGGCGCCCTACCAGTTGGCCATCATTGAAGTGGAGGACGGCCGAAGGGTAACGGCCCGCATCCGGGGCGAGCGCGTCGCCATAGGCGACCGCGTCGTCGAGGTGGAGGTGCGGGACGGAGTGCCCTGGTTCGAAAAGCGGTGAGTCATGCAGCTTGCGGAACGAATGAGCCGCATCGGGGTGGAGTCCGCCTTCGATGTGCTGGTGCGGGCACGGGCGCTGGAGGCGCGCGGCCGCAGCGTGGTGCACCTGGAGATCGGGGAGCCGGACTTTCCTACTCCCCGGCATATTGTCGAAGCCGCCGCCCGGGCGCTCGAGGAGGGCTGGACCCATTACGGCCCCACCCAGGGCTATCCCGAGCTGCGCGAGGCGGTGGCGGAGTACGTCAGGCTGACGCGCGGCATCCGGGTGGGAGCCGAGCACGTTGCCGTTGTCCCCGGCGGCAAGCCCATCATCTTCTTTTCCATGCTGGCGCTGGTGGAGCCCGGCGACGAGGTGATCTACCCCGACCCCGGCTTCCCGATTTATGAGTCGATGATCCGGTTCCTGGGAGCGCGGCCAGTGCCCATCCCGCTGGTCGAGGAGCGCGGCTTTACCTTCGACCTGGATGTGCTGCGCGATAGCCTGACCCCCCGCACCAAACTGCTGGTGCTCAACTCGCCCCACAATCCCACCGGCGGGGTGATCCCGGCGGCGGACATGGAGGCCATCGCCGCCATGGTGCGGGACCGCGACCTGGTGGTGCTCTCCGACGAGATCTATAGCCGGATCGTCTACGGCGAGCCGCCCGTCTCGATCGCTTCGTTGCCGGGAATGCTGGAGAAGACCATCATCCTGGACGGCTTCTCGAAAACCTACGCCATGACCGGCTGGCGCCTCGGTTACGGCGTCATGCCGGCGTGGCTGGTGGAAGCGGTGAACAAGCTGATGGTGAACTCCAACTCTTGCGCCGCCAGCTTCACGCAGCGCGCCGGTATTGCGGCGCTCACCGGCCCGCAGGACGGGGTGGGCGCCATGGTGAGAGAGTTCCGCCGACGCCGCGATGCTTTTTGCAGCGGATTGAACGGCATTCCCGGCTTCCGCTGCGCCCTTCCGGGAGGCGCCTTTTACGCCTTCGCCAATGTGAAAGCTACGGGGATCTCCTCGCGGGAGCTGGCCGACTGGCTGCTGGAGGAATGCGGCGTGGCCTGCCTCCACGGGGGCGCTTTTGGCGCTTACGGCGACGGCTATATCCGGTTCAGCTATGCCAACTCCTATGAGAACCTGATGGAGGCGGTAGAGCGCATCCGGGCGGCCTCGGCGCGCTGGCAGGCTACCGCAGGGTCACGATCGTAGCGCCCCAGCCGCCGGCTTCGGCGGGCGCGTCGCGGTAGTCGGCCACGAAATCGGTGCGGGCGAGCACGGCCCGGACCGTCTCGCGCTGCACGCCGATGCCGCGGCCGTGTATGATCCGCAAGGCCCGGAAGCCCAGGCGGCGCGCCTCGAGCAGGTACTCCTCGACCACGGCCTTGACGTCGCGCGGGGGGACGCTGTGCAGGTCGAAGACGTCGGTGATGGGGATGCGGACCGGCTCCTCGGACATCTTTTCCAGTGTACGGCCTTTCCGCTCTTCGCCGGCCCCGCCCGCTACCGGCGCTAAAGATTACCCTAATCCCGCCGCCGCCCGCTCGCCGGCCCTGCAGATACCTTTTCCGCCACCGCCGGTACGCCGGCCACATCACCCTGGTCTCCCGCCGCCACCGGCTCGCCGGCCAGGTGGCCCTGATCTTCCGCCGCCGGCTCGCGGCCTGCAGATTACCCTAATCTCCCGCCGCCGCCCGCTCGCCGGCCCTGCAGATACCCTTTCCGCCACCGCCGGTACGCCGGCCACATTACCCTGGTCTCCCGCCGCCGCCGGCTCGCCGGCCAGGTGGCCCTGATCTTCCGCCGCCGGCTCGCGGCCTGCAGATTACCCTGGTCTCCCGCCGCCGCCGGCTCGCCGGCCAGGTGGCCCTGATCTTCCGCCGCCGGCTCGCGGCCTGCAGATTACCCTAATCTCCCGCCGCCACCTGCTCGCCGGCCAGGTTGCCCTGATCTTCCGCCGCCGGCTCGCGGCCTGCAGATTACCCTAATCTCCCGCCGCCACCTGCCGATAAGGTTAGGGAGTGCTGGCTATGTCGAACATGATTTTACGAGCTAAG
>JAWLGN010000310.1:2620-6367 GCA_041685075.1 Bryobacteraceae bacterium
CGCCGGCTCGCGGCCTGCAGATTACCCTAATCTCCCGCCGCCACCTGCCGATAAGGTTAGGGAGTGCTGGCTATGTCGAACATGATTTTACGAGCTAAGACGGTCTGCGTCATCGTGCTGCTGGGGTTGGCCGCGGCCGGGCCGGTGGCGGCCCAGGAAGCGAAAAAGGTGAGCCGGGCGGAGGCTATGCGCAACGTGGCGTCCCGTGTGACACCGGATTATCCGTCGACCGCCCGCCAGTTGCGGATTCAGGGTGAGGTGGAGTTGCAGGTCCTGATCGGCACGAACGGCGCGGTAGAGAAGGTGGACATCGTAAGCGGCAACCCCATGTTGACCCGGCCCGCGGCGGAAGCGCTGCGGCGATGGAAGTTCAACCCGTTCACCGAGGATGGCAAGGCGGTGAAGGTCTCGGCGCCGATCAGCGTGGCCTTCAAATTATAGGAGCGGCCGCCGGCGGGAGCGGCGCATAGGTTTCGGAGAGCACGAGCATGACAATCGGAAAGAAGCTGACGTGTGCCTTCGGCACGATGTTGGCCGGAGCGGTGCTGTTGACGCTGGTCTCGCAGGGCGCGGTCCAGATGCTGCGGCGGGAGTTGGCCGGGGCGGTAAACGGCGCGGCACGGCGCCAGCAACTGGCGGCGGAGATTGGGGCCGGAACCGCCGAGATGGCCGGTTTCGAGCGCGCCATCGCCCTGAGCACCATTCTGCAGCAGCCCGAGAAGGCGGAGGCGGCCAAGCGCAGTTACCAGGCGGCGGCGGAGCGGGTGGACCGGTCGGTGGCGGAGTACCGTACCCTGGCCGATTCCGACGCCAGCCGGCGGAGCATCGAATCGCTGGCGGCCAAGGCGGACCTGCTGCGGCAGGCTCACGAGGAGCTGCTCTCGCTGCTGGCCTCGCAACAGATGGACGCGGCGCTGCGGAGCTTCGATGAGCGGGTGATGCCGCGGGTGACCGACATCAGCGTGGCCGGGGCATCGCTGGCCCAGAGCGAAAGCGCGGCGCTGGCCGGCGCCGTCGACGACGCGGATAAGAAGGCCAGCCAGAGCATGTGGACCAGTTTCGGCCTGATCGGGTTGGTCATCGCGATCAGCGCCGTGGTGCTGGGGATGGTCTACCGCGCCAGCGGCACCCTGGTGAAGCTGGCGGGGCGGATGGCCGAGAGCGCGGGGCGCGTGGCCAGCGCGGCCTCCCAGGTTTCCAGCACCGGGCAGTCGCTGGCCCAGGGGGCTTCGGAGCAGTCGGCGGCACTCGAGCGCACCTCCCACACCACCTCCGAAATCGCCTCTATCACTCGCAGCAACAGCGAGACCGTTCGCTCGATGGCAGACCTGATGGGCAAATCCCGGGAGGTCGTAGGGATGGCCAACCAGGTGCTCGACCAGATGGTCATCTCGATGCGCGACATCAATGCTTCGAGCGATAAGATCTCCCGCATCATCAAAGTCATCGACGAGATCGCTTTCCAGACGAACATTCTGGCGCTGAACGCCGCGGTGGAAGCCGCCCGCGCGGGCAACGCCGGTCTGGGATTCGCCGTGGTGGCCGACGAGGTTCGCAACCTGGCGCAGCGTTGCGCCGGCGCGGCCAAGGATACCGCCGGGCTCATCGAGGAGTCCATCACCACCTCCAAGGAAGGGAAATCCAAGCTCGACCACGTCACCGAATCGGTCCGGGCGCTCACCGAACACACCGAGCAGTTGGCTTCGCTGGTCCAGCACGTGAATGAGGGCAGCGAAAAGCAGGCTGTCGGGATGGAGGAGATCTCCGAAGCCGTGGCGCAGATCGGACAAGTGACTCACCGCGCCGCCGCCAGCGCGCAGGAGTCCGCCTCGGCGGGTTCGGAGCTGGATGCCGAAGCCGAAGTTCTCAACAAGCTGGTGCTGGAGTTCTCCCGCCTCGTGGGAGGCGCCAGTAAGGATTCCGTACTCGACCGGATGGCTGCCTGAAGGTTTTCGGGGCAGAGCAGCTCCTCTGCCCCGCCTCTTTACACCCTCCACCATGCTGTGTTTGCGCACCCGCGCTACGTGGCAATCGGCACACATTCCCGCCTCCGGAGTTTTCAGTAGCGCGACGAACCGCTAGCCGCCGTCATCAACTCAAATGCGGGCGCACAGCGAGTGCACCTTGTCGCAGCTATGACAGTTTTTCACGAACACGTTCAAGTGCTACTTGCAATTCACTGAATCTGAAAAACTTGCTGTTTGGCCCGGCGATTGCTATATGAAAGGCGTGACCCAATCCGTTCAGGATCGAGGAGAGACGATTGAGCTTCGGTACGTCTCCCGCCTAAGCAGTCACCTCACGGTAGTTTCCGCATAGAAATCCGCAAATATCCCCACAGTCGTCTCTTCTCGATCCTGGCTGCACGGCAGCCTCGAGGGCGGTGAACTCTATGTTGACCGGCCGCGCGGCGCGTGCACGCGCCCTCGTGCGACGTTCCTTACGGTTCGGTGGACAGCTTTACCGGGTTGTCCTACCATGGGCGTATATGGGCAAATTGATCGAGGTCGAGTGCCCCTGTTGCCAGGCCACCCTGAAGATCGATTCGGAAACCCGCGCCGTCATCTCCCACAAAGAGCCGGAACGCCCGCCCGCCATCGAAGACTTGGCCGCCGCGGTAGCCCGCCTGAAGGGTGAGGGAGCGCGCCGCGAAGAAGCCTTCCGCAAGAGCTTCGAAAGCGAGAGATCCCACGGCAAGGTGCTGGAGAAGAAGTTCGACGAACTGCTGCGCCAGGCCAAGGAAGATCCCGATAAAGCGCCGCCTGCGCGCGATATCGATTACGACTGAGCGGCTGCGGCGCCGCGGCGCACATCCACGCGCGCCAGCACTCCCATTCCAGTCACAAAGAACACCACCAGCGAGACGATCGCCAACCGGTAGCTGCCGGTGAACTGCAGGGCCAGCCCGAAGATGAGGGGGGCCAGCCAGCTTGTGCCTTTGTCGCCGATTTCGTAGAGGCTGAAGTACTCCGCCTCTCTGCCTTTGGGCACCAGTTGGGAGTAGAGGGAGCGGCTGAGCGCCTGGCTGCCGCCCAGCACTACCGCCACTACGGCGGCAGCGGCGAAGAAGTGAGCGCTGGTCCGCACCCATCCGTAGATGGCGATCAGCACCCCGGTCCAGATCACCAGGGACAGCATCACGGCACGCTTGGCCCCCATCAGCCGGGCCACCTGGTTGAACCCCAGGGCGCCGAAGAAGGCCACGAACTGCACCATCAGGATCACCAGGGTCAGGCTGCCGATGGGGATACCGAGTGCATCGCTGCCGAACTGCGCCGAAAGGGTGATGACCGCCTGGATCGCGTCGTTGTAGAGCAGGTAGGCCACCAGCAGCTTGAGGGTCTGGGGATAATGGCGGAGATCCCGCAGGGTGCGGCCGAGCTGCCCGAAGCCGGAGAGAACCAGGCTGCGGCCGGGTTCCGCCGCGTGGACCGGCTCGCGGTTGCGCAAGCTGGCCAGGGGAATCAGGGTAAACAGGCCCCACCACACGCCGGCCGAGCAAAGACTGATTCGCACGGCCTCGCCTTCAGTGAGTCCCAGGGCCCCCGCGTTGCGGTACAGCAGCAGGTTGAGCGCCAGCAGGATGCCGCCGCCCAGGTAGCCGAGACCCCAGCCCTTGGAAGAAACCGCGTCGCGCTCCTCCGGCGGGGCAATCTGGGGCAGCCAGGAGTTGTAGACCACCACGGAGGCGCCGAAGCTCAGGTTGGCGAGCAGGAACAGCACGCCGCCGGCCAGGTAGGCTTCGCC
>JAWLGN010000013.1:0-17058 GCA_041685075.1 Bryobacteraceae bacterium
GCCAGGCCAAAGGCGACTTAGAGACCCGCCAAAAAGCTATCGAACAACTGATCAAGCCGCTCGCAGAATCACTCGGTAAGGTTGACCAGCAGATTCAGGAGATGGAGAAGATCCGCGCGGGCGCCTACGCCGGGCTATCCGAGCAGGTGAGGGCCATGAACGAGACGCAGGCAAGGCTGCAGGTGGAAACGGCCAACTTAGTGACTGCCCTGCGCGCTCCCCAGGCCCGTGGCCGCTGGGGCGAAATCCAGCTTCAGCGCGTTGTCGAACTCGCGGGTATGGTCGAGCGCTGTGACTTTGACCAGCAGGTGTCTTCGAAAACCGAGGATGGCCGGCTACGGCCCGACCTCATCGTCCACTTGCCACTGGACAAGTCCATCGTGGTGGACGCCAAGGTGCCCCTCAAGGCATATCTGGAAGCTGTTGAAGCCGCCGATGACGCGACGCGCACGGCCAGGCTCAAGGAGCATGCGATCCAGCTTCGCGCACATATGGACCGCCTAGCTGCCAAGAGCTACTGGGACCAATTCCAGCCCGCGCCGGAGTTCGTGGTCATGTTCCTGCCCGGCGAATCGGTCTTCAGCGCGGCTCTCCAGCAGGACCCAAGCCTCATCGAAGCCGGTCCACAGCAGGGAGTGATTCTCGCGACACCAACTACGCTCATCGCGCTTCTCAAGGCGGTTGCATACGGCTGGCGGCAGGAGGCATTAGCCGAGAACGCCCAGCAAATCGCTGACCTCGGCAAGGAACTCTACGGCCGCATTTGCAGGCTCGGAGGCTATTTTGCCGATCTCAAGAGGAGTCTCGACAAGACGGTGGCATCCTACAACAGCGCCGTCGGATCGCTGGAATCGCGCGTCCTGGTAAGCGCGCGGAGGTTCAGGGAATTGGGGGCCGGTTCGGAGCAAGACATTGAGGTCCTTGAAGGCGTGGAACGCGCTCCGCGCGCCCTGCAGGCGGCAGAATTCGAAATTGAAGTGCCTGCGTTATCAAAGGCCCAAGGCTCCGCTGGCTAGAGCTGGCGCACTGACCGGAGACAATCACCGTCGCCCACCCCAACGACGCCAATAACGTCGTCCAGGTCCTCCAGCTGCCGCAGCAGCACGTATTCGAGGAGCACGGTGAGACGGCAGTCAGCCTGGAGATCCTTGCATGAGTGTATGCCGGACCGCGTATGGCGCGGATCTTGTCCGGCGCGCGGCGGCGTGATTTACCCTTAGCGGTTTCTTCAAAAGAGGGAACAGGATCGCGATGCGGCTATTATTCATTGCGTTGGTTTTGGGTCTGAGCCTCCTCGGCCAGGATGTACCGCGAGTGGAATTGTTCGGCGGGTATTCGTACCTGCGTGCCGGGACCATTTCACCTGTTCGCCTGTTTGGGCTGGACGCGGCGAACCTGAATGGGTGGGTAGCCGCCGGGAAGATCAATGTGACGTCGAGGATTGGGTTGCTCGCCGATTTCAATGGCCAGTACGGAGAGCGGCACGTGCAACTGCCAGCCGGGTCGAACCCCTCGATCCAGCCGGGGCCCGGCGAGTTCCAGCAGCACACCTTTCTTTTCGGCCCCGAGCTTTGCCTTCTGAAGACCGGCCGCATGGCCGTACATCTGAAAGCCCTGGCGGGAGCCGCGAACCGCAACACCCTGGCCGCTCCACTGTCGGAGGCCGGCCATCGCCGCCGCCGCTGATTGGAGATCCCGCGCCACCGATCACGCAACTGGCGTTCACGGTGGCACGGGATTCGCCGCCGGTTCCACGCAGCCGGATTTCCGTGCCGCCACAGGATTGGTGTTCAGCTTGGGAAGGCGGTAGACCCGGCCGGCGGTGAAGCGCTACGCGTTCAACTCGACAGCGGGAAAGAAATACGCCAGCTCGACTGCAGCCGTCTCCGGGGCGTCCGAGCCGTGAATGGCGTTGCGCTCGATGCTTTCGGCAAAGCGCTTCCGGATGGTGCCCTCGGCCGCGTTGGCCGGATTGGTGGCGCCCATCACCTCGCGCAATCCGGCGATGGCGTTCTCGCGCTCCAGCGCCATCACGATGATGGGGCCTTCGGTCATGAACTTCACCAGGCTCGCGAAGAACGGCTTCTCCCGGTGAACGGCGTAGAAGCCCTCGGCCTGTTTCTGGTTGAGCCGCGTCATGCGCAGGGCCAGGATGCGGAAGCCCGCCTTCTCGATGGCGGAGAGAATTTCGCCGGCATGGCCCGCGGCCACGGCGTCCGGCTTGATGATGGAGAATGTGCGCTCGATGCTCATAGAAGATCTTTCACCCGCTGGCCGATCTCGGCCGGGGAGTTGCATACGTGGATGCCGGCCTCGCGCATGGCGCGAATCTTATCCGGCGCGGCGCCCGACCCGCCCGAGATGATGGCGCCGGCGTGGCCCATCCGGCGTCCCGGCGGGGCCGTCTGCCCGGCCACGAATCCCACCACCGGCTTCTTCACGTTCTGCTGGACGAACGCCGCGGCAGTCTCCTCGGCGTTGCCCCCGATCTCCCCGATCATGACGATGGCGTGGGTATCGGGGTCGTCGTTGAACAGCCGGATGGCGTCCACGAAATCCGTCCCGATGATGGGGTCGCCGCCGATTCCGATGCAGGTGGATTGTCCGATTCCCAGGCAGGTCAACTGCCCCACCGCCTCGTAGGTCAGGGTGCCGGAGCGGGAAACCACCCCCACATGGCCCTCCCGGTGAATGTGGCCGGGCATGATTCCGATCTTGCACTTGCCGGGCGAGATGATGCCGGGGCAGTTGGGGCCGATCAAACGCGTGCGCCGGCCCTTGAGGAACTCCCAGGCCTTCACCATGTCCAGGGCGGGAATGCCTTCGGTGATGCACACCACCAGCCGAACATCGGCGTCGGCCGCTTCCATGATGGCGTCGGCGGCGAACGCCGGGGGCACGAAGATCACCGACGCATTGGCGCCGGTCTCCCGCACCGCCCGGGCCACGGTGTTGAACACCGGCAGGTCCAGGTGGCGCGTGCCGCCCTTGCCGGGCACCACCCCGCCCACGATGCGGGTGCCGTATTCGATGGCCTGCTGCGCGTGAAAGGTCCCTTCCCTGCCGGTGAAGCCCTGCACGATCACTCGGGTGTCGCGGTCTACCAGTATGCTCATGCTCTGCCCCCCGCCGCGGCCACCACCTTCTCGGCGGCGTCCTTCATGCCGTCGGCAACGGTAAAGTTGAAACCGGATTCGGCCAGAATCTTGCGGCCCAGCTCGACGTTGGTGCCCTCCATCCGGATGACCACGGGCACTTGAATCTTCAGCTCGCGCGCGGCCTCCACCACCCCGGCGGCCAGGGTATCGCAGCGCAGGATGCCGCCGAAAATATTGATCAGCACCGCGCGCACGTTGGCGTCGGAAAGCAGGATGCGGAAGGCGTTGCGCACCTGGTCGGCGCTGGCGCCGCCGCCCACGTCGAGGAAGTTGGCCGGGCTGCCGCCGGCGTACTTGATGATATCCATGGTGGCCATGGCCAGCCCCGCGCCGTTCACCATGCAGCCCACCGTGCCGTCCAGCTTGATGTAGTTCAACCCGAAGCGCGATGCCTCCACTTCAAGCGGCTCCTCTTCGTTGAAGTCGCGCAGTTCCACGATGTCCTTGTGGCGGTAGAGCGCGTTATCGTCGAAGTTGATCTTGGCGTCCAGCGCGTAGACCTTGCCGTCGCGGGTGAGGACGAAGGGGTTGATCTCGGCCAGCGAGGCGTCCAGTTGAACATAGGCCGCGGCCAGCGCCGTGATAGCCTTCGCCGCGCCGTTGGCCGAAGCCGCCGGCACCCCCACCCCGAAGGCCAGCTTGCGCGCCTGGAAAGGCAGCAGCCCCGTGCCGGGCCGGAAGCTCTCCTTCAAAATGGCTTCGGGGGTCCGGGCGGCGACCTCTTCGATTTCCATGCCGCCCGCCGCCGATGCCATGAACACCGGCACGCCCTGCGCGCGGTCGAGCACGATGCCCAGGTAAAGCTCGCGTTCGATTGGAAGCGTCTCCTCGATCAGCAGGCGCTGCACGATGCGGCCTTCCGGCCCCGTCTGGTGCGTCACCAGCTTCATCCCGATCATGCGGCGGGCGGCTTCGGCGGCTTCCTCGGCGTTCTTCACCACCTTCACGCCGCCGCCTTTGCCGCGTCCGCCGGCGTGAATCTGCGCCTTCACCACCACGCTGCCGCCGATCTGTTTTGCCGCCGCTTCGGCCTCTTCAGCCGAGTAAGCCACTTCGCCTCTGGGAACGGGAACGCCAAAGCGCGCCAGTATGGCCTTGGCCTGGTACTCGTGGATTTTCATGGAATCTCTTTGCTACGATTTGGAGATTACGACGCTGCACGCGTCCGAACGGGAACGCCGGCGCGGGCCAAACGTTTCACTATAGCATGTCCCTCATCCCCTTCATTCATCGGGTATGCGAAGGCCACCACCTTCCGTGCGAAGAGGCGCGGGCGGCCATGACCACGATCCTCCGGGGCGAGGCCTCGCCCGCGCAAGTC
Source organism: Bryobacteraceae bacterium (assembly GCA_041685075.1). Taxonomy (GTDB): domain Bacteria; phylum Acidobacteriota; class Terriglobia; order Bryobacterales; family Bryobacteraceae; genus JAMCRM01. The sequence goes on from JAWLGN010000013.1 coordinate 4,480, forward strand.
GCCGCCCTGCTGGTGGGTCTGCGGATGAAGGGGGAGACGGTGGAGGAGTTGGTAGGCTTCGCGCGCGCCATGCGAGAGATGGCGGTGCCGGTGGAGCCGGGCATCTCGGGCGAGCCGCTGCTCGATACCTGCGGCACGGGCGGCGACGGCTCCCTCACGTTCAATATCTCCACCGTGGCGGCGTTCGTAGTGGCGGGCGCCGGAGTGCGAGTGGCCAAGCACGGCAACCGCTCCATCTCCAGCCAGTGCGGCAGCGCGGACCTGCTGGAACAGATGGGCATCCGGCTGGCCATCTCGCCCGCCGATAGCGCGCGCGCCATCCGGGAAGTGGGGATCGGTTTCCTGTTCGCCCCCGCCATCCACACCGCCATGCGCCACGCGCAGCCGGTACGGGTGGAGTTGCGGATGCGAACCGTGTTCAACCTGCTGGGTCCCCTCACCAACCCCGCCGGAGCGACCGCGCAGGTGGTGGGGGCGCCCTCGCCGGAAGCGGCGGAGTTGATCGCCGGCGCGCTGGCGGCGCTCGGGTTGCCGCGCGGCTTCGTGGTGCACGGCTCCGACGGGTTGGACGAGATCACCACCACCGGCCCCACCCTGGCCTTCGAAATCCGCGGCGGCGGCGTGGAGCGGCGCGTGCTGGAGCCGGCGGATTTCGGCGTGCCCCGCGCCGAGCCCACCGCCCTCAGGGGCGGCGACAAGGTGCGCAACTGCGCCCTGGCATTCGAGATCCTGGAGGGCGCGCAGGGGCCCCGTCGCGATGTCGTACTGGTGAACGCCGCCGCTGCCCTGGTGGCCACCGGCAAAGCGTCCGGTTTTCAGGAAGGCGTGGAGCTGGCTGCCCGGTCCATCGACTCCGGCGCCGCGCGCCGCAAGGTCGACCAACTGGCCCGCTTTACAGCGTCGACGAGTGACGCTTAAGAATCTGCGGCAGGTTCTGCGAAAATGCCGAGCGTGCCAGCACCATGTCGAAACCCGCCTCCAGAGCCTGTTGTTTCAGTTCGCCCTGCACATGGGACAGGTAGCCGATCAGGCTGGTGCCTTTCATCCCGGAATCGCCCTTCAGACGCGAGATGAGCTTCAGCGGCTCGGCGGCGGCGAAGTTCAGATCGAAGATGATGAGGGCCGGCTTTTCTTTGGCCCGCTCCACCACGGTCTCCGGATCTTTGACGAACTCCACGGCCATACCGGCGCGCTTGGCGGCTTCGGTAATCTTGACGGAGAAGAACAGGTCGCTCAACACCGCCAGGATCTTCTTGGGTTCCTTTTGCATACCGATACCAGAGCGTAATCCCCCACTGGTAAGGCTCGCCATATAAGTTGTTTCGCCCTATTGAGATGAAGCAGGAGGGAAATTCAATTGTAGCATTGAACGCGGCCCCGTGGGGCTCCGTGCGGGTTCTTACGTTTGCCGGGGCTTAGGAGAGCTTCCGGATGCTGCGGGTGGCCGGGTCGAACCCCACGGTGCGGCGCGAGCGCAGCGATTCGCCGGCCATAGCCAGCACCACGATGCTCTCGCGTCCCGCCTCCACGCTGGCCCTCGGATCCCGCCGGGTGCGGACGCATTCCAGGAAGTCGCGAATGTGCGCTCGGACGGAGCGCTCGATGGCGCCGTATTTCTTCAACTCGATGCGCGGCTTCAGATCCACCGCCTCGGGGTCCTCGTCGTAGAGCGCCAGGGTTTCCCGCCCCACGTCCAGGCGCGCCGCGCTGCCATTGAGCTGCTTGAGTTCGTGGCTCATCTCCGGCGGGTTGTAGCGCATGGCCTTGTAGCCCACCGTGAAGACCGCCAGGTAGTCGCGGTACTCGACGGAAATCGAAGTGGTCTCCGGGATCTCCGACCCGGGAATGCCATTCTTCCCCAGCGCCGTCACGGCCAGCGGATGGCCCGGGTTCATGAACATGTGGGTGGCGTCGAGGATGTGGACGGTCTGGCCGATCATGTAGCCGCCGCCGTACTCCCAGAACCACAGCCAGTTGAAGAACCGGATAGGGTCGAAGGGCCGCTTGGGAGCGGGTCCCAGCCACTGCTCCCAATCCAGGTGCCCCTCCAGCTTGCGCTGGCGCAGTTGAGAAATGGTCCTGCCGTGCCACCAGCAGTTGAGCAGCCGCACGGTGCCGAGAGTGCCGGACTCCACGATCTTCCTGGCCTCCAGGCAGATTTCGGAGCTGCGGCGCTGGCTGCCCACCTGTAGCACGCGCCGGGTGCGGCGCACGGCATCCTCCATCCGGTAGGCGTCCTCGATGGTGAGGGCCATGGGCTTTTCGACGTAGACGTCCTTGCCCGCCTCGACCGCGTCGATGGACATCTGGGCGTGCCAGTGGTCCGGGGTGGCGATGACGACGACGTCAATCGACTTGTCTTCCAGCATGCGCCGGTAGTTGTCGTAGGCCCTGGCGCCGGTGGAAGCCGCCTTCAGGCCCGAGGCGCGGCGCGGTTCCCAGACGTCGCACACCGCGGCCATCTCCACGCCGAGTTCTTTGAAGTTGGCGGTGAGGTAAGCGCCGCGGCCGCCCAACCCGATGGCTGCGCCGCGGATGCGGTCGTTGGCTCCAAGAATGCGGGCGGAGGAGGCCGCCATGGTAACAAACGCCCGTCGCGAAGTCGTGCTCATGTGGCCTCCTATTTTACCCGGATTACGCTGTCGCGCCGCCGGACTTAGGCGTGAGCTGCGAAGCCGCCTCGGGATCGAGCAGCAGGGTGGCACGGGGGTGCCGCTGCAGAATCGAGGCCGGGCATGCCGTGGTGATCTCCCCTTCGACCGCTGCCTTCACGGCCGGAGCCTTCCGGATGCCGGGCACTACCACCACCAGCCGCGGTACCCGCGCCAGCGCCGGCACCGTGACGGTAAGGGCCTGTTTAGGCACGTCTTCGATGCGCTCGAAAGCGCGGTCGTTCACCTGCTGCTGGCGGCAGGTCTCGTCCAGATCCGCCAGCCGCACGGAGCGGGCGTCGTTGAAGTCGCACTCGCCGGGGTCGTTGAACGCCAGGTGGCCGTTCTCTCCGATCCCCAGAACGGCCAGGCCCGGCTGCAGCCGTTCGAGCAATTCGGTGTACCGCGCGCATTCGGCCGCGGAATCCGGCGCTTCGCCGCGGATGCCGTGAAACGCCGCCATTGGCACGTGGTCCAGCAGGTGCTTTTTCAGGAAGCCCCGGAACGAGGCCGGGTGGGTCTCTTCCATCCCCACGTACTCATCCACGTGCAGGGCCGTGACCTTCGGCCAATCGACCTGTTCCTGACGCAACGCGTGCAGAAAATCAAGCTGGGAGTCGGCCGAGGCGAACAGGACGGCCGCACTTCCACGCTTGGAAATCATGTCCCGGATTTCCGCAGCAGCATACGCTGCCGCGCGCTTCCCCATCTCCGCGCGATTTTGGCAGATTTCGACGTTCACTCTAATCTCCTCCTTGCAAACGGGTTGAGGGCGCGCCACAACGGGGCCGCGCCGAGGTTGGATCGACACCTTGAGAACCGGCCGAAGCTGGTTCTCACGTGACCGCTAACGAGTCACAATTGTAACTCACGTGCCTGAGGGCAGCCGTCCCGCGGCGTACAAACGCGCCGGCGGGTGCGGGGCGGCCGTGCCGCGGAGCACAGATGCATCGCGGCTGCAGGGCAACCGTGCCGCGACGCCCAAGTGCGTCGGCGCCCGGCGGGACAGCGGTGCCGCGGGGAACAGACGCGTCTGCGGCTGCAGGGCAGCCGTGACGCGGCGCCCGGGTGCGTCGGCGCCTGGGGGGCAACCGTGCCAACGCGCACGGACACGCCACAAGCTACGCATTCAGCCGCCGCCGGCGCGCATCCAGGCGGCGCTGACGGCGTCCGCACGCCCCGCGCCGCTTCAACCCAGGCATGTCCCAGGACGGGTTGTCATAGATTTCGTCTTCCTCGCTGTCGTCAAAGGGCCAGAAATTTTGAGGTGTTCTCATAGCGTTCGACCTAAGTTGAGGGCGGCTTTCTGGGGGGATACCTCTATTGTACCGTCCCCGGGGAGGCCGCGGGCGGCGCGCATGTGTTGGAATAGTGCCACTTATCCTGCTATGTACAGCCGCATTTCGGGCGCGCATAATACGGGTATGCCGGAAATCGAGTACCGCGGCCGCCGCGCCGCCGTGATAGAGAATGCCGATCTGCGGGTCACCGTGCTGCGCGAAGGCGGACACGTGGCCGAGATCTTCGCCAAGGCCACCGGGGTGAATCCGCTGTGGACGCCTCCCTGGCCTTCGATCGAGCCTTCGGCATTCGATCCCGCCACCCATCCCACGATGGGGAGCGGTCCGGATGCCCGCACCCTGGCCGGCATCATGGGCCACAATCTCTGCCTGGACATCTTCGGGGATCCCACGGACGAGGAGGCCGCCGCGGGCTTGCCGGCGCACGGGGAAGCGCCCGTGGTGTCCTACGAAATCGAGTGCGGCGCGGAAGAGGAGATGCTGCTGCGCGCCTGCCTGCCCGCGTCGCAACTCGCCTTTGAGCGGCGCATCCGGCTGCGCGGGCCGGTGGTGGAGTTCACCGAAACCGTGGAGAACCTCACCGCCACGGACCGGCCCATCGGCTGGACGCAGCACGTCACCCTGGGCGCGCCCTTCGTGGAGTGCGGGGCCACGCGCTTCGAAGCCTCCGCCACCCGCTCCAAGGCTTATGAAGGCACCTTCGGGCCGGCCGACTACCTGGTTCCCGGGGCGGAGTTCGACTGGCCCATGGCCCCGCGCGCCGGCGGCGGAGCCGCGGACCTCCGGGCCTATAACGACGCGCCGGTCTCCAGCGGCTTCACCACGCACCTGATGGACCCGGGGCGCGCGAACGCCTTCTTCGTCGCCTGGTCGCCGCGCTTCCGAACCGCCATCGGCTACGTCTGGCGCCGCGAGGATTTCCCCTGGCTGGGCATCTGGGAGGAAAACCGCAGCCGCACCCACACCCCCTGGAACGGCGCCACCATCACCCGCGGTATGGAATTCGGAGTCTCGCCCATGCCGGAGAACCGCCGCAGGATGATCGAGCGCGGGAGCATGTTCGGCGTTCCCTGCTTCCGCTGGATTCCGGCCCGCTCTCGGGTGGAGGTCCACTACCGCGCCGCCGCCGCCGCGGCCGCCGCCGCCCCTTCCGAACTGGTGTGGAGCGAAACCGGCGAGGTCCGGTTTGTGTGAGGGCATCGTCATCCGGCAGGGCGGCGAGGAAGACCTCGCGCGCGTGGCGGAAATCCAGCGCCGCTCGCCCGAGGCCAGCCAGTGGGAGCCGCGGGACTACCTGGCCCACGATTTCCGCGTAGCCGAACGCGGCGGCCGCGTCGAGGGCTTCTCGGTCGCCCGGCGCCTCCTGCCGGATGAGAGCGAGTTGCTCAACCTGGCGGTGGATCCCGATTGCCGACGGCGCGGGGTCGGCACGGCGCTCGCACGCGATCTGTACGCTCGCCACCCGGGCTGCGTGTACCTGGAGGTACGGGAGTCCAACGAAGCCGCCCGGAAGTTCTACAAAACCCTTGGTTTTAAGGAACTTGCAGTTCGCCCCCATTATTACCAGAACCCCGCGGAGGGCGCTGTTGTTATGCGTTTACGTTCATGCTACTGTCACAAGTAGGGACGGCTTTTTTGCCGTCACTTCATAAAGGCAAGGGAAGGTGAAGCAGCCTACGGGCGGAGAAGGCGGCCCGGAGGCTTTCACTTGGGAGGTAACGCCTGATGGAAAGGAACGCCCAAGAGCAGCTCAGAGCGCATCTGATGGAAACCCACCCGGAGTTTCGCAGTCTGGCTACTCAGCATTCCGAGTATGCCAAGAAACTGGACGAGATGGAAACTCGGTCGTACCTCACGGAAGAAGAGCAGGTCGAAGAGGTTAGACTGAAAAAGCTAAAGCTTCGGTTGAAGGATCAGATGGAAGCGATCTTGAGCCAGTACCGCTCACAACAGGTCGCTTAACCATCGGGTGCGCGAAGTCGCAATCCACCTTGGCCCGGTCCGGGGGCGCCGGATCGGGCCTTCTTATTTTCAGAGGCGGTAGAGCATCAGGTAAACCACTACGCCGGTGACGCTCACGTAAAGCCAGATCGGAAAGGTCCAGCGGGCGATGCGGCGGTGCGGGTCGAAGCGCCCCCGCAGGGCCCGGCTGAGCGTCACCACGGCCAATGGCGGCACCGCCGCGGCCAGCACCGTGTGGGTCAGGAGCACGGCGAAGTAGACGGTGCGGATGGTCCCGGTGCCCTGAAACCGCACCGAACCCGCCTGGGCGTGGTAGACCAGGTAACTCACCAGGAACAGCAGCGAGAAGGTGAACGCCCCCAGCATGGCCCGCCGGTGCGCGCGCTTTCGCCCCTGCCGGATCATGACCCATCCCCACACGAGCAGCGTGGCGGCGCTGGCGTTCAGACAGGCGTTGACGGTGGGAAGATCCGTGACCGAGATCATGCCGGCTCCCGGCGCAGCCGCCGGATGTCGGCCACCAGGCGGTCGATGACCCCGGCTTCTTCGCTCGAGTAGTAGCCCCGGATGCGGCTCTTGCGGTCGAGCAGCACGAAGCGCGTACTGTGGGAGAGGCTCTCGTCAATCATGTGCAGCTTGAAGTGATCGCGCCCCAGGCTATCCAGCTCCCACTTGTCTCCGGTGAGAAAGAACCAGCGCTTCGGGTCCGCCTGGTAGCGCTGGGCGTATTTGGCGAGCACCTCGGGGGTGTCCCTGTCGGGGTCGATGGTGAAGGAGACCAGCCGCACGTCGGGATACTCCGCAACGGCTTTTTGCAGGCGGCTCATGCGGCTCGACATGAGCGGGCACGGCCCGTGGCAGTTGGTGAAGATGAAGTCGGCCACCCAGAGATTGCCGTCCAGAGAGGCGCGGTTGAACTCGCGGCCGTCCTGGGCGGTGAATTGGAAATCGGGCACCTCGCCCAGCACCGGCAAGGGCGCCTCGCTCCGGCAGGCGGCCAGGAACATCAGCGGCAGAGCCGCAAAAAAGAACGGCGTCTTACGCATTGCTTCGGCTCACAGGACGGGCGGCCAGGACTCCCGCGGCGGCCGCCAGCGCTAGGCCGAAGACGGCCGTCACCAGCAGGCTCGCCGCGGTGCCCGGCGACGGCTCGCCGAGCCCCAGCAGCCCGTTCAATAAAGCGATCGAGTACGTCAGGGGGTTGGCCCACATGATGGCGCGAATCCAGCCGTGCGCCGTGGCCATGGGGAACAGCGCTCCCGAAACCATCCACATGGGGACCAGTAGCAAGTTCATGATGGCATGGAAGCCCGAAGTGGAGTCCATCTGCCAGGCGATGAGGAAACCGAAGGCGGTGAGCGCGAAGGCCACCAGCAGCAGGGCCCCGCTCACCGGAAGCAGGCGCCAGGCGGCGATCTCGACTCCCGCCAGCGGCGCAAACGCCAGCACCACCAGTCCCTGCAACCAGGCCAGGGTGGCGGCCCCCAGGATCTTGCCCAGCACCATGCTGCTGCGCGGCGCCGGAGATACCAGCATGGAAAGCAGAAAACCTTCCCGGCGGTCTTCAATGATCGAAATGGTGGAAAAAACCGCCGAAAACATCACTGTTAAGACCACCGCGCCGGCATAAAACCGCCCCAGGTCGCCCGAGCCGTAGCCCATCAGCAGCCAGAAGACCAGCGGGGAAGCCACTACCCCGAGCACGCGGCTTTTCTGCCGCCAGAAACGCACCAGTTCGCGCCGCCAGAGCGTGTAGGCCGGCAGCCAGAACGAGGGTTTCACAGGCGCCGGGGCGGCCAGCGCCGGCTGGGCTGAGGTGATGCTGCTCAATCGATCCATGCTCCTGTCTCCCGGACGAAGACGTCTTCCAGGGTGGGCTTGTGCAGCGCCACGGAGTGGATGAAGCCCGGGAATGCTTCCACCGCCTCGGTGATGAAGCGGTGTCCATTACTGATTTCGATGCGCAGGGTGCCGTTCAGGATGGAGGGGTGCACGCCGAAGCGGGCCTCCATCTGGGGGGCGAGCGCGGCGGGGTCGGCGGTTTCGAGCACCACCACGTCGCCGCCGATGCGCGCCCGCAACTCGGCGGGGCTGCCTTCGGCCACGACGCGTCCGCTGTGCAGCAGCACCAGGCGGTCGCAGCGGTCGGCTTCGTCCAGAATGTGGGTAGTCAGCAGAATGGTAACGCCTTCGCTCGAGCGCAGCTCACAAATGTATTGCCACAGTTCCCGGCGCGCCCCGGGGTCCAGGCCGGTGGAAGCCTCGTCCATGAGCAGCACGCGCGGGCCGTGCAGCAGCGCCTTGGCGATCTCGACGCGGCGGCGCAATCCGCCGGAGAGCGTGCCCACCAGTTCACCGCTGCGGTCCGCCAGCCCCAACCGCGCCATCACGGTTTCCATGCGGCCGGCGAGCGCCTTCCCGTACAACCCGTGCAGGTGCCCCTGGCTGCGCAGGTTTTCGGTCACCGTGAGGGAGCGGTCCAGGCTCTGGGACTGGAAGACCACGCCGGCATGGCGGCGCACGTCGCCGGGCTGCCGCGCCACGTCGAAGCCCGCCACCGAGGCCGATCCCTCGCTGGGCGGCATCATGGTGGTGAGCACGCGGAAGAGAGTGGATTTGCCGCCGCCGTTGGGTCCCAGGAGCCCGAAGATTTCGCCTCGACGCACTGCGAAGCTCACATCGGTAAGGGCCTGCCGGGAGCCGTACCGGTGGCTGATGTGGTTTACGGAAATCACCATCCAGGGCGGTCCAGCAGCATGAGGCCGTAAAGCAGGGGAAGATAAAGGACCGATACCATTAAGACGCCGCGGGCCCGCACGGCGGTGCGTTCTTTTGCCACCCGCAGCCCGGAATGCAAAAACCAGAGGCCGGCGGCCAGGGCGCCTAAAAGATAAATCGTCCCGGACATCCCCAGTACGCCGGGCAGCAGGCTGACGGGGATGAGGACCAGGCCGTAGAGCACGATCTGCCGCGCCGTGGAGCGGCCGTCCGGCTCTACTACCGGCAGCATCACGATGCCGGCGCGCGCGTAGTCCTCCCGATACATCCAGGCAATGGCATAGAAGTGCGGGAACTGCCAGAGGAACAGGATGGCGGCCAGGACCCATGCTTCGGCGGTGAGGGTGCCGTGAGCGGCGGCGTAGCCGATCAAGGGCGGCATGGCGCCGGGAATCGCCCCCACGGTGGTCGAGAGCCAGGTGCGCTGCTTGAGCGGCGTGTAGAGGCAGAGATAGCTCACCAGCGTGAAGGCGCCGATGGCCGCGGAGAGCGGGTTGGCTCCCGTCCAGAGCGCCCCGAACCCGCAGACGGAAAGGGCCAGGCCGAACAGCAGCGCTGCGCGCGCCGTCAGCCGGCCCGAAGGCAGCGGGCGATGGGCGGTGCGGCGCATCGAGCGGTCGGCATCGCGCTCGTACCACTGGTTGAGCGCGGCGGTCCCGGAGGCCAGCAGGCCGGTGCCGAGCACGGTGTAGAACAGCCGGGCCCAGTCGAGCGAGCCGGCGGCCGACCTTCCGAACCAGTAGCCCACCGCGGTGGACATCAAAATCAGCCACGTGATGCGCGGCTTGGTGAGTTCAATGTAGCTGCGAACAGCCTGCACTTCAGGCCGCCTCCTCCATAACGGCCGAAACCCTGCGGCGGGCATAGATGGCCAGCGCCACGGCGGCGGCCAGGGTCCCGGCGCCCGCGGCTACGTGCGAGACCGAAAACGCCAGCACCAGCCGCGGGGGCGCCTGGGGCGCCTCTGCCAGCACCGCGCCGCCAAGATAGGTTCCCATTCCCAATACCGCCTGGCTGGCTCCCAGGGAGAGCAGGGCCAGGGCGGAGCGCCGCAGCCCGGCATGCCCCACGTGCCGCGAGAGCACCAGCCACACCGCCCACAACCCGAGGACCGCCGCGGCTGCTCCGGCCGCAATGTGGGGCGCCAGCCCGAGCGCGTTGTGACGCATCGCCGCCCCCATTCCGATCTGCGCCAGGACGGCCGCCGCGGCCACCAGCGAGAGCGCCCGCAGCGGGATGCGTCCCTCGGAAGCCACCGTTCGCGGATGCTCGATCCAACCCTTCGATGTGAACACCGCGATGGCCACCGTGAGGGCGAAGAACAGGCTGGCCAGCACGGCATGCGCCACGCTCACCGCCTGGGGCAGCAGCCAGCGCACCCCCAGGCCTCCGAGAAGGGCCTGACCCACAACCGCCGCCACCGCCGCCAGGCCCAGTCGCCGCAGCCAGGCGCGGCGTTCGAGCGCCCCGAGCGCAGCGGCCAGCCCGAGGGTGAGCAACCCCACCACCGCCGCCGCCACGCGGTGCGCAACTTCGTAGCGGGCGCCGGGCGAAACGCTCTCCATCTCGAACTGTGGCCACGAAGCTACCGCCAGCCCGGTGTGATTGCTCGTCACCAGCCCCCCGGCCACCAGCAAGAGGAGGGTTGAGCAGGCCACCACAACGGCGTAGCGGTGCAAAAAGGCGCGATACATACCTCTCAGATGCTGGCGGGGGGCGTGGCGGTTCATAGTGTGTTGCACAACGCCATCGAGCCGCCGCCGCGTCTCTTTCAGCACGCCGGCCGTGCCGGCATGGCCGTTCCTGCGCTTGCGCCCTGTGCGCGCCAGTATAAACTGGAGGTATGAACAGCCGCCGGCCAGCGACGTCCCGACCCGGCCTCTTCGGCTGCGATTAACCTTCCCTTCCCTCAGCGGTTTTAGCTCCGTAGCGACAACTCACAGGAGGTCTTTCCATGGGCAACACGGCGCACATGGTACGGCCGGACCTGCCGCACCTTACGGGGCCGCTGCCAGGTCCGCGCGCCAAAGCTTTGATCGAACGCGACACCCGCGTGGTTTCGCCGTCCTATACCCGGAGCTACCCGCTGGTAGCGGCGCGGGGCGAAGGGGCCATCGTCGAGGACGTGGATGGCAACCGCTTCCTCGACTTCAATGCAGGAATTGCGGTGGTAGCCACCGGCCACTGCCATCCTCGCGTGGTGGACGCCATCCAGCGGCAGGCCGCCCGCCTGATTCACATGTCGGGCACGGACTTCTACTACGAGCCGCTGGTAGCGCTGGCCGAACGCCTGGCGGCGCTGGCGCCGGGAGGCGTGCCGCGGCGCGTCTCTTTCGGCAACTCGGGCGCGGAGGCGATCGAGGGCGCCATTAAGCTGGCGCGCTACACCACCGGGCGGGACAAGTTCATTGCGTTTCTGGGCTCGTTTCACGGGCGCACCCTGGGCGCCCTTTCGCTCACCGCCCGCCGCGCCGTGCAGCGCCGCGGCTTCGCCCCCCTGCTGCCCGGCGTGGTGCACGCGCCCTATCCCAACTGCTATCGCTGTCCCTGGGGCCGGCTGCCGGACGCCTGCGCAGTGGAGTGCGCCGGCTACATCGAAAACCAGTTGCTGACGACCATCGCGCCGGCCGAAGAGGTGGCCGCCATCGTCATCGAGCCGGTGCAGGGCGAGGGTGGCTACGTGGTGCCGCCGCGCCGCTTCATGGACGAACTCGGCCGCATCGCCGCCCGCCACGGCATCCTCCTGATCTTCGACGAGGTGCAGTCCGGCATGGGGCGGACAGGCAAGATGTGGGCCGCCGAGCACTTCGATGCCGTGCCGGACATCTTCGCGGTGGCCAAGGGGATTGCCAGCGGCATGCCGCTGGGCGCCACGGTGGCGCGCGCCGAGCTGATGAACTGGCCGCCGGGCGCGCACGCCTCCACGTTCGGCGGCAACCCTGTGGCCTGCGCCGCCGCGCTCGCCACCCTGGAGCTGCTGGAGCAAGGACTGGTGGACAACGCCGCCCGCATGGGCGCCTACCTGATGGAGCGCATGCGCTCGTGGCCTCGCCGCTTCCCCTTCGTGGGCGAGGTGCGCGGCCTGGGCCTCATGATCGGCGTCGAGGTAGTGAAGGACCAGGAGAGCCGCGAGCCCTTCCCCGCCCTGCGCGACCGCATCCTCCAGATGGCCTTCGAACGCGGCCTGCTGGTGCTCGGCGCCGGCGACAGCGCCCTGCGGCTCAGCCCGCCCCTCACCATCACGCGCGATCAATGCGACTGCGCAGTGGATATCATGGAGGAGTGCCTGGCGACGGCAAGAGCCTGAAGATTCTCGACGTCGGCTGCGGGATCGCGAAATATCCCGGCGCCACTGGGATCGACCGCAATCCCGCCAGCCGCGCCGACGTCCTCTGCGATCTCGACCACTTCCCCTACCCATTCGCCGACAATTCCTTCGACCGCCTGCGCGCCATTCACGTCATCGAGCACCTTCGCGACGTCATCCGCGCCATGGAGGAGTTCCACCGGCTGGTGCGTCCCGGAGGCCGCATCCTCATCGAGACCCCCCACTACACCGATTTCAGCTCCTTCTGCGACCCCACCCACCTGCACCACCTGAACAGCTTCTCTTTCCGCTACTTCGGCCCGGACCACGGCGGCTTCGGCTATTACACCAGGGTGAAGCTGAAGGAACTCTCGGTGCGGGTAAAGCTGCTGCGGCCCTGGCGGTGGTTGGGATTCGAGGCCATCATCAACCGCTCGGTGCGGGCGCGGCGCGTGTGGGAATACTATTTCTGCTACGTGGTGCGGGGAAAAGTCATGGAATTCGAGTTCGAGGTCGAGAAGTAGAGCATCCCGTGGGTGCGGTGCGCGGGCCCCAGTCCCCGCCCCCCCCCCCCCCCCCC
>JAWLGN010000013.1:17068-37697 GCA_041685075.1 Bryobacteraceae bacterium
CCTTTCCGTGCACCGCACCCTCCCCCCTCAACCCGAAAACCCAGCACCCTGTTGCTCCCCAATCCCGTTCAGCAGGCGCTTGGCGCGAGCCACCTCGCCCGCCGGACCATGCGCCACGATCAGGCACTTGCCTTCTCGCAGCGCGGCGTCGTAGCAGGCGATCGCCCACCTGGGAACGCCGATGCTGTACAGTGCCGCGCCCAGCGGGCTGAGCCCGGTGAAGATGGCGGCGTTCTCCAGGCTCACCGCCACCCATTCGGCCAAACGCCCCGCTACCCGCACCCGCTCCGTGCCCGGCACCTGTTCGACCCTCCATTCGGGCAGCGCCTGCCGCACTGCGTTCCAGAAGCCCGCGGTTCTGCCCGGGTCTCCTTCGGGCTCCCGGTATCGCGCGGCAACCGAGATCTCCTCGGCGCGGAACCCCGCGGCTCGAAGTTCCCGGAGCGCCCTGCCGGCCTCTGCCGGATCGTCATAAACCGTAACGGTAGCGTTCTCTGCCGGCATATGCGGGCAACGACAACGCTTACCTTCAGGCAAACCGCCGTCCAAACTGCCGCCAGGCTGCGCCCCGCGCCGTTATCCTGTTTATGGCTCTATGGTTATGGAGTATCTCTAAAGTTTCGCCTGAAGCGAGATTCGGCGCCTGCCGGGAGGCGGCCTGCGCTTCTTGCGACGCTCATTGCCGAGGGTGATCGGCTGCGCGACAGCCCGCAAACGGCCCGGCCTAACCCTCGCCCCTTGACGTCGCCTGCCGCGGGTGAGCCTAATAGGAGAAGTACAAGCGACAGTTTTGGCTATCGTCACGCGGAAGCGGACCTTACCGCGGCCGGAGTCGGGCCTATGAGATTTCGTCTGGACAACCTGGTTCGGGCGGGTTTCGCCCTGGCCGCGCTGATCCTGGTCGGTGTCAACCTGGCCTCGTATCTCGCCCTGAATGCCTTCATCGGGACGTCGCGTTCGGTTCGCCACGGCCACGACATTATCGACAAACTCTCCGGCCTGACCACCCAGGTGCTCAACGTGGAAAGCGCTGCGCGCGGCTATACCATCACGGGCGACGAGCAGCACCTGGAGACGTACCAGGCCGCGGTCCGGCAGGTGGAGCGCACCATGGGAGAACTGCGCCGGTTGGCCGGGGGAGACCGGCGGCGGACGCCCTATCTGGCTGCGCTCGAGCCGCCCGTTCGGGAGAAACTGGCCTTCAACGCGGAAATCATCGAGGCGCGGCAGCGGCACGGTTATGCAGCCTCGGTGCCCGCCCACGACTCCAGGCGCGGCAGGCAGTTGATGGACAACATCCGCGCCACCGCCGAAGCGATGGTTCGGGAAGAGAGAAACATGCTGGGCGCGGTGGAGGGAGATGCGCAGCGCCAGGGACGATTGGCTATCGTGGGGGAACTGAGCGGCACGCTCATCAGCCTGCTCCTGCTGATCTTCGTCTTCTATCACCTGAACCGCGAAATTGGCCGCCGCCGCCGGTCCGAGGCCCGCCTGCTGCACCTCAACCGCCTCTACGCCATGCAGTCGCATGTCAGCCAGGCGGTGGTGCGCACAAGCGGCCGCGATGCGATGCTGGAGGAGTTCTGCCGCATCGCGGTGGAGGACGGCAAGTTCCGCATGGCCTGGGTGGGGCTCGTGGACGAGGCTGCGCGTGAGGTGCGGCCCGTGGCCCATTACGGTTTCGAGAACGGCTACCTGGCGAACCTGCGGATTCCGCTGGCCGACGTGCCGCAAGGCAGCGGCCCCACCGGTACCTGCGTGCGGGAAGGCCGCCACTACATCGCCAACGACATCGCCGGCGATCCCCGCATGGAACCCTGGCGGCAGAGCGCGCTCGAGCGCGGCTATCGCGCATCGGCCGCCTTTCCCATCCGCATCGTGGAGCGCTCGGTGGGGGCCTTCTCGGTCTACGCCTCCGAAGCGGGCGTCTTCCACGGGGAAGACGTGCTGCTGCTCGACGAGATTGCGGCCGAGATCTCCTTCGCCCTGCGCAACCTGGAACTCGCCGCCGAACGCCAGCGCGCCGAGGAAGAAGTGCGCCGGCTCAACGAAACGCTGGAGCGGCGCGTGCTCGAGCGCACCGCCGAACTGGCGGTGGCCAACTCCGCCCTGGCGGCGCGCAACCGAGAGATCGAAGAGGCCAACCGGCTGAAGAGCGCCTTCCTGGCGCGCATGAGCCACGAGCTGCGCACCCCGCTGAACGCCATCATCGGCTTCTCCGACCTGCTGGCCGAGGAATCCGCCGGGCCGCTGGCCGACAAGCAGCGGCGCTTCGTGGGCCACGTGCAGGCCGGCGCGCGCCACCTGCTCCAGGTCATCAACGACATTCTGGATATTTCCAAAATCGACGCCGGCCGCATCGAGTTCTCGCTGGAAGATTTCCGCGCCGAGGAGGCGCTGGCGGAGGTGATGAGCGTCATCCGGCCCCTGGCCGAGATGAAGAGCATCCAGGTGACCGTAACGATCGAGCCGGAACTGCGGGTCTTCGCCGACCGGACGCGCTTCAAGCAAATCCTCTACAACCTGCTGAGCAACGCCGTGAAGTTTACTCCCGAAGGCGGCAGCGTGCGGGTGGACTCCTCCTGGGAGGACGGCGCCATCTGCTTCTCGGTGGCCGACAACGGCGTGGGCATCCCCGCCGAAGAGCACGAAGCCATCTTCGACGAGTTCCACCAGGTGAGCGGGACGGGCTCGCGCGAGGGCACCGGGCTGGGCCTGGCCATCACCCGCCGGCTAGTGGAGTTGCACGGCGGGCGCATCCGCGTGGAGGCCGAACCGGGCAAGGGCAGCCGCTTCGTTTTCACCCTGCCGCCGGGAGCCGCGGAGATGTGCGCGGGAGGCGCCGGTTGATGCGCCGCATCCTGGTGGTGGACGACAATCCGGTGAGCCGCGAGCTGGTGCGCGAGGTACTCCAGGCGCCGGGGCGCGAGATCGTGGAGGCCGCCCACGGGCGGGAAGCGCTCGAACAGGCCCGCGCCGCGCCCCCGGACCTGGTGCTGCTCGATATTCAAATGCCGGTGCTCGACGGCTACGCCGTACTCGCCGAGATGCGCCGCGACCCGCGGCTGGCCTCGACCCCCATCGTGGCCCTGACGGCCTTCGCCATGCGCGGCGACCGCCAGCGGGCGATCGCGGCCGGTTTCGACGACTACATTACCAAGCCCGTGGAAGGCGCCGCGCTGCGAAAGCGCGTCGAGGCGCTGCTGGGAGCCCCTACGGAATGACCCCTTCGAACCCATCCGTCGTCACCCTGTTGGTGGTGGACGACGACCCCGCCAGCCTGGAGCTGATTCGCGAAGCGCTGGCGCAGGAAGGACTGGAGATCCTCACCGCGCAGGAGCCCTGCGAGGGCCTGGAACTGGTTGCGCGCCGCCGGCCCGAGATCATGCTGGTGGATCTCATCATGCCCCGGATGACGGGCCTGGAACTGCTGGAGCGCATTCTCGAAGTTTCGCCCCAAACGGACGTGATCCTCATCACCGGCCATTACTCGCCCGAATCCGCCGTGGAGGCCATCCGCAAGGGCGCCAGCGATTATCTCACCAAGCCGCTGTCGATCGCGCTGCTGCGGCAGCGCATAGGCAACCTGATCTCGGAGATGCGCGAGCGGCGGCGCGCGCTCGAACTGGACCGCGAGATGGTCCGGGCCAGCCAGTTCGAAGGTATGGTGGGGCGCAGCCCCCTGATGCTGGACGTCTTCCTGCGCATCCGGCGCGCCGCCCCGCACTACCGCACCGCCTTGATCACCGGGGCTACCGGTACGGGGAAGGAACTGGTGGCCCGCGCGATGCACCGGCTCAGCCCCGTTTCGGGCGCGCGCATGGCGGTGTGCAACTGCTCCGCCATCGTGGAGACGCTGTTTGAGAGCGAGCTGTTCGGCTACGTGAAGGGCGCCTTCACCGGCGCTCACCAGGACAAGATGGGACTGTTCGAGTACGCCAACGGCGGCACCGTTTTCCTGGACGAGATTGGCGATATGCCGCTGGCCACCCAGAGCAAGCTGCTGCGCGTGCTCGAGCAGCGCGAGTTCCAGCGGGTGGGCTCGCCCGTCACCCGCCGCACCGATGTACGGGTGGTGGCCGCCACCAACCGCGACCTGCGCGAGATGATGGCGCGCGGGCAGTTTCGCGAGGACCTCTACTACCGGCTCTCCATGATCGAGATCCGGCTGCCGCGCCTGGCGGACCGCCCGGAAGACCTGCCGCTGCTGGAGCGTTACTTCGTGGAAAAGTTCGCCGCGCAGTACGGCAAGCCGCTGCGCGGGTTGACGCCGCGCGCCCAGTTCGTGCTCTCGCGCTACAACTGGCCCGGCAACGTCAGGGAACTGGAAAACGTGCTGGGCCACGCCTGCATGATGGCGGAGGGCGACACCATCGACGTGCGCGATCTTCCCGAGCACTTGCAGGGCATGCCGGTTCCGGAGACGGAAGAGCAGGAGGAGTTACTGCCGCTGGCCGAGGTGCACCGCCGCCATGCACTGAAGGTGCTGAAACACGTAGACGGCAATAAAGCGCGCGCCGCCAAGATCCTGGGGATCCACCGCGCCACGCTCTACCGCCTGCTCGAGGGCGACAAAGACGCCCTTCCCGGCGGCGGGGAACAAGAGGACGAATAGCTACGCCGCGGCACGCTCCCGAACGCGGACGCGCCGCGCCAGCCGCCTCTGCAACAGCTCGCGCGCGCGGTGCAGCCGCGTCTTGACGCACTCCTCGGTGATCCCCAGGCTGCAGGCGGCCTCGGCCGTGGACATCTCCTGGATCTCCCGCATGGTGAACACGGAGCGGTAACGGTCCGGCAGGGAGCGCACCGAGATGGTGAAGGCCCGGCGGAACTCGTTCTGAAACGCCTGCTGCTCCGGGTTGGGCACGTGCGCGAAAAAGTGGTGGTGATTGGCCGGAGACTCCACCGCCGCCTCCAGCCGCTGGGCGCGCCGGCGCGCGCGGATGCGCGTGAACGCCTCGTTCATGGTAATGCGCGCCATCCAGGTGTAGAAGCTGGAACGCCCGGCGTACTGGTTCAGCCGGGTGAGGGCCAGGATATAGGCGTCCTGGAGCGCGTCCTCGGCCTCTGCGTCGTTCTTCAGAATGCGCAGCGCCAGGCAGTAGAGCCGGCGGTGATATCGGCCGGTCAGGGTACCGTACATGGACGTTTCGCCCGCGCGGACGCGATCGATCAGTTCCTCGTCGGTCAGGTGGCGCATGGGCGCTATCGCGGGCTTGGCTGTAGTCGGCATAGCGTCTCGCACAAGGCGGGTTGAGCACGCCTGCTGCCACTTCCGATGACGCTGTGAAATCACGCCGGGTGGCCGGTACGGCGCTCTGCGGGTGTCGTTTCCTGCAACGGACGCGGAGATCCAGTTTACAGATATGAAGCACTCCGCGCGGGCGCGTGCGGCAGGCCACAAAACCGGAAGGAATCGTCTCGGGTATAATGGCGGTTTCCCGGAGATACCTTATGCGATTGCTTTCATGGTGCCTGGCCGCGGGATTGCTGGCCGCCGGATGCCACGCGGCCGATGCGCCCGGCGGATGGATCAGGATGTTCGACGGTAAAACGCTCGAGGGCTGGAAGGCCTCCGAACGGCCGGAAAGCTGGTCGGT
This sequence comes from Bryobacteraceae bacterium, assembly GCA_041685075.1. Taxonomy (GTDB): domain Bacteria; phylum Acidobacteriota; class Terriglobia; order Bryobacterales; family Bryobacteraceae; genus JAMCRM01. Next base: position 22,669 of record JAWLGN010000013.1, read on the forward strand.
GCGGGATGGCGCCATCGTCGGGAAAGGCGATGTGAGCCACCTCTTCTGGATGAAAGAGGAGTGCGTCAACTGCGAATTCAAGGCCATGGTCCGGATCAACGACGGCGGCAATTCCGGCATGTACTTCCGCGCCGCCTTCGGACCCGGTTGGCCCAAGGGTTATGAAGCGCAGGTAAACAGCACGCACGGCGACTGGCGCCGCACCGGGAGCCTCTACGCCATCTCGGATGTGAAGGAGCAGCTGGTTCCGCCCAATACCTGGTGGGAGCAGCACATCATCGCCGACGGCAACCACATCATCATCAAGGTCAATGGCAAGACCGTGGTGGACTACGTGGACCCGAAAAACACCTACACGCGCGGCTACCTGGCGCTGCAACAGCACGATCCAGGCAGCCAGGTGGAGTTCAAGGACCTGATGTTCCGGCGATTGCCGGAGAAGCGCTAGGCAAGCGCCAGGCGGGGGACCGCGGTAGTATTCTGGGTCGCATGAAGAAACTGCTACCGCTGGTGGCGCTGTCCGCGGCGGCGCTGGCCGGCCAGTCGCCGGTGTTTCCCGCCGCGCGGCTGGTCGATCTGACCCATCCGTTCGACGCCCAGACCATCTACTGGCCCACGGCGCAGCCGTTCCGTTACGAGAAGGAGCACTGGGGCGTGGGTCCGGGGGGCTACTTCTATGCCGCGGGGCGCTACTCGGCGAGCGAACACGGCGGCACGCATCTCGACGCCCCCATTCACTTCGCGGAGGGCACGGCCACGGTGGATGAGATTCCGCCGGCCGACCTCTTCCTCCCAGCGGTGGTCGTCGACGTGAGCGCCCGGACGCAGGGCAATCCCGACTACCGGGTGCAACCCTCGGATCTCTCCGCCTGGGAGCGTGTCCATGGCCGCATTCCCGCCGGGTCGGCCGTGCTGGTGCGCACCGGATGGGGCCGCTACTGGCCGGATCGGGCGCGCTATCTGGGGACCGCCAAACCGGGCGACGTAGCCGGGCTGCGCTTCCCCGGGATCGGCGTGGAAGCCGCCAAGGTACTGGCCGCGCGCGGCGTACGCGCGGTGGGCATCGATACCGCCAGCATCGACCATGGGCGCTCGAAGGATTTCATCGCCCACCGCACACTCTACGCGGAGAACATCTACGGACTGGAGAATCTCGCCAACCTGGAAAAACTGCCGCCCCGCGGCGCCACCCTCATCGCCCTGCCGATGAAGATCGCCGGGGGCAGCGGGGCGCCGGTGCGCGTGGTGGCACTGCTGCCGTAAAGCAGGCCGCAGCCCGAACATTGACGGCACAGTTCAGTTTTGACACTCTGCTGTCGCGAGAGGATCCAGACATGTATCTTCTTCGTGCCGTGATTCTCGCGCCCATAGCACCTGTGATCCTGAGCAGCATAGCGGTAGCGCAGGAAGGGACACCTGGCACGCTTAGCAGCCTCAAACCACTGCTTCCGCAATTGCAGCAGGCGATCGAAGCCGAGGATATCGACCGCGCCCATGAATTGTTGAACGAGTTATCTCGGGCCGTGGCTAAGGAACGCGCCGCGCGGTATTCTCCGAGCGCTCTCTTGGAAAAGCTGGAAAAGCCATTCAGTCAAGGCCAGAGGCTCGCCCGACTGGGATCGCCGGGCTTGCGTTCTATGCCGCCAAGGCTGGTCAGTTTGACAAAGCACGCTCGTACGCGATTGAAGCCCTGAGTTATGCATCTATTATAATGGAGGCACATCAGTATGCTGCGAATCCTTGGGTGGATGGTTGTTATGGCCGCATCTACTTTGTGCGTGTTTGGCCAGGCACCAGGGCAGTCTGCCGATGTCTGCTGAAGTGACCGCCATCACTGCGGACAGAGATGGCAGGCCTGTGGTCTCGGTGCTCCTGAAGAATACTTCGCCCTTTTCCGTTATAGGCTATGTGCTGAACATCGCGGTTGTGGACAAGAGCGGGAATCGTACCGTCGATGTCGATAAGGTCTTTATCAGAGGCATGGGGAACTCGAAACAGGCGGAGTATTATGCTCCAGGAGCTTCATGGAATGAGGTACTGGAACTGCCAATCATTCCAGCGCCGGGAGTTCAGCAGACCTACAAGGTCTCCGTTGACTATGTCCGCACGACTAACCCTAGACACCCCGATGCGGGACCCGACCGTTCTCGTAAGTCGCAATTCATCCTCGGGGCGATAAGCGCCTACAAAGCCGAGCGCTCACGATTGCGACGGATGGCTTTGGAGAGAGGCTTTCAATCCGTGATGGAAGACCTCAAGACTGCTCCTTAGAGCGGACGGCCACGGTAGTCGTCGACGCGAGGCCCGGGCGCAGGGTAACCCGGACTACCGGGTGCAACTTTCGGATCTCGCCGCCATGGGCGCCCACCGCACACTATACGCGGATAACGAATCGCCTGGGGCAGCGGGGCGCGGGTGCGCGTGTGTCACTGCTGCCCTAGCGCACCGCGCCCGCTCGAGCCTTACGCCTGCCCTGGGCCGCCTTCGCCCGCTTCGAACGATTGCAGCGCCAGGTAACTGGGCCCGAAACGCTGGATATTGTCGCGCTGCTTTTCGAACTGGTCGAAGTGCTGCTCCTCGTCCTGTACCAGTTGCTCGAACATCTGCTTGGAGACGGCGTCGGCGTTGGCTGCGCATTCCAGCGCGGCCTGGTTATAGATGCGCGCGCTGGCATCCTCCATCTCCATGGCCTTGGCCACCATGGCCTCCGGCTCCACGACCCGTTCCACCGGTCCCGCGCACACCATGTCCACGTCGCCCTTCAGAAACAGGATGCGCTCGGCCAGCTTTTCCACGTGCCCCATCTCCTGGATGGCGATCCGTTTGAACAGCATGGAGAGAGGTCCGAACCCCTGGTCGTCCAGGTGAAAGTGAAAGTACATGTACTGGTGTACGGCTTGCAACTCGTCGGCTACAGCCTTGTTTAACAGTTCGATGCTCTTGGCCTTGTTCATGTGTTCCTCGCTTAAGACGCTATTCTATCGCGACCGCAGATGGCGGTCGGCGAAATCCAGCCAGCAGTCCCAATCGTAAGCCATGACGGCGTGCCTGCCCTGGCGGAGATGGTACCCCACGGTGTGGCCCACGGGCTGGTGAATGCCCGGCATCTCGGTGGTGCCGAGGCCCTTCCGGCCGAGGAGTTCATAGACCGGCGAAGCATGCACGGCGGCGAGGAATTCGCCCTTGGGGTCGGCCCAGCGGTCCTCCGATGCGCTAGCCACGTAGACCGGACGCGGGGCAATGAGGGCCAGCAGCATGTGCTGATCGACCGGCAGCTCATCCACGCGATCGTTATAGCGGCGGTAGTTGGCGCAGAACCAGTGGGGGAAGCTGGTGTTCAGGTGCTTGACGTTTTCGCCGAACATGCGGCGGCTGATGGCGGCGCCTCCTTCGCCCGAGTTGTTGGAGATCACCAGGGCGAAGCGGGTGTCCTGCGCCCCGGCCCAGAGGGCGGTCTTGCCCAGCCGGGAATGGCCCATGACGGCCACGCGTTTGGCGTCCACGTGCGGATCGGTTTCGAGGTAATCGAGAGCGCGGCTCAGCCCCCAGGCCCAGGCCCCGATGGCGCCCCACTCGTCGGCGGCGGGGCGCGTCTGCCCGTCTTTATAGAAGAGCGGATGGACGCCGTTCTGGAAGCCGTCGTCGAAGTCCGGGTCGATGTCGCAGTAGTGGATGGTGGCCAGGGCATAGCCGCGGGCCAGCACCTTCTCCACCTGCCAGGCTTCGGCGCTGCGGCCCCGCTGGTCATCGGTGCCCCGCACCTTCGCCATGCCGCCGGGGGCGCTTCTGTCGCGCTGCCAGATTTCGTTCAGCCGGATGCCGGGGTCGGCGTGCACCATGTGGTTGCCCGGGAAGTTCAGCCCCAGGAAGGCGGGCACCGGACCTTGGGCTGCCGCGGGGATGTACAGCAGCAGGTTCATGGAGGGACCGGACTTGCCGGCAAACCACACGGTCACCTGCTTGCGAATGGCCTTGCCGCCGAGGGCTTGCTTCTCGATCTCGACGGTTTCGAACCGCATATTCTTCGGCCGTTCGGGACTGCGCCCGTAAACCTGGCTCTGGAACAGCTTCAGGATTTCCGGCCGGCGCCGCTGGTTCCACGTGCGGGCATCGCGCACCGGTTCTCCGTTGGCCAGCACGAGGGGATCGGGCAAGGTGTACTTGGGCACCTTGGCTTCGTCGTAGTTCACATCCGGGCGCTGCGCATCGGCAGGCATGGAAACCATCAGCACCGCCAGCGCGGCGCCGGAAACAGAGATCCACCAGGCATGCATCATCGAGAGCCTCCAGAAAGCCGGGGGACGGCCCCGGCGTACGCTCCAGCATAGCAAGGGTAAGACCGGGTTGCCCGATGCTAGAATGCGGCTTCCATGAAACGGGCTGTCCTGTGGGACCTTGACGGCACACTGGTGGATTCCGGGGAGTTGCACTGGCGCGCGTGGGTCGAGACCATGGCCGCCGAAGGCATTGCGATCACTCGCGAGCAGTTTCTGGCCAGCTTTGGCCGGCGGAACGATTCCTTCGTGCCGGAGTGGCTCGGGGAGGGCGCCACGCCCGAGCGCGTCGAGCGCGTCGGCGAGGAGAAGGAGGCCCGCTACCGCCGGCTGGTGCGGGAGCACGGCCTGGCGCCGCTTCCCGGCGCTGCGCGGTGGCTGGCGCGCTTGCAGGAGGAGGGATGGGCGCAGGCGGTGGCTTCCTCGGCGCCCCGGCAGAACGTGGAAGTGATGCTCGAGGCCCTCGATTTCCGCGGCTGTTTCCAGGTCCTGGTCGCCGCCGAGGACGTTCAACAGGGCAAGCCGCATCCGGAAGTCTTCTTAACCGCCGCCGCGCGGCTCGAGGTCGAGCCTTTCCGCTGCGTGGTGGTGGAGGACGCGACCGCGGGAGTCGAAGCGGCGCGGCGCGCCGGCATGCGCTCCATCGGGGTGGCGCGCGGCGGCACCCGCCTGGATGCCGATATCGTGGTCGCTTCGCTGGCGGAACTGCCCGCCGATGCCTTCGACTCCCTGACGCCCGTGCTGGGCTAAAATCATCGGGTGTTCAGCATCCCCAACCTGTTTACGCTGCTGCGGCTGCTGCTCGCCCCGGTCGTCATTCGTGCGATTTTGCACGGTGATCACCGGCTCGCCCTGGCGGTCTTCGCGCTGGCCGCCCTGACCGACGCCGTCGACGGCGCCCTGGCGCGGCGCTTCCGGTGGATCACCGTCACTGGCGCCTACCTGGACCCCATAGCCGACAAGGTCCTGCTATCGGGTGTTTACCTGGCGCTAGGACTGACCGGCACCCTGCCGTGGTGGTTCGTGGGCCTGATCTTCGGACGCGATGCCCTGATCCTGCTCGGTGGAGCGATTGCCTTATTTTTCACCGGCTACCGGAAGTTCGAACCCAGCGTCTGGGGCAAGCTGAGCACTACCTTTCAGGCGTTCACCGGAGTTTGGTGGATGGTGCGCAACGTGCTGGAGGTACCGATGGCGGATGCGGTGGGCCAGGTACTGATTTGGCCCACCGCCGCCGCCACCGCCTGGAGTGGCCTCCATTACGGCTGGCGCATGCTCCGGGCCGCACGTACGCATTGACGCCGAATCCGCAGGGGAGTAGTCTTAAAGGTGTCGGGGACGGACATGACTCGCTACGTGCCTGCGCGGCATTATGTCTTATTTGGATTGGTCGCCCTCGCGCTGGCCGGGTTCTCGGGCTGGTTAGGGATGGACTGGGCGCCGGCTTTCATTCCGGCGTTACTGTTCCTGCTCAGCGCTGTCCTGATGTTTGTCATGGCTACCCGGCCCGCCATTGAAATCCACGATGGCTACCTGGCGGTTGGAAAACGCGTGGTGCCGTGGATGGATATCCGGCGGCTGGACCGTACGGGCTGGATCTCGCCCCTGATCATCTCCATCACGCTGTTCGACGATTCCCGCCTTACGGTCATCTACCCGGGCGACCTGGAGTCCTGCAACAGTTTGCTGCGCCGCATGCGGCAACTCTCGCGCGATGCGCTCATCGACGGCGTTCCCTACCGGCAGTACTGGGGCGAAGTACTGGCGCCGGGGGGAGACCGTAAACAGATCCCGGCTCCGCGCTACCGCATTCTGCGGCCGGAAGACGAGGCAGAGGTGGAACGCCTCTACCAGAGGCTGAAGACGGTCGGTAATCTGGACCAGAAGAACACGGACGAGAATTAGTCCGTGGGAATTGCCCGCTCCCGCTCCTTCACACTGCTCGCCGCGGCCACCGTGTGCGCGGTCGTGGCCGCCACCCACCCCATCTGGCTGCGCGCGCTGGGGAGCGCCCTGGTAACCGCCGAACAACCGGTGAAGGCCGACGTGGCGGTAGTGCTCGCCGGCGACAGCTACGGGCATCGTATCCTCAAGGGCGCCGAACTGGTGGACAAAGGCTACGCACCTGTGGCATTGGTGAGCGGCCCGTACGGCATCTACGGGTTGCACGAATGCGACCTGGCGATCCGCTTCGCGGTCAGCAAGGGCTACCGCGAGGAACTGTTCGTCCCCGTCCCGCACCGGGCCCTCTCCACCCGGGAGGAGGCCGACGCCCTGGCGAAGGAACTGCGCCGCCGCGGCGTGCGTCGTTATCTGCTGGTGACAAGCAACTACCACACCGCCCGCGCGGGCCGCATCTTCCGGCGCAGCATTCCGGAGATCGAAGCGCACGTCATCCCGGCACGCGACGAATGGTTCGATCCGGACCGCTGGTGGAAACATCGCGAAGGCTGGAAACGTTTCGCGCTCGAGTGGGAGAAGACCGTCGCCGGCTGGCTGGGAATGTAGATGAGGGAAACACTCCGCACCGCCCGTCCGTATCTCTGGCGCTATCGCACGGGCCTGGCTCTGGGAATGGGCGCGCTGCTGCTGAAAGACGTGGCCGCGGCGGCCATGCCGCTCATGATCAAGGGCGCCATCGACAGCCTCACCGCCGGCTTCGGTCCCCGGCGCCTGTTGACCTTCGCCGGTTACCTGGTGCTGCTGTCGCTCATCAAGGGCCTGTTCCAGTACTGGATGCGGGTGATCCTGATCGGCATCTCGCGGGACATCGAGTACGATCTGCGCAACGACCTGTTCCGCCACCTGGTAAGCCTCTCGCCGGATTTCTACGGCCGCACCCGTACCGGCGACATCATGGCGCGCGCCACCAACGATCTAAACAACGTCCGGATGATGCTGGGACCCGGCATCATGTACTGGACCGAGACCAGCATCACCTTCGTGCTGGCGATAGCGGTGATGGCCTGGGTGGACTGGCGGCTCACGTTTTTCGCGCTGCTGCCGGCCCCGGTGGTAAGCGCCGCGGTGATCTTCTTCGGCCGGCGCATTCACGACCGCTTCGAGCGCATTCAGTCCATCTTCAGCGATATCTCCAGCCGGGTGCAGGAGAACATCGCGGGCGTACGGATGGTGCGCGCCTTTGCTCAGGAAGACGCCGAGATGGAGCGCTTCGAGCGCCTCAATCGCGGCTACATCGCGCAGAACATCAAGCTGGTGCGCATCTCGGGGCTGTTCATGCCGCTGCTCGAAGCCTTGATCGGCCTGACCTTCCTGGTCGTGCTGTGGGTGGGGGGCTACCAGGTGCTGCGCGGCAATATTTCGCTGGGCAGCTTCGTGATGTTCAACACCTACATGGGAATGCTGGTGTGGCCCATGATTGCGCTGGGATGGGTGGTGAACCTGATGCAGCGCGGTATCGCTTCGATGGGGCGCATCAACCAGATCCTCCGGGAGCGGCCCACCATCGCCGCGCCGGCCGCACCGGCGGTGATCGAGCGCGTGCGCGGGGCGATAGCGTTCCGCGGCGTCACGGTGGATTACCCCACCGGCCGCGCGCTCGACGCCGTCGATCTGGAGATCCCCGCCGGCAGGACCATCGCGGTGGTAGGGCACACGGGAGCGGGCAAGAGCACGCTGGTAAGCCTGGTGCCGCGGCTGCTGGATCCCTCGGCCGGCGCCGTCTACCTGGACGGCGTGGACCTGCGTGACCTGGACCCGGCCGAACTGCGCCGCCACATCGGCTTCGTGCCGCAGGAGACCTTCCTGTTCAGCGCCACCTTGGCGGAGAACATCGCCTTTGGAGTGGAGCACGCGCCCGAAGAGGAGATCCGCCGCGCCGCCGAACTGGCCGGCCTGGCCGCCGATATCGAGGGCTTCCCGCTGGGCTACCAGACCATGGTGGGGGAGCGCGGTATCACGCTCTCCGGCGGGCAGAAGCAGCGCACCGCTATCGCCCGCGCCATCCTGCGCAACCCTCGCATCCTGATTCTGGACGACGCGCTCTCGAGCGTCGACACTCTCACGGAGGAACGTATCCTGCAAGGGCTCACCGGTGTGATGCGCGGCCGCACCGTCATCCTGATCTCCCACCGGGTCTCCACCGTGCGGCAGGCCGACCAGATCGTGGTGCTCGAGAAGGGCCGCATCGTCGAGCGCGGCACGCACACGGAACTGGTGGCGGCAGGCGGCTACTACGCTGAACTCTCGCAGAAGCAGATGCTCGAAGAAGAACTGGAAGCCATATAGGAGGGGCGCATGCGCGTGAAAACCGCGATGGCCGCCGGAGCCATCGGCGGAGTGGCAGGCGCGCTGGCCATGGGGCTGGCGCACACGGGACTGGCAAAGGTGGTGGGCAGCAAATCCCGAGGCGGCGAGCGCGATGCTACGGTGCTGGCTGCCGAGCGGGTGCTGGGAGGCGAGCTGGAGGGCGATCGAGCAGCCATTGCGGGCACCGCCGTGCACCTGCTCTTCGGCGCTGCCAGCGGTGCGGCCTACGGAGCCGCCGCGGCCCTGCTGCCCTCGGTGCGGTGCGGCGCGGGACTGCCCCTGGGCGCGGCCCTCTATTTCGGGGCGCACGGCTGGGCGGTACCGCGCGCCCGGCTATCGGAGTCGCCGCTCGATAAACCCCTGGCGGGCGAGCTGGTCGAGTTCGCCGCGCACCTGGTCTACGGCGCTGTCACCGACGCCGTCCTGCGCATCCCGCGGCGTTGAGCTTGCCCGGGGCGATATCCTGGTAGTAGTTTGGCAACCACGGATCGTATACACATCATCGGCGGAGGGCTTGCGGGCTCGGAAGCCGCCTACCAGGTGGCCAGGCGCGACATGCGGGCGGTGCTCTACGAGATGCGGCCCCTGCGCGGCACCCCGGCCCACCGCACGGATCGCCTGGGCGAACTGGTCTGCAGCAACTCGCTCAAATCCGAGCAGGAGAACTCCGCCTCCTGGCTGCTGAAGCAGGAGTTGCGCCGCCTGGATTCGCTGCTGCTTCGCATCGCCGGAGAAGCGCGCGTTCCCGGCGGCCACGCCCTCACGGTGGACCGGGACGCCTTCGCCGCCGGCGTTACCGAAGCCATCGCCCGCCAGCCGCTCATCGAGGTGCGCCGCGAGGAGGTGACCGAGATCCCCGAGGACGGCATCACCATCATCGCCACCGGGCCCCTGACCAGCGACGCCTTGGCGGCGTCCATCGCCCGGCTTACCGGCTCGGACCGGCTGTACTTCTACGACGCCATCAGCGCCATCGTGGATGCCGCCAGCGTCAACCTGAGCATTGCCTTCCGGGCATCCCGTTACGACAAGTCGCTCGACGGCACGGGCGATTATTTGAACTGCCCGCTCGATCGCCCGCAGTACGAGGCCTTCGTCGACGCGCTGCTCGCGGCCGAGAGCGCCACCGCGCACATCCCGGAGGATTCGGCCTGCTACTTCGAAGCCTGCCTGCCCATCGAGGAGCTGGCGCGGCGCGGACGCGACACCCTGCGCTTCGGCCCCATGAAGCCCATGGGTTTGATCGACCCCCGCACCGGCCGGCGACCCTGGGCAGTCGTGCAGCTTCGCCAGGAAAACCTTCGGGCCGATAGTTACAACCTCGTGGGCTTCCAGAACCACATGAAGTTCGGCGAGCAGGCGCGCGTTTTGCGCATGATTCCCGGGCTGGAGAAGGCGGAGTTTCTACGCTACGGCCAGATTCACCGCAACACCTACATCAACGCTCCGGCGCTGCTGGACAACACCCTGGCCCGGAGGTCGCGCCCCACGGTGCTGTTCGCGGGCCAGATTTCGGGCGTGGAGGGGTACGTGGAATCGATCGCCACGGGCCTGGTGGCGGGGCGCCACGCGGTGGAGATCGCCCAGGGCCGCCGGCCCTGCCCCTTGCCGCGCGAGACGGCGCTCGGTTCGCTGTGCCACTACATTTCGGGCGCGGATTCCCGCGGCTACCAGCCGGCCAACATCGCCTTCGACCTGCTGCCGCCGCTTGACGAGGAAACCCGCGCGCGGCTGCGGCGCGACCGCGAGGCGCGCCACGCCGAGATCTGCCGCCGCGCGCTGGAGGCGCTGGCACGTGTCTGAACTGGGCGCGCAGATCGAGCGATTCCTGGCGCACCTGGCGCGGGAGAACGCCTCGCCCCACACCATCCGGGCCTACGGGTCGGACCTGCGGCAGTTCCTGGAGTACTTCTCCCCGCCGGGCGTTGCGCCGCCCGCGCCCGCCGCCATCGGATCGCTCGAAATTCGGGAGTGGCTGGCGGACCTCTACCAGCGCCGCGTCTCGGCCGTCTCGATGAATCGTAAGCTCGCCGCGCTGCGCATGTTCTTCGGATTTCTCCATCGCGAAGGGTTGCTGGCGGTGAATCCCGCGCGGTTGGTGGGCAGCCTCAAGACGCCCAAGAAGCTGCCGGAGGTGATGACCGAGGAACAGGTGAACACGATGGTGGACAGCGTGGGGACCGAAGCGCTGGCCCGCCCCTATCCCGCCCGCGACCGCGCCATCTTCGAACTGCTCTACGGCTGCGGCCTGCGGGTCAGCGAGTTGACCGGGCTCAACGTGGCCGACGTGGACCGCGCCGAGCGCTGGCTGCGCGTGCGCGGCAAAGGGCGCAAGGAGAGGCAGACGCCCTATGGCTCCAAGGCGGCCGAAGCCCTGGAGCGTTACCTGGCGATACGCAACGCCCCCGCCGATGAACCCGCGTTGTTTGTCAATCATCGCGGCCGGCGGCTCACCGCGCGCGGCGTCCACTGGCTGGTGAGAACCTACGGCGAGCTGCTGGCGGGCGACTCCAGCGTTCACCCCCACGGCTTCCGCCACGCCTTTGCCACCCACCTGCTGAGCGACGGCGCCGACCTGCGCTCCATCCAGGAACTGCTGGGGCACGCCCGCCTCTCCACCACCCAGAAGTACACCCAGGTTTCCCTGAAAGATCTCATGGCGGTCTATGACCGCACGCATCCCAAGGCATGAAAGTCAAACGTACGATGGCATGGAGCGCGTTGACGGTGGCGGTCTTCGCCGCGGTGGCGGCGCTGATCCTGCGGTTCATGCCCGTACCGCGCGCGCCCGCCGACTACATGGTGGCGGGCACTCTCGCCACGCTGGTGGCGCTTCTGCTGCCCTTCACCGCGCTGCTACGCGGCGGCCTGTGGCGCCGTTGACCTTCAAACGCGGTCCGCGCCGCGGCGCTCCCCGATGAATCGCTCGTGGGTGCGGCGGCAGAAACTGTCGGTCATACCCGCGATGTAGTCGCAGATCAGCCGGTGCGGCGGGTCCTCGGCGCAGGGGTGATGCGGCTGGGGCAGTTCTGCGGGGTGCTCCAGAAAGTAATCGAACAGCTCGGCGATGATGGCGGTGGATTGCTCGCGGTCGCGCCGCAGCGCATCGGAGGAGTAGACCCGGGCGAAAAGAAAGCGCTTCAGGTCGCGGTTCGCCTGGGCGGTTTCCGGCGTGAACGAGGCCAGGCGCGGCAGGTTGCGGACGTCGGCCGAACGGGCGGCGCCGGATGCCCTGGCCGCTGCCGCGGTGCCATCGATCAGCCCGGAAATGAGCGCGTCGATCAGCTCGCGCAGCGATTCGTTGAAGCGCTCGCGCGGCGTGGCGCCGGGAAACTGCGTCTCCACGGTCTCGTAGATCTCGCGGTAGAGCGGCACGGCTTCGGCCGCCTCGGCCGCGGTGAACATATCGGCCGAGAAGGCGTCGTCGAGGTCCGCGGTGTTGTAGGCGATCTCGTCGGCCAGGTCGATCAACTGGGCTTCGATGGGCGGGCGGAGTCCGGGCAGGAAGCCGTCCAGTTCGGGAAATTCTCCGGGAGCGAAGTCGCGGGAGTGCTTCACCATGCCCTCGCGCACTTCGAAAGTGAGGTTCAGGCCGGGGAAGCGGGCGTAACGCTGCTCGAAGGTTTCCACGATGCGCAGCGCGTGCAGGTTGTGATCGAAGCACTCCCCGAAGCGCTGCATCTGGCGGTTCAACTCCTCCTCGCCGGCGTGGGCGAAGGGAGGGTGGCCGATATCGTGCGCCAAGGCCAGGGCTTCGGTAAGATCCTGGTCGAGTTCCAGCACTCCGGCGACGGTGCGGGCCATCTGGGCCACTTCGATAGTGTGGGTCAGGCGGTTGCGGAAATGGTCCGAAAGCCCGGGAGTGAAGACCTGGGTTTTGGCTTCCAGGCGGCGGAAGGCGCGGGCGTGCACGATGCGGTCGCGGTCGCGCTGGAAGGGATTGCGGTAGGGGTGCCGGGGCTCCGGGTAACGGCGCCCCCCGCATTGTTCCACCGGATACCGCAGATGGGCCAGCATGGCGCGGCCGTTACTGGGGGATCTCGGCGTACTGGGCGATAGCCGCCTGGCTTACCGCGGTGTTGCGAGAGGAGCGCAGCGGTTCGAGCAGTTTGCGGGCCTCCTCCGGCTTGGTCTTGGCAATGCCGCGCGCCAGCGCGATGGTGGCTTCCTCACTGGAGACGAAGATGGTGGGCTTCGCAATCAGGGGACGAAGCAACTGCTCGCCCTCGGAGATCCGGTTGCTCCCGAAGTAGATCTCGGCCAAAGCCATCTGGGCCAGCGAGGCGTACTCACGGTTGCCGGATTCGGCCACCGTCTTGAAGCGCTTCTCGGCTTCCAGCACGCGATCCTGCTCGGCCGCCATGGCCGCCAGGGTGTACTCGGCGACAACGCCCTGCCGGGTACCGGAGTAGTTGTTGGCGATGTCTCCGAAGCGCTTGGCGGCTTCCGCGTCCCTGGCTTCGGGGGTGGCAAACGACAGCCCGGCAACGGATTCGGCCGGCGCGCCGACGGGGGCTTCCAGCACCTGCAATGCCTGGGAGAGAACGCGCTCGCGCGCCGCGTACTGGCGCTGCCGGTAGAAGTAGAAGCCTACGGCCAGCAGGACCACCACCAGCGCCGCGGCGCCGTAGATCAGTACCTCTCGCCGGTGCTCCTCGAAGAAAGCAAACGTCTGCCCGACTTCTTGAGCGAACCGATCCGCTTTGAGTTCCTTACGGGTGATTCTCGACACACAAACCTCAGATGGGTTGAAATTTCATCTTACCATGACGGGCGCCAATGGCCGCGAGCAAGGGGGTGGCAGGAGTGCTGGGCGCGCCCCGGGGGGAGGTGGGCGCGGCGGGGGGAGGTGGCGGCGCTAACGGCGGGGTGCCCGTCAGGCGCCGCACGCTGCACGCCAGGAGCCGCGATCCATGGGCCAGGAGCGCCGCATGCGATGGCGCAGCCGGTGAATGGCCTGGGTCTTGAGTTGCGAGATGCGGGATTCGTGGACGTGCGCGATCTGCGCGATCTGCCGCAGCGTCATCCCGTCCTGGTAGTACATCCGCAGCACGCGACGCTCGATCTCGGGGATGCGCTCGATCACTTCCTCCAGCAGGCGCCGCAGTTCGGAACGCTCCAGCAGGTTGGAAGGCAGCTTCTCTTCGCTATCCGGAAGGGTTTCGATGATGGAGCGCGCCTCCTCTCCACCCGGCGCATGGCGGAGCCGTTCCAGGTTCAGGCCCCGCACCTCCGTGATCCATTCCCGGAACTGCTGGACGGAGATGCGCAGCTCCGCGGCGGTCTCTTCCTCGGTGGGGGTGCGCTTCAGCCGCTGTTCGACGGCCTGCACGGCGTTGTCGATCTGCCGCGCCTTGCGGCGCTTCTGCCGCGGCACCCAGTCCATCTCCCGCAAACTGTCCAGAATAGCGCCGCGAATCTTGTATTCGGCGTAGGTTTTCAGCTTCACGTTGTGCGAGGGATCGAAGTTGTCGATGGCGGAAATCAGCCCGATGATGCCGGTGGAGATCAGGTCGTCCAGAGCCACGTCCCGCGGCAGCCGCTCCTGGATGCGCCGCGCAATCAACCGGACCTGCGGCATATGCTCCAGGATCAGCCGCTCGCGGCGCTGTTCCGGTGTCTCCACCACCTCCTGGCAGCGGGCAATGACCATGCTCCGAGAAAGGGACTGTGGACCGCTCATGTACCTTGAATCGGCCGCAGCGGAGAGAGCTTGCGCGGAAGATTACCCTAGCCCTTTTGCGGTACCCGGATTGGCATTTTCTCTCAGAATCTGGTACTGTATGGTACAAGATGCATGGGTTGTCTAGTACCAACCTGGGGCACCTGCTGTTGACTTTCCCTCTCCTCCTCGCCTCCGCAGCAGTCTGCTCCGACTCGACCTATACCCCTACTCCGGAATCCGTCCACGAGCGCACTCTTACCGCCGATGCGTTCATCAAGGAGAAGCTCGCCTTATGGCAGAAGCGGCTGCGCCTCACCGACTGGCGCATCGACATCCGCCAGGTGCGGGCCAAGGAACTGAAACCCAAGACCGTGGGGAATATCCACTGGGATACCCCGCGCAAAGTCGCCACCATCCGGGTGCTCTCGCATCTCGACTACAAGTCCTCCACCTTCCCTGCCATCCTGCGCGACATGGAGTTCACGGTGGTGCATGAGCTTGTCCACCTGCAGCTCTCTTCCCTGCCCCGCAGCGAGGCCAGCCGGGGCGCGGAAGAACGCGCCGTCAACATGATCACCGAGGCCCTTCTGGAACTCGACCACCGCCAGTAGCCCTGCTAGCTTAGTAGGGTGATGGGAGCTGCCGCGAACGTCGCCGTGCTTGCCGAGAAACCCTCGGTGGCACGGGACATCGCGCGGGTTCTGGGTGCTACGAAACAGGGCCAGGGATACCTGCACGGCAGCGGCTACATCGTCACCTGGGCGGTGGGACACCTGGTGGCGCTGGCGCAGCCGCACGAGATCAACCCCGAATGGCGCCAG
>JAWLGN010000311.1:0-5183 GCA_041685075.1 Bryobacteraceae bacterium
GAACTCGCCGATAGCGATCCCGAACCGGCCATTCGCCGGGCCATCATCGAGCGCCTCGCCTCCCGGGTGCGCACCACCGCCGTCGCCGACCTCCTCGAACGGCGCGCCCGCACCGACCCCGACGCCTCCATCGCCATGCTCGCTCTCGAAGGACTGCGTACCCAGCAGGCCCGGCGCTTCGGGCAGATCTTCCGCGAGCGCCTGGACAAGGCCCGCGGCGCGAACGACACCGCCGCTCTCCAGGCCCTGGTGCCCGAAAGCCAGTTCTGGACCACCTTCTCCGAAGGCGCCGTGCTGCCCCGCTCCCTGCAGGAGGCCCCGCCCGTCTTCGAAGCCATTCCCGCCCGGAAATCCATCCGGGTCGTGGCCATAGGGGATTACGGAACCGGCAGCGACGCCATGACCCAAACCGCCGCGGCCGCCCTCGCCTACCATCGCGAGCGCCCCTTCGACATCGGCCTCACCCTGGGCGACAATCTCCCGCCCGACGGCGCCACCGGAATCTCCGATCCCCGCTGGAGGGCCCACTGGGAAGACCTCTACGGTCCCCTGCGCATCCCCTTCTTCGCCACCACCGGCAATCACGACTGGCACATCGGCGAGAGTCCCGCCGCCCAGATCCTCTATACTCACCGCAGTTCCACATGGCGCATGCCGGCGCTCTACTACTCCTTCACTGCGGGCCCCGTCCAGTTCTTCGCCCTCGCCACCCAGGTCATGTCCGGCGCGCAGCTCGAATGGCTCGATAAGGCGCTCGCCCGCAGCCAGGCCCGCTGGAAGATCGTCTACGGCCACCACCCCATCTACTCGCACGGCCGCCACGGCGATACCGAGGGCTTCGACACCACCCTGCTGCCCATCCTCAAGGGCCGCGCCCACGTCTACCTCGCCGGCCACGACCACCTGCCGCAGCACCTCAAGCCCGAAGGCGGCGTCCATTTCTTCGTCAATGCCGCCGCCGGCCAGGGCCGCCGCGGCGCCAACACCGGGCCCCGGACGTTGTTTACCGACTCCTTCTACGGCTTCACCGTGATCGAAGCGGACCAGGACCGCCTGGTTCTCCGGTTCGTCGACACCGACGGCAAGTCCCGCTACCAGACGGCCCTGAAGTAGACCGGCCGCCTCCGCCCCGGCGGCTGTCGCGGCCCCCGGCCGCCATCCCGGATCTTCGGGTCCGATTGAGCCGGACGCAGCAATCGGTTACGCTGGTGTGTCGCAGCATCATTGCTGCCGATCGGGAGATGGAAGGATGACAAGAAGGCATTTCTTTTACGGATCGCTTCTCGCGGGAGCCGTACCGTCCAGAGGCTTCGGCAGCGCCCCCTCACTGAAGGCCATGGGGTACAAGTCCCCCAATGAGAAGCTGAACTTCGCCGCCATCGGCGCGGGCGGCCAGGGCGCAGCTAATCTCCGCGCCGCCGAGCCCACCGAGAACATCGTGGCCCTCTGCGATGTCGACGACCAGCGCGCCGCCGCCACCTACAAGCGCTACCCCAACGCCTCGAAGTACCGCGACTTCCGCCGCATGCTCGAGAAGGAGGCCGCCAACATCGACGCGGTGATCATTGCCACTCCCGATCACATGCACGGCATTCAGGCCATGTGGTGCATGGAGCGGGGCAAGCACGTCTACGTCCAGAAGCCGCTCGTCCGCACCGTCTGGGAGGCCCGCCAGTTGCGGCTCGCCGCCGCCAAGTACCGGGTCGCCACCCAGATGGGCAACCAGGGCTACTCCAACGAAGGCACCCGCCAGTGCGCCGAAATGGTCTGGAGCGGCGCCATCGGCAACGTCACCGAGGTGCATGCCTGGAGCGACCGCCCCATCTGGCCCCAGGGCCTCACCGAAATCCCCCCCGAAGAGTCCGTCCCCGAAACGCTCGACTGGGACCTCTGGGTGGGCATCGCCGAGATGCGCCCCTTTACCGCCGGCGGCCTCAAGGAGCCCAACCGCTTCGGCGGCTACTTCTATCAGCCCTTCAACTGGCGCGGCTTCTACGACTTCGGCTGCGGCGCCATCGGCGACATGGCCTGCCACATCCTGGGTGCCCCCAACATGGCGCTGCACCTTTCCGGGCGCAAGGTGCTCGGCGTCGAGTGCATCAAGAAGGTCGGCGACAGCCCCTTCATGTACCCCGAAGCCTCCGTCATCCGCTTCGATTTCGGGCCTTACGGCAACATGCCCCCGCTGAAAATCTTCTGGTACGACGGCATGAAGGAGACCCCCAGGATCGACGGCGTGCCGGAAGGCGAGTGGCTCGGTGATCCTCCCAGCCTGCCTCCTCCCCCCGAATCCGCCGAGGGCCGCCGCCCCCGCCGCAGGAGCGAGGATCGTCCGCCGAACTTCCAGTTCCGCTCGCCCGGCCGGGTCTTCGACTGGGAGCAGTACCAGGCCCTGAAGAACGCCACCGAACCCCTGCGCATGCCCAGGCCCGACGGCAGCCTCTTCATCGGCGACCAGGGCATGATCACCACCGGCACCTACGGCGACGTGACCCGCCTCATCCCCGCCGACAAGATGAAGGACTACCGCATGCCGCCCCCGCTGCTCACCCGCTCCCCCGGGCACATGCGCGACTTCATCCGCGCCTGCAAGGGCGGCGACCACGCCTGCTCGAACTTCGACGTCGCGGCGCCCTTTGTCGAGTGGATGCTGCTGGGCGCCATTGCCCTGCGCTACAAAGGCAAGATCGAGTACGACCCGGTCAAAATGCGCATCACCAGCCACCCCGAGGCCAACAAGCTCCTCAAGCCCACCTTCCGCAGAGGCTGGGATTTCCACGCCATCAAGTCGTAACGTGCCGGCTTTCTGGTGGGGCAGTTCATCCCCTGCCCCACCATCCCTCGCCTTGGCCCGCTGCACTTGTTGGCGGACGCACCCCCGCATCCCCATCCCGCCGTCGCTCCGGAAGGCTCCATGCCACCATAAACGTATGCAGATGAGACGCATCGGATCGCTCGATGTTTCCGTGGTTGGCCTGGGCTGCAACAATTTTGGCTGGCGCATTGATGCGGACGCCTCGGCAGTCGTGGTGAAGGCCGCCCTGGACGCCGGGGTCAACTTCTTCGACACCGCGGACGTGTACGGAGAGGGACGCAGCGAGGAATACCTGGGCCGCGCGCTCGCGGGTCGCCGTCGCGAAGCGGTCATCGCCACCAAGTTCGGCTCCAGGATGGATGAACGGCGCTACGGCGCGCGCCCCGAGTACATACGGCAGGCGGTCGAAGACAGCTTGCGCCGCCTCCGTACGGATCGCATCGACCTCTACCAACTGCATCGGCCGGACCCCCAGACCCCCATCCAGGACACCCTCGGCGCGCTGGACGAACTGGTGCGGGCCGGCAAAGTCCGGGAGATCGGCTGCTCGAACTTCACCGTGAATCAACTGCGGGAGGCCGATCAGGCGGCCGCCCGGATGGGCACCGTCCGGGTGGTGAGCGTACAGAACGAGTACAGCCTTCTCCAACGCGAACCGGAAGCCGGCGTCCTGGCCTATTGCGTGCATCACAGCATTGCCTTCCTGCCCTACTTCCCGCTGGCGAACGGGATCCTCACCGGCAAATACCGGCTGGGTGAACCGCTGCCCGAGGGGAGCCGGGGCAGCGATAAATTCGGCCCCCATGTATTCACCGAACGCAACCTCCAGATCGTCGAATCCCTTACCGGCTTCGCCGAGGCCCGCGGCCGCACGCTGCTGGAATTGGCCATCTCGTGGCTGGCCACGCGGCCGGCGGTAGCGTCGGTCATTGCCGGAGCGAAGTCACCGGAACAAATCCGCGCGAACGCCGCAGCGGCCTCCTGGCAACTCTCCGAATCCGACGCCGCCGAGATCGACAGGATCGTGTTGCAGCCGACGTAACGAACCGCGCTACGCCCGGCGCCGTGATGACGGCCTCCCGCTGCCAAGTAATCGCACGACAGGCTCATCCCGTTTTGCCGTAACATGCACGACTTTTAAGGAACCGTGAGACTCGCCGCCGCGACGATCTGGTGTTCACTTATACACCGGCAACTTAGTAGTACTTTTCGCATCCTTTGGAGCGCGGGCTTTTCCGGGTGGCAGGCGGTGAGGGCGGGGGCATCCAGCGCGAGGCGGCGGCCGGCCTTGGCGGTCTGGTTTATCCCGTCGATGACCGGGTAGTTGTGGGCCGCGGGGCCGATGGTGAATTCGCGCTCGGCGCCGGGCATGTATTGCTGGTAGCCGGGGTCGGAGAGGATCCAGCGGCCGCGGCGGCCGATCACGACGGTTCCATTGTCGCGCTTGAGGTGGCCGGCGGGCGAGTTGTGACAGGACGCCGCTACCGCGACGTCGTCCGGGCCCCAGCCGGTGCGGAGGACGGCGGCGTAGTGGCGGCCAGCGCTCCCAGGGCGCCGGCGCGCATGGCGGCGAGCGGCCAGCCGGCGATCAGCCAGGCGCGGCCGAGAAGTGGAAGGGCATCTCGCGCGCTTCCACGTCGCTCAGCTCGGCTACCTGGTGGGCCGCGCCGGGCGCGGAGAGCATGTAGGACTGGTCGAGGAAGTGGCCGAAGTTGGGATGCCGGAGGATGGGGCGGCGTTCGACGCTCCAGGACGGCGCCGAAAACCGCCGCCACCAGGCGGTTGAGCTCCCGGCGGCGGGGTGCCGCGCTACGCCGGCGGTGAGGGCCGCCACGATGGCGCGCGATGATGGGGATGCAGGCCGAGGATGTCCGCGGGGGAGTTCACCGGGCCGTAGTGCTTGCGCGAGTAGGGGAGGACGCCGGCGGCGTGGCGGCGCAGGCGGCGCGGATCTTCTCGCGCGCGGGCGCGGGCAGGTCGCGGCTCCGTGACTGTTGCCAACACGCGTTTTTCGAGCACCAGCAACGGAAACGTACAGATCGGCCCGAGCGGTAGCCGTTGCTGTTACATCGGCGCCGGCCGCGGCCGGCGATCCGGGTAGAGGTTGTGCGTTCAGTGTGCCGGGCCAGCGCGCCGCGGCGGCCTGCTACAGTTTCGAGACGAACCAGCCCACGCCGGCGACGTTTTTACTGTTTGCCACCCAGATGTTGGCCCCGTCGAAGGCCATGCCGTTCGGACCGTTTCCCGCAGGGTACGTGCCGACAAGGCTCCCATCGCCGGCCCGCAACTTCGTCACGCTGTCATCGTTGTAATTGGCCACCCAGATGTTGGCCCCGTCGAAGGCCACGCCCATCGGACCGTCTCCCAC
>JAWLGN010000311.1:5193-6354 GCA_041685075.1 Bryobacteraceae bacterium
GCGGCGCGGCGGCGGGAGCGGTAGCCTTGGCGCATTGCTGGCGGCGAGACCGCCGGGGAGGAGCACGATGATCCAGTCGTCGCAGGCCACGCCCCTCGGACCGTCTCCCCCAGCGTACGTGCCTACGAGGCTCCCGTCGCTGGCCCGCAACTTCGTCACGTTGCCGCTGCCGGAATTTGCCACCCAGATGTTGACCCCGTCGAAGGCCACGCCATTGGGACCGTCTCCCACGGTATACGTGCCTACGAGGCTCCCGTCGCCGGCCCGCAACTTCGTCACGTTGCCGCTGCCGGAATTCGTTACCCAGATGTTGGCCCCGTCGAAGGCCACACCAACCGGACCGCTTCCCACGGCGTACGTGCCTACAAGACTCCCGTTCTTGGCCAACTTCGTCACATTGCCGCTGTTGTTATTCGCTACCCAGATGTTGATCCCGTCGAAGGCCACGCCCATCGGACCGTCTCCCACAGAGCACGTGTTCAGGGTAACCCCGGAGCTGGCCGCCAAAACCGTCACGTTGTCGCTGTTGTTATTCGCCACCCAGATGTTGGCCCCATCGAAGGCCACGCCCATCGGACCGTCTCCCACAGGGTACGTGCCTACGAGGCTCACGTCGCTGGCCCGCAGCACCGTCACGTTGTCGCCGCCGGAATTCGTTATCCAGATGTTGGTCCCGTCAAACGCCATACCGTACGGGCCAGCGCCTGCCCAGAAACTGACCCAATGATTGGCTTCGTACCACCGCAGAAGGGCAATCGACATAGTGCTCGGCCCGGCAGGCCCGGCCGGGCCTTGAGGTCCTGTCTCACCAACAGGCCCCTGCGCGCCTGTGGCTCCCGTTGCGCCAGCCGCACCAGCCGGCCCCTGCGGTCCTTGCAGACCTTGTGGGCCGGCCGCACCCTGTTGCGCGAGCAACGCCCACTGCGCCGTGCTCAAATCGGGCTGGTGGCCCGCGTTGGAACCGGCCAGGCTGATGTAGCTCGAACCGTTGAAGGAGACAGCATCTCCGGCGCTGTATGTGACGGCGCTTTCCCAAGCGCCTCTGAACGTCACCGGAGCTCCCTGAGGCCCAGCCGGACCCGCAGGACCCTGCGCGCCCGTAGCGCCGGCCGCGCCCGTGGCCCCTGCCGGTCCCTGGAGGCCTCGCGGACCCGGAGGGCC
>JAWLGN010000312.1:0-6349 GCA_041685075.1 Bryobacteraceae bacterium
CAATCCCTTCACGAACATCGCCCCGTTCGCGCCGGGATTCTCCTTTGACGGAGTGTCCTTTGAAGATCCCTACGGCAGTGTAGGCGTGCAGAATCCGTTCCCCGAACAGTATGGGCCGCGCGTGCCCGGACCGGAGGCCACTTTCGTGACCCCCACGGAGATCCGCGCCACGTTCGCGCAGGACTTTCGGACGCCTCTGCTCGCGAGCTGGAACCTGGCGATCGAGCGGCAGTTCGCCTCCGATATGCTGTTCCGAATCGCCTACGTGGGGAACAAGGGCACCTATTTCTTCGGAGCCGCCGAGAGCAGCCGCGAAATCAACCCGGCGATTTACATTCCGGGAGCCTCGACGGTCGGCAACACCCAGGCCCGGCGCCCGCATCAGAATTTCAGCCGGGTCGGGCTGTACGAGTCCTCGAACAACACCAACTACAACGCGCTCGAACTCACGGTTGAGAAGCGCTATGCCAGGGGCTTTTCGCTGCTTGCCAGCTACACGTGGTCCAAGAAGATGGACGACTACGGCTGGACGCACCCGTTCGACCGGCGTTTCGACTACGGCATCTCCCGCGAGAACGTGCCGCACAACTTCAAGTTTTCGAACGTGTGGGAAGTTCCTGGGGTGAGCCGGGGCGGGATCTTGAGAAAGATCGCGAACGGCTGGATGCTCAATTCGATGGTCACCTGGCAGAGCGGATTTCCGTTCTCCATCGGAAGCGGCCGGGACAATTCGTTCACCGGCGTGGGCCGCGATCGTGCCGACTTCCTGGGCGGGACGGCGAAACTAAGCGGTGACAGGCCTCGTGCCGAGATCATCGACCGCTACTTCGACACCTCGAAGTTCGTTCCGAACGCGATCGGTACCTTCGGCAACTCCGGCAAGAGTATTCTCAGTGGACCGAGCTTCTTCAACACCGACCTCGGGGTACTCAAAAACACGGCAATAACGGAAAAAATCACGGTCCAATTTCGCGGCGAGTTCTTCAATGTGTTCAATAACGTGAATCTGAATTCGCCGGCCAGCACACAATCGTCGAATCAATTTGGACGGATCACGTCGGCTCTCGATCCCCGCATTATCCAGTTCGGCCTCAAGGCGCTGTTTTAGGCGGGGTGCCTGAATCGGCAAGGAGAGAACCAGATAGACCCGTGGCCGGCGGCTGCCAAGCCGGCCACGGGGCTCTCGTTCAGGGTTGCGTCGCCGTGGACACCCTCAGGATGCCGTTGCTAATCGTGATGGTGCCGTCGACGCTGGTGACGTCCCCGGCGAGCGGCCAGGAGATTTGCGTGTCGATGAGGGTTCCGGTGAAGACGGCGCAACTCTGAGAGACCTTGGTGCCGTGGAAGCTGGTGGTTCGGGACTCCGGGCCGTTCCAGGTCTGGGTGACGCTCGCGCCGGTGGTGCGGGTCTCGGCGCAGCGGCGCTCGGCAGGTATTCTCATGACGCCGCGAATCGGCGCGGAGGGCGGTGTGAATTCCTGGTATCCGTTAACCGGGTCCCAGTACCAGGCGGCTCTGCGGTAGGTTTGGAGCAGCTTGGGGATATCGATATCAATCTCCACGGCATCGGTGCCGATAATTTTCACCGCCGAAAACGGGGCCAGTCCGTAAATATCGTACGAGAACTGGCCGAATGCTCCCCAGGAAACCAGGTAACCCCGGGTCCCGTCCGCCATCTCCACCGGCTCGAGGATGACGGTATAGTAATTGCTGCCGCCGGCGTTGATCAAGACCTCCGCGAATTGGCCGGAGAGTTTATAATTCGTGCTGCGCTCCTGCGCTTCGGCGAGGCCGGCGCACAGCATCAGGGTGCATACGGAGAACGCGATTTTCGACATGCATTTTTCCTTTCGGGCAAATGGGCGTCTGAAATCCGAATTGCCGATCAAGCGATTGTCACCTGATGCCGCGATTTGGGTAAGTGTTTTCGCGCACGAATTCGGTTCCAAATTGTGGTGCTTGACACGTCTCGGTCCACCCCTGGCGGTTCCCGGTACGGGGCGGGACGGAGCACCGGTTGGCAGCCCGCTCCCGGCCGGCGGCCCCATTGCCAAGCCGAGTCCGATGCACTCTGCCCCATCCGGCTGTAAAATCCCTCACAATATTACTCAGGAGCACATGCAGAACCCATGACCACTCAGCCCGCATCCCAACCCGCGACGCCGCTCCGCGATGCCGTCCGCCCGTCGCCGGACCGCATCGTCGACCCTGCCGCCCTGGGCTGCTACGGCGGCGTCACCGCGGAAGCCCCTGTTCTCGTTCTCCTCGCCGCCGGTAAGGGCACTCGCTTCGGCCAGGATCCCAAGTGCATCCAGCCGGTCCACGGCATTCCCCTCGCCCGCCACTCGATCAACGCCTTCCGCCGCTTCACCCCCTCACCGGTGGTGTGCCTGGTCGGCTATCGCTCCGCCGACGTCGCCGCCGCGCTCGGCGCCGATAACATCTACGTGCTCTCCACCAACCCCGCCGGAGGCACCGCCCTTGCCGCTTTCGAGGCCTTTTCCGTCTCCGCCCTCCTCGAACAAAATCCCCTCCTGTTCATCGGGATGGGCGACCGCATCGTGCCCTCCCGTGTCTTCCGTATGCTCTACGAGATTCACACCGCCGGCCCCCGGGAGGCCGCCCTCACCTTCCTCGCGGCGCGATACGAACCTCCCCGCAATAGCGGCAAAGGCCGGGTGGTTCGCGGCGAAGACGGCCGCGTCCTCAGCATCATCGAAGAGCGCGATATCCGCGCCCGCTTCGAAGGCGCCGCCCGCGATGCCCTGCTGGATATCACGGAGGCCAACTGCCCCCTCTACCTCATCCGCGCCGCCACCCTCTACCGCCACCTCCTCCCCCTCACGAACGACAACGCCCAGGGCCAGTTCTATATCACCGATATCGTGGAAGCCATCAGCCGCGAAAACGGCGAAATCCGCACCCTCACCACCAACGTCACCGACCCGGAATACGACCTCCTCTGCGCCGATGTCACGCGGCCCATGGACCTCGCGCTTCTGGAAGGCATCCTGGCCTCGAACCGCGCCCTACTCTTCCCGGAGGAACTCGAAGTCGAAAACGCCGCCCGCGCCATCGCCGCCGGACGCCCGCCTGCTCAAACCGCCTCCATCGCCCGGCAGCTCTCGGAGGTCGCCCTCGCGGTGGCCCGCGAAAAGCTTCCTTTCGACCCGGCCCGTCCGGTCTCGATCGGCATCTCCGGCGGACGTCTGCGCCTCGCCTTCATGCACCCCGACATGGTACGGTTCTATGGCCCCGCCTGGCAGACCCCCATTGGCGCCGGCAGCCGCTCCGGCACCGAACAGATCGTGATCCTGGCCCAGGAGGCCGCCGACGGCCGCATCGCCCTCTTCCCCCTCGAAGCGCGCTACCGCGAATCCGTCGATTTCGTCCCCTCCGACACCGAAGCCATGTATCCCGGGGACGATGTCTCGGACCTCCACTCCTACGAGGCATTCGGCACGCGCATGAGCGAGTCCCTCCTCCTTTCGCTGGGCTACTTCAGCGACGAGGAACTCGAGCGGCGCCGCGCCGCCGGCCTTCCCTTGCCCCCGCCTTCCCTCTGGATCGGGGGATCGATGCGGCGCCCCTTCGCCTTAATTGGAAACACGATCGCCTCCCTCCGCACCCTCCGCACCGGCACCATTGGCGCCCGCGTCCAGAAGCACCTGGGTAAGGGCAACTTCAAGGGCCTCCACCTCGTTTCGACCGGCTCCATCCCCCAGGGGGGATTTTCCAGTTCCTCGGCCGTTACCGTGGCCGCCAAGAACGCTATCAACGCCCTCTACGAACTCGGCATTCCGCCGGATCTGCTGGTTCACCTTGCCTGCCAGGCCGAATACGGCACCGGCGTCCGGGCAGGCTCTCTGGACCAGGCTACCGAGCAGAAAGGCGTCGCCGGCCAGGGCGCCCTCATCTCCTCGAACCCCCGGGACAATTACCACATCCTCGCCACCCACCCCCTCCCCGACGGCCGCTTCCAGATCGTCTTTCCTTACAGCGTCGACCGCGACCGCGCCGCCTGGCGCTGGTCCTGGGGCGCCTACGCCGAACGCCCGGTCTCGACGGCGGGGCCCCTCACCACCGGTGAAACCCGCAAGATGACCGGCAAAGCCGCGGAAATCGCCGCCATTCTCACGGACCTCTCGCCCGATACCGATTTTTTCAAGCACATAGAGCAGGACCTCCTCGACGACGGCCTCCTTACGCGTGAAAGCCGCGCCTGGATTTGCTCCGTGCTTCGCCGCCTGCCGCTGTGCGCCTCGGTCGAGGACCTGCGCTGCCGCACCGGCCAGCCCGCCCTGTTTGCCGGCTGGCGCGACCCCGTCATCTTCGGCGCCCCCGGCGTGCCCCTCCGCGCCATGGTGGCCTACCTGTTCGCCGAAGTCGCCAAGAACTTCTACCTGGTTCACCACCCGGCTCACTGGATCGAATACGTCACCCGCTCGCAGCGCGGCGACCGCTCGGTCGAAATCGACCCCGCCGCCCTCCCCTCGCGCGAAGAAATGGAGTCCGAACTTCCCTGGGAATCCGCCGCCACCGGCCCCGACCGCATGAACCTCTGGCTCGAGCGCCACGGCGCCGTGCCCTTCGACTTCAACCGGGGCCTCGACGACGAGTCCCTCTCCCCCGAAAATCCCCCCGAGTTCCACCTCCTCGAGGGCGGCAACTTCTTCCGCGGGCTGGCTCTCGTGGACCTGGCGGAAGCCATGCTCAAGCGCGCCTTCGGCGACGACGCCATCGCCGTTCGCGTCAACGCCGCCGGGCAGGGCGATTACTTTCAGGTACACATCGATACGGAGAAAGCCGCCCCCGCCGAAGTCAAACGCTTTATCCGCCTCGCCTTCTACCGCCGCTTCGGTCTCACGCCGCCCACCGATTTCGTCGAGATCCACCCCGGCGGCGGGGCCCTGGGCATCCGCCTGAACCGCTACGACCTGCTGACCCAACTCATCCCCGCGTTAGAGCGCCTTGCGGCTCCTTGATCCACCTCGCGATGGCGGGGGGATTTCAGCCGTGCAACTCTTCCCCCCTCACCGCCGCCCCCGGGTTCGCCGCCAGCAGCCGGTGCGCGCACTCGTCGCCGTACTCCGCCTCCACCTGCCTGTACACGGTGTCCAGCACCGGCGGACGCCGCTTTACGTCGTGCCCGTCGCTGGCGATGAAGTCGACCAGCCCGCTCCGCAGCAGCCGCTCCGCCGACCGCCGCGCCATGCGGCCGAACCCCCCGGTCAGGCTCTGCCCGGTCACCTGCACGTAGCACCCGGTTTCCACCCACCCCGCCACGATCTCCTCTTGTACCTGCAGCAGCGGGTGGCGCTCCGGATGCGTGATGATGGGGCTCATTCCGGCGTCGCGCATCCGCCGG
The DNA here is from genome assembly GCA_041685075.1 of Bryobacteraceae bacterium. GTDB lineage: Bacteria > Acidobacteriota > Terriglobia > Bryobacterales > Bryobacteraceae > JAMCRM01. The sequence continues at coordinate 5,369 of JAWLGN010000312.1, forward strand.
AACACTTCGTCCATGCTCGGCGCGTGGAAAAACTCCGGCAGCTCCACCAGCACGTACCGCAGCCCGTTGATCGCGTACCGCGCCGGGTCGCGCAGCGCCTCCTGGATGTTTTGCAGGCTGAGGTGCAGATCGCACCCCCTGTGAATCCGGATGCTGCTGGCCTCCTGCAACTCGGCGATCTTTTGCTCCACCACCTCGGGATCGTACGTATACGCCGGGCTGGCATGCGGCGTGGCGACGATTTCGGTAGTGCCCCCGCGCGCCGCCATCGCGGCCATCGCAACGGCCGTCTCCATGCTCTCCGGCCCGTCGTCCAGGCCCGGCAGAATATGGCTATGAATATCGATCATTCAACAATTGCCCTCGAATACCGGCTATTCAAGTCTCGATAGTACTATGGGGTGTACGCCCCAGAGACCCTATGCTGCTCGCTTTGGTACTAGCTACCATCTCGACCGTTCACCCGCGCGTCTATGTGCGGGCCGATAATGCCACCGCCGGTGAAGGCATCACCATCTCCGAACTGCGCGCCCGCATGGACGATGCCGCGTACGCGGGCTGGCGCACCCCCGCGGCTTTCCGCGGCCTCGCGGGTATCGTCGAGCGCGCCGCCCGGTACCTCGAAGCCGGCGATGCCGCCGACCTCGCCGCCGTGCGGGAGCATCTCCAGAACCACACCTACTCTTATCGGCGCCACGACGTCAGCGGCTTCCTTGCCGGCGCCGAAATGGCCATGGCCTACGACTGGACCTACCACGGCCTCTCCCCGTCCGACCGCACCGCCGCGCTCAAGAACATCGCAGCCACCTGCGACGACTCCATGCGCTTCCTCGAAAGCGGCGGCGCGGATATCAACCACAACTACACCTACATGGCGCTGAACTCCGTCGCGGTCTGCGGCCTCGTCCTTCACGGCGAACCCGAGCCTTACGGCGCGCGCGCCCGCCAATACCTGGCGGTGGCCGAGCGCTTCCTCGAAGG
>JAWLGN010000313.1:0-6338 GCA_041685075.1 Bryobacteraceae bacterium
CGCACCCCGGCCCAGAACTCTTAAGTGAAAGATAAATCGAAAGATACTGTAGAGCGGGCCGGCCACCCTCAACCCATCGGCTGGCTGGCCCGCAGGCTGTAGCGTCCGGTCGCCCCGCCGGCTGCGCGGGCTATCGTCCCCGCGAGGAGCGCAGCGCGGCAGGCTCCACCAACCGGAGCACGTGTTCCCCGGCCTGCTCGTCGAAGCGGTAGTCCAGCACGGCGTCGGCGGCATCCAGGGCCGGCTCGAGGGTCACGGTGGGATTGGCCAGTCGCACCTCGCCGTCGTTGGTGATGCGCAGTTCGCTTCCCACCTGCAAGGGGATACGGGTAAAGTTCGGTTGGGGGCCCATGGCCACCTCCTCCCTCAATTATGGGCGCGGCGGCCGGGGCGCCGTCTGTGCGCTTCCGTCCACCGTCCGCGCCTCCCCGGAAAGCTTTGGCGCACAACGTGTACTGTTTGGCTGGAGCTTGAGCGGGGCATTCGCTTGGAACAGTTCGCCAGGGAGTTGTTCGCCTTCTTCATCGCCCTGGGCGGTTTCGGGCTGCTGGGCGCCGGAATCGTGACCTCCCTGGTTTTCGTGCCCTTCGGCCACGATCTCCTGATGGTGGCGCTCACGGCGCGCCGCAGCGATCTGTTGCTCTACTACACCCTCATGTCGGCCGCCGGATCGGTAGCCGGCGCTTACCTCATCGACCTGCTGTTCCGCAGGAGCGGCGAGAGCGGCCTGGCCCGCCACCTGCCTCCCCGGCGCCTGGACTATCTCAAGCAGAAGATCTCCGCGCACGGCGGGCCGGCCATTGCGGTGGCCTGCCTGGCGCCGCCTCCCTTTCCCTACTCGCCCTTTCTGATGGCCGCTTCGGCGTTGCAATATCCCCGCCGCAAGCTGCTGGTCATCGTGGGGGTGTCTCGCGGGGTGCGGTTTCTGGCCATGGGACTGCTGGCGCTCTGGTTCGGCAGCCGCATTCTCGCTTTGGCGGAGCACCCCGCCGCGCAGATTACCGTAATCGCGCTGGTGGTTCTGGCGGTGGTTGGGAGCGCCCTCTCGATCTATCGCTGGGTGAAGCGCAGCCGCCGGGTAGAGGGCCTCGCCTGACGGGCGGTGCGTTGCGATAAGATCGGCGATATGCCGAATATTCAAATGACCCGCCGCGGGTTGCTGGTTTCGGCCGCCGCCGCGGCCGGCGCGCGTGCCTTTGCTCCGGCGGCGCCCACAGAGTTCCAGATTGCCTGTATGACCCTGCCCTACGGGAACGCTCCCTTCGAACGGGCCCTCTCCGGCATCGCCTCGGCTGGATACCGCTACGTCGCCTGGGGACCCTACCAAGGCATTGACGGCAAGCGCGCCCCGCTGCTGGAGCCGGGCGCCCCCGCTTCGGCCGCCCGCCAACTCGCCGCCCGCACGCGCGACGCGGGCCTCGAGCCGGTCATGATGTTTGCCGTCACCTACGTGGAGGCCCCCGAGGCGCTCAAGGACTTCCGCAGCCGCATCGAACAGGCCGTCGCCGCCCGTATCCCTTACATTCTGGCGTTCGGGAATACCCGGAAGGATATGCGGGACACCTGGATCCGCAACCTGAAAGCCATCGGCCCCATGGCCCGCGGCGCCGGCGTCACCGTGGCCATCAAACAGCACGGCGGCACTACCGCCACCGGCACCATGTGCGCGGAGATCGTCGAGGCGGTGGCCGATGAAGGCATCAAGATGTTCTTCGATGCCGGCAACAACGCCTGGTACGCCGGCGCCGATCCCATCCCCGACGCCCAGCGAGCCGCCCGGCACATTCGCGGCTTCGCCATCAAGGACTACCGCGGCTTCCCCCAACGCGCCTCTTGTGGTCCCGGCTTCGGCGAGATCGACCATTACAAACTGCTGGCCCCGGTGGCGCAGACCGGCCTGAAAATGCCGCTGGCCTTCGAGACCATCACCGAACCCTACGTGCCGCGGCCTTCTTCGCCGGAGGGCGTCGACCGGTTGGCCCGCAACGCGCGCGAATACCTGGAAACGGTGGTTGCCGGTTTGCAGGCCGCCCTTGCCGCCCCGAAGAAAGGCTAACGGCTTGTAGCCGCGGCCCTCTCGAGCCGCGGCTACACACTCCCTCAGGCTAGAAAGACAGCTTCAGCCCGAGCTGCCAGTTGCGCGCGTCTCCGGCGGTACTGGTGATCCGGCCGAAGGCGCTGTTGGTGGGCGCCACGTTCGGGTTGCCGAAGTTGGTCTGGTTCCAGGCGTTGTAAACGTCGGCCCGGAACTGCAGCCGGGTACGCTCCGTGATGGAGAACTTCTTCACGATGGAGAAGTCCCAGCTCCGTTGATCGTCGCCGCGGATTCCGCTGAACCGCAGCGGAAACGCCCGGAGATTGCTGCCAAGCTGCTGGTTGTTCACGCGATTGAAGCCCGCCTCGGTGTTGAACCAGCGGTCCGCGTGCCGTTCCGAACCGGAGAGGGCGACGTTGTGAATATCGCCCACGAACAGGATGTTGCCCCAGTTCAACGGAGCGCCGCTCTGGCGGGTCATGACGGCCCCGAGCTGCCAGCCGCCGAGCACCATGTCGACGGCCGTGGGCAGGTTGGAACCGAAGCGGCGGCCCTTACCGAACGGCAGCTCCCACACCCCGCTGCCCGCGATGCGGTGCGGCCGGTCCAGGGTCGAGAGGCTCTCATAGGGCATCGGATCGGTGGCGTTCAGGAACTGCACCGCTTCCATGGACTTCGACCAGGTATAGGCCAGTTGCAGCGTGAAGCCGTGCGAGAAGCGCTTCTCCGAGCGCAGTTGCATGGAGTGGTACCAGGAATAGCCCGCCGGATCGTCGCTGGTGATGTTGCCAAAGTGCGGATAGGGCTTCAGCAGGTTGCCGCGCGAGATGTTCCGGCCGAAGATCGGGTCGATGCCGAAGAACGGGCTGGGGAAGGTGGCGCTCAGGTAATCGATGGTGGCCTGGTCGCGTACGGGACTGGTGCTCAGGTACGAGGCCGGAGTCGAGTTGTAGTTGCGATCAACCGGCAGCCGGGTGCCGCGGCTGCCCACGTAGGAGACGTCCACCACGAAATCCGCCGGCAGCATGCGCTGCACCCCGACCGACCAGCGCTGCGAGTACGACCGCGGCCGGTTGGGATTGTGGAAGTCGATGGCCTGCCCCAGGTTGGTGACCAGCCCGCCGGCCGGCCCCAGCGGCGCCCGCAGCCCGTTGGGGAACGGGTGGGCCGTGGTGGCCACGTAGGTCTGGCCGTTGTCGAGCGAGGCCTGGATGGGGGTTCCCTGCGAAAAGCCCGTCTGGATGGGCACGGTGGCGAAGATGCCGTTCACCGTGTAGAAGATGCCGTAGCCGCCGCGCAGGGTGGTCTTGTCGTTGATCTGGTAGGCCAGCCCGACGCGCGGCATGAAGGCCTTCTTCTCGCTCAGGAACGGGCTGCGTCCGATGCCGCCCTGGTTGACCCAGGTCAGCCCGCCCAGTACGCGGAACTGCTCCGGCGAGAGTTCCGGAATGGGGGCGGCCGCATAGTTCGCCCTGGCCTGCGCCTCGATGGGATTCGCCGGCGTGGGATCGAAGGCCGAAGCGAAGCGGTTGTACCGCTCCGTAACGGGGCTCTCGTACTCCCAGCGCAGCCCCAGGTTCAGGGTCAGCCTGGAGGTCAGCCGCAGGTCGTCGTGGAAGTAGATGCCGAAGAAGTGGTCCTGCAGCGCGGAACTGGCGGAGCGGTCCATGGAGCCGTCCGGAATGCCGAACAGCATGGTGGCCAGGTCCTGCCCGATGGTGGCTGCCGGGGAGTTATCCAGCGGCCCCCGGGTATAGGTGGTCCCGAAGGAGTAAGTCGGCACGATGGCGGTGGGATGGCGGTCGTTGAAGCTCCGCTCCAGCCGGTACTCGGCGCCGAACTTCATGGCGTGCCGGCCCTGTAGCCGGGTCACGTTGGCCGAGAGCGTGTGGGTGATGCTGGAGTTCACGCCGTCGCCGTTCTCCCAGTTGGAAATCGCCGTGAACGCGCCCACTTGCAGGCGAGGGATGGGGGATTCTTCGGTAGTCAGCGCGAGCAGCTCGGGAGAGAAGCCCAGGCTGGCCAGGTCGTAGCCGCGCGAGCGGCGGTACTCCCACCACTTCGTGCTCGAGAGTCCGTAGCGCAGGTTGAGCACCAGCATGGGGTTGATGACGATCACGTCGTCGAGCGCGATGCCGCGGTTCGGCCGGTTCGAGAACAGCCCCTGGATGCCCGTGCCGAAGGTCTCGTTCTTGTTCTCCTTCCAGAAGTCGTAGTGCGCCCGCAGAAACGCGCGGTGGTTCTCGCTGAAAGCGTGATCCAGCCGCAGCATGTGCTGGGAGGTTTTCTGGATGGCCTTATTCGCCAGGAAGAAGTTGTTGCGCCCGTCCACCGTGCCCTGCTGGTTGGGCAGCGGATAGAGCGCCGCCAGTTTCAGCCCCACCGGGTCGAGCATGCTGGAGGGAATCACGTTGCCGGGGATCGGCTGGCGCCGGAAGCGCCCGCTGCCCGAGGGCACCGTGCTGAAGGGGTCGTAGATCTGGTAGGAGCTGTTGATAGCCAGCAGCGCGGAGAAGTCTCCCGCGCGCTCCGCCGCCGTCGGCACCGTGCTGGTGTTGGCGCGCGGCACGCCGAAGCGGTTGTCCTCGAAGACATAGAACCAGAAGGTGCGGTTCCTGCCGTTGTAGAGGTTGGGCAGCACCAGGGGGCCGCCGGCGGAGCCGCCCGAACGGTGGTCCTGGTAGATGTTGCGCTCGGTGACGCCGGCCTTGTTGGTGAAGAAGTTGGGCGCGTCCAGGCTGCTGTGCCGCAGGGTGTAGTGCACTTCACCGTGCAGCTCGTTGGTGCCGCTGGTGGTGCTCACGTTGACCACCGATCCCATGGTGTGGCCGATCGAAGCGTCGTAGGCCGTGGTCTGCATCTTGAACTCGCGCACGGCCCCGGAGGGCGGGCTGAAGGCGATGCGGCCGTAGCCGCGACCGCGGTCCGCCGCCATGTTGTTGATGCCGTCGATCTGGAACTCGTTGTTGTAGGTCCCGGAGCCGTCGGTGGAGATCTGGGAAACGGCCTCCGGCGACATGGCCTTGCGCAGCCGCATGTCCGTGGAGTTGACCACTCCAGGGGTCAGGAGCGTAAGCTCCATGGGGGTGCCGCCGCGCTGGGGCAAGTCCAAAATGCGGCGCTGGTCGATAACCTGGCCGAGCGATGAGGTGGTGGTGTCGAGCAGCGGCGTGGAAGCGGTCACCTCGATGGTTTCGCTTACCGCGCCGATCTCCAGTTGGATCGGAAGATCGACGGTTTCACCAACCCGAACCTCGATCTTATCCCGGACAAACCGCTTGAAGCCCGTCACTTCCGCGGTAATACGGTACACGCCGGGCTGTAAGAACGGTATCTGGTAACTGCCGGCGGCATTGGTGGCCGCCGAAGCCGCCACCCCGGTCTCCGCATTGACAGCCCGCACGGACACTCCGGGGATGGCCGCGTCCGATGAATCCCGCACCGTGCCGGTGATGGAGCCGCGCGGATCCTGGGCAAACGCACCGGTGCCCAGGGCGAAGGTCAGAAACACTGAAAAGCAGGTCACTCGCAAGGCAAGTCGCCTCATATATGGTTCCTCGTTTTTCACTGCCGACTACCGACTGCTGAAACCGCTCGCCTAATGGCGAACCGACGGGCACACCCCGGCCTTCAGACCCGTGAGCATCGCTCCAAGGGCCTGAGCGCCGTTTTCCGGACTGCGCATTGCGGCAGCCCTTTGTCGTGCATTCAGAAGACCCCGTCTGGGATCAAGGATACTCCAAACCGGGCCGTTTCGGGTGAAAGGTCACAGCGGGAAGCGCTCCCCGTTGTGCGCCCGCGCACGAGTCCTGGTTGCGGTAAGATCGGCCTTATGCGGAACCACCAGATGACCCGCCGCGGGCTGTTGGCCTCGACCGCCGCCGCGGCCGGAGCGCGTGCCTTCGCCCCCGCCGGCGCTACGGAATTCCAGATCGCCTGCATGACCCTGCCCTACGGCAACGCTCCCTTCGAGCGTGCCCTTTCCGGTATCGCCTCGGCCGGCTATCGCTACGTCGCCTGGGGGCCTTACCAGGGCAAGGAAGGCAAGCGCATCGCGCTGCTCGAACCGGATGCTCCCGCCTCGGCGGCAAGCGAACTCGCCAGGCGCACGCGCGGCGCCGGCCTCGAGCCGGTCATGATGTTCGCCGTCACCTACGTGGAAGCTCCCGACGCCCTCACGGTTTACCGGCGCCGCATCGAGCAGGCCGCCGCCGCCCGCATCCCCTACGTTCTGGTCTTCGGGGACATCAAGGACGCTCCCGGTCTGCGCCAGACCTGGATCCGCAATCTCAAGGCGATCGGT
>JAWLGN010000314.1:0-6286 GCA_041685075.1 Bryobacteraceae bacterium
GGTGCTTCTCGAGGGTTTGCTGTGCGAGTTGCAGGAACGTCTGGTTGTTGCTCTTGAGTGCCTCAGCAGAAAGGGCCTGGAAGGCATCGGAGAGCTTCAGCCGGGCGTCCTCTAACAGTGCCAGCTTTTCCTGTGCGGCTTTTTCCGCCAGGGCCAACCGCTCATCCGCGGCTGCCTGAACTGTCGCTAACCGGTCGGCCGCCGCCTTTTCCGCGGCCTCAAAACGCTTTGCCGCAGCCTTTTCGGCGGCGTCGAGCTTTTCCGCCGCAGCGGCGAGCCGTTCGCTTGCCGCCCGCTCTAAGTCGGCTTGGCGGGTTGCTGCCGTCTGCTGCACTGTTGCCAGCCTTTCCTCAGCCGACTTGCGCTCCTGTGCCAGCGTGGCGGTCAGTTCGGCTGACTTGGCGCTCAGGGTCGTGTTCTCGTTTTGAAGCGCCTGAATTTGACTGCGGGCAGCTTTTAAATCCGCCTCCTCTTGCTGGAGTTGTCGATCGCGCTCCGCCAATCGCTCGTCCGCGGTGGTCTGGACCGCGGCCAACTGGTCGGCAGCCGCCTTTTCCGCAGCGGCGAACCTTTCGTTGGCAGCCTCCTGAAAGGCTGCCAGACTGGCCGCCGCCGTTTCCTGTGCCGTAGCAATCCGCTCCTCGGCTGCCTTGCGCTCCTGCTCCAGCGTGGCGCACAGTTCGGCCGTCTTGGTCTTCAAGACCGTGATCTCGGCTAGGAGGACCTCGATTTGCGCCTTGGCTGCCTTGATATCAACATCCGCCTTCTGGATCTGGCGGTCCCGCTCAGCCAAGCGCTCGACGAGCACCGCGTACGCGGACCGATTGTATAGCCACGCGGCGATCACACCGGCGACAATCCCGGCGGAACACATCAGTACGGCAAACATGCGAGCAAGAGTTCCTTTCATAGGGCCTGCAAGAAAGCCCTAACGCGCCGAATATTATACGTTTTTAAGATGTGGATATCCAGACGATGCAGGGACTGGAGGGTCAGTCTGCTGGCGTGGAGTATCTGGCTGCTGGATGTGGTGCGCGGAACAGGCCTGCGGGTGGGACGCCCCTCCATGTTGAAGGCGGCGGCAGGAGCACTGCGGTAGGGTTGCCAGGAACGAAAAGGAGCCGGGTGGGTGCTGGACCCACCCGGCTTGGTTGCTACCTCACGAACACATACAGCACCGAAGAGACGCTGCCCTCGGGGCCGTACGCCGTGAGCGTGTAGGTCGAGTTGGTGATGGGGTTCACCACGATGCTGCCGTTCAGCGGCAAGGTGCCGGCGGGAACGCCCGTGCCGGTAATCACCACGGATGTGGCGCTATCGGTGGCCCAGCTCAAGGTCACCGGCGCGCCGGACGCGGTCGAGTACGGCGGGTTCGACGAGAACGACAGAATGCGCGGCACGTTGGCGTCGTCGCTTACCGTCACCACTACGGTGGCGGTCACCGGCTGGCCGTCCGGACCGGTTGCGGTCAGGGTGTAGGTGGTGGTCTGGGATGGAGTGACCTCCACGTTGCCGGAGTTCGGATCCACGGCGCCCGGTTCAGGCGAAATGGTCACGGACTCGGCGCCCTCCACCAGCCAGTTCAGCCGCGTGGATTCGCCCGGACGCAGGTTGCGCGGCTCCGCCGTGAAGCTCGCGATACGGGTAGCGGCAGCGGCCTGCGTGCTGACCGTCACGGTATCGGTGTCGGAGAAGCCCTGGGAGTCGGTGACGGTGAGCCGGAAGCTGTAGCTCTGGTTTGCCGCGGCGGTGAAGCTGGCCGACTGCGAAGTGGCGCCCGACAGGGCCACCGCGGGACCGGCGATCTGCTGCCACTGGAAGGTCAGGGCGTCGCCTTCCGGATCGCGCGAGCCGGAGCCGTTCAGGATAACCTGGCCGGCCGCAACGCCGATCTGGTCGGGACCGGCATCGGCCACGGGCGAGCTGTTGCCGACCCTGCGGGTCATCAACTGGTAGCGGACGCGCGGGACATCCACCGGGACGGGATGCTTCACGGCCGTGAAATCCTTCGGCCGCAGGAAGTTGCCCATCTGCACGCCGAAGACCACGCGGCCCGCCTGAGCGGTGCGGTAGTTCAGCAGCGTCTCGTTCAGGCCGGCCTCCGCGGTGAAGGCGAAGAAGTCGTTGATGGGGTGGACATAGCGCAGGTTGGCCCCGGCGCGGTCACCCCCTCCGGGAGCCTGCAGATAAGCCAGGTTACCCTCCAGGTAGGTGTCGCCGGCCAGCCCCACGGTGGCGCTGGCGCCCACCTGGTTGACGATGCGCGCGAAGGTCTCCAGGAAGGCGTTGGGCCCGATTTGTTCGCGGTTCAGCACGGCATTGTACTTGAAGCCCTTGGTGCCGAAGACCCCCACTTTGCCGCGGCTGAAAAGCCAGTCCAGCGTGAGGGCGCCCTGCGCCAGGGAGCCGCCGTTCTGGAATTCGCGGAGGTTGAGGTACTTGAAGCTGCCGAAGGCGCCGGCCTGGAAGTTGCGCCAGCGGTTCACGAGACCGATGTCGAACTGGCCTTCCATGCGGCCGGGGTAGTACATGTACTCGCCCTGGGCCTGCACGGCGCGCGTGCCGTCGCCGCCGAAGGGCGAGAAGTAGCGGCCGCTGCCGGAGAAGGTGAAGTCGCCGGTGCGCCCGTCGCCGTAGGTCGGCCCGATGTTCACGCCCAGCAGGGAGAACTTGCGGTTGCGCCGCTGCTGCTCCTCGAGCACGCGCTCGCCCTCGGCCTTGGCGATAGCGGCGGCCTGCGGCTGGGTGACGGGCTCGGGCAAAGTGGCCACCTGCTGTTGCAGGGCAGCCTGGTCCTTGCGCACGCCGGCCAGCTCATCGCGCAGCCGGTCGTTTTCGGTTTTCAACGACTGTTCGGCGGCCAGGATGTCGTCCAGCTTCTCCAGCCTCTTCAGGATGTCGGTGCAGCAGGCTTCCTGCGCTTTGGCAACCTTGTCGAAAGCGCCGATGGCATCGCCGACGCCGCCGGCGCCGACCACGCGCCCCTGGCCGTCGGTGACGGTGAGGACCACGCGCCGGTTCATGAAACGCCCTTCCTTGGTCTGGTTGGGAGCGGTGGGGGCGTTCTTGCCCTCTCCGCTGGTGGTGATCTGGTTGGCCGCAGCGCCGTACTTCACCAGGAAATCCCGCACGGCATTCGCGCGGGAGAGCGCCAGTTTGTTGTTATAGATCGAGCTGCCTACGTAGTCCGTGTGGCCCACCACCCGAACACGGTAGTCCGGATTCGCCTTCAGGAGTTCGGCCAGGCGTAGCAGGCTCGGGTATCCGTCCGACAGGATGGCGGAATCGAATTCGAAGTTGATTTCTTCCCAATCGGTAGGCGATGCAGTCGTCGTCAACCCCTGGCCGAACAGTCCGCCGGCCAGGAGAGTGAGAACCGCTGCCAGAACAATTCGTTTCAGCAACATAGTTTCTCCTCAACAGTAAAGAATGAGTGCCTGATAAATGAAACCCCGGTGTGAAGCCTAGACCCACTTCGCAATGCACTTCGCTATGCAATTGTCATCATAGCGAAAATCGGCGGGATACCTCCAGCGCCCCTGGCGTTTTCACGCTCTTCGCCCGGATTGCGCCGGGAATTTTGTATTGTCCCATTCGAAATGCGAAACTGAAAGGTAGGCCTGCCGGGCAGGCAGTCGCTCCCGGAAACGGGGGAGGAAAGTCCGGTCTCCACAGGGCAGCGTGCCGGCTAACGGCCGGGGGAGAACCTGGCGACGGGTTCTCTACGGAAAGTGCCACAGAAAATATACCGCCCGGGTAACCGGGTAAGGGTGAAATGGTGCGGTAAGAGCGCACCGCGGGCGGAGCAATCCGGCCGGCAGGGCAAACCCCACGCGGAGCAAGACCAAATAGGAGAGGAGGAGCGGCCCGTTCCGTTCGACTCTCGGGTAGGTCGCTGGAGCCGGGCAGCAATGTCCGGCCAAGAGGAATGACTGCCGCCCGCAAGGGAACAGAAACCGGCTTATCGCCCGGCAGGCCCCATGCTTCCCGAGGCTGTACACTGGAAAGGATGACTCTGCCCCGGGCTGTTGTGATTCTGGTGTTCTGCTGCGCGACGGCGCTCGCCCAGCGGCCGCACTTCTACTGGATGGTGGAGGCCGGCGGGCGCACCGAGGAAGGGAACACGGGCTTCATCGCCGGGCTGCACGGCGGCGGCGAGATCCCCATCAGGTGGGGGTTTTCCGTGGGTCCCGAACTCGGCTTCACCGCACCGAGCACAGGGCTTTTCTGGAGCACGGTGCAGGGCATCGGCTCGTTGAACGGCTACTATCACATCCGCCACGGGCGCGAGCCGCGCCTGGATCCTTTCGTCAGCATGGGGTACTCGGCGCTGTTCCGCGACGGCCACATCAACCTGTTCAACTACGGCGGCGGCGTCAACTACTGGGTGCGGCCGGACCTGGCCTTCCGGGGAGAATTCCGCGACCGGACCGGCAACGGCCTGCACCTGTGGAGCTTCCGTTTCGGCGTCTCCTTCTCCCGGCTCTCGCCGTAGGCGGGCCCAGCTCTACCCCCGCTCGCGCGGGCGGCGGCTGCGCCGAGCGCCTCACCGCCGCAGAGTGGCCTTCAGGCGGTCCGGTTCCAGCAACAGCAGGAGCGCGTTGGCGGCGCCGGTGACGAAGACCTCGGCCTCCAGCAGGGCGGCCACCGCGCATCCCTCGCCGTTGTCCACCGCCACCGCCAGCCCGCCGGCCTGGCGCACCGCGCGCAACATCAACCGGTCGTTGGCGCCGTTGCCGAAAGCCGCCGCGCGGCTGAGGTCGTACTCCGCGGCGCACCGCGCTTTCTGCTCGTCCTGGGCTTCGGGGGCGAGCTTCACGACTTCCAGCGGCAAAAAGCCGATTTCGCGGTCCGCCGTGCCGAAGGTATCGGCCGTGAGGATCCGGATGTCGATACTTGCCGCCACTTGCCGCAACAGGCTGGTGACTTCCGCGGTGGCTGCGCCGCCGTAGGAGAGGGTGCCGGTGTAATCCGTCAACAGAGTGTCGATCCGGAGGGTGCGGGCGCCGGGGATGTCCACCGCGATGCCACGCTCAGACTGCCGCTCGGAGTGCGCTATCGCCGGCGAACTCCGGGTCATAGGGAGCCGCGCTGGATGTGGCGCGCTCCGGCTGTCGTCGTCCTTGTACATGGCTTACCTTCAGCTTACCTGCCGAGCCGGTGAAAGGCGACTCATTGCTTGATGATCGTGCCGTCGCGGCGGCGGATCTCACCCCAGCCGCCGTTATACCTGGAGCGTTCCCCGCGTTCAAAGCTGCCGTAGGGATACTTTGCCGCCTGTTTTTCGTCCACCTCGATGCCCCAGCCGGGCGCCTCGTTGGCGTAGAGGTAGCCGTTCTTCATGACCGGGCAGCCATGGAAGACCTCCTGGGTGCGCTCGTTGAAGGACGAATACTCCTGCACGCCGAAGTTGTAGCAGGCCAGGTCCAGCGCCACGTTGGCGGCGTGGCCGATGGGCGAGACGTCGCCGGGGCCGTGCCAGGCGGTCTTTACACCGAAGATTTCGCCCATGGCGGCGATTTTTCGGCAGGGGGTCACGCCGCCCACCTGGGAGACGTGCATCCGCATGTAGTCGATCAGGCGCTCGGCGATGAGCGGCGTCCATTCGTGCGGGCTGTTGAACAGCTCCCCCATGGCGATGGGGGTGGCGCACTGCCGGCGTATGTGGCGGAACCAGGCGATGTCCTCCGGGGAGAGCGGGTCTTCCAGAAAGAAGAGGCGGAAGCGCTCCACGTCTTTGGCGAACTGCACGCCCTGGATGGGGGAGACGCGCTCGTGGACGTCGTGCAGCAGTTCGACTTCGTCGCCCAGTTGCTTGCGGCACTCTTCGAACATCTCGAGTGCCCGCCGGATGTAGACCGCGGGTTCGTAGACCGGGCCGTCGTGCAGCGCCGGTACGCGGCGCTCCGCTCCGCGCCCGCCGTAGCCGGACATGCCGGGGACGCCGATCTGCACCCGCACGTGGCGGAAGCCGCGCTCCATGTAGCCGCGGGCGGCATCGATGACCTGGGGAATTTCGGCGCCCGAGGCGTGGCCGTAGCAGTCGGCCGCCTCGCGGCACTTCCCGCCCAGCAACTGGTAGACGGGCATGCCGGCCTGGCGGCCCTTGATGTCCCACAACGCCTGGTCCACGCCGCTGATGGCGTTGTTGAGCACCGGACCGTTGCGCCAGTAGGAGCTGTTGTAGCAGGCCTGCCAGATATCGTCGATGCGGTCGGCGGGCTTGCCCGCGAGGAAGGGGCGGAGGTAGCGCTCCACCGCGGCGTTCACCAGTTCGGCGCGCTGC
>JAWLGN010000315.1:0-6201 GCA_041685075.1 Bryobacteraceae bacterium
AAGGGGTCCTGCGCGGTGAGGCTCCAGCCGGAGGTCTGGCTGTGGGTGCGCAGCGCCAGCGACTTCGGGTTCTTGGGCTTGAAGCCGCTGACAATCTTAGCCCACAGCAGCCGGGCCGCGCGCATCTTGGCCATCTCCATGAAGAAGTTCATCCCGATGTCCCAGAAGAAGGAGATGCGCGGCGCAAAGCTGTCGATATCCAGGCCCGCGGCGATGCCGGTGCGCACGTAATCCAGCCCGTCGGCCAGCGTATAGGCCAGCTCCAGGTCGGCCGTGGCCCCGGCTTCCTGCATGTGATAGCCGCTCACGCTGATGCAGTTGAAGCGGGGCATCTTTTCCGCGCAGTAGCGGAAGATGTGGCCGATGATCCGCATGGAGGGTTCCGGCGGATAGATGTACGTGTTGCGGACCATGAACTCTTTCAGGATGTCGTTCTGGATGGTGCCGCTGAGCTTCTCCGGGGGCACGCCCTGCTCCTCGGCGGCCACGATGTAAAAGGCCATCACCGGGAGCACGGCGCCGTTCATCGTCATCGAGACGGACATGCGGTCGAGCGGGATCCCGTCAAAGAGAACCTTCATGTCCTCGACGGAATCAATGGCCACCCCGGCCTTACCCACGTCGCCGACGACGCGCTCATGGTCCGAATCGTAACCGCGGTGCGTGGCCAGGTCGAAGGCCACCGAGAGACCCTTCTGTCCCGCGGCCAGGTTGCGCCGGTAGAAGGCGTTCGACTCCTCGGCGGTGGAGAAGCCGGCGTACTGCCGGATGGTCCACGGCCGCATGGCGTACATCGTGGAGTAGGGCCCCCGCAGGTAGGGCGGGATGCCGGCGGCGTACTCCAGGTGCTCCAGACTCTCCAGGTCCTGGCGCGTGAACCACGGCCGCAGCGGGATGTGTTCCGGGGCCAGCCATTCGCTTTCGGCCGGCGGCGCGGCGGGAGCGGCGGGCGCCGCTTCCGCCCGGTAGTCGATCTTGGTGAAATCCGGCTTCATTGGTTGCTGCTCACTCCCAGGCGCTCCTGCCAGGCGCGCAACGTTTCGGCGGCATCGGCGCGCACGTGCACGAAGTCCGCCACCCCGGCTTCGCGCAGCGCCGGTACGGTATCTTTCGGGAAGCCCGCGACGATCACGGGTACGCGCGCACGCGGGCAGACCACCCGCGCGATCTCCGGGTACTCCTCGTCGGAACTGCACAGCACCACGGCATCGGCGCCTTCGGCGGCTGCGCGTTCCGCCGCCGCGGCGGAATCGGTAAAGGTTTCGATGCGGACGTCAAACCCCGCGCAGCGGAACAGGTTGGCGCTGAAGTTCGAGCGCGCCGACCGCATCACCGGGTTGCCGATTTCCATCAGCAGGAAGACCGGTACGCGGCCGCCCGCGGCGGCATGACGCTCCGTGCGCAGCCGGATCTCTTCGAAGACCTCCGCCGCGCGCGGGGTAATGCGATCCTCCGGCTCGCGCGCCAGGCGTTCGAGGGCGCGATCCTGCGCATCGGGGTACTGGTTGGTTCCCACGATGGTGCGGCGCCGCGAGGAGACGGCGGCCTCCTTGTTCGTCCGGGAGCGCGCGATGGCCGCGGAGATGGTGCCATCGGCCCAGGCCTTGCGGAAGCCGCCGGCGCTCTCCACCTCCTGCATGAGGCGCCATGCTTCGCGCGCCAGCGCATCGGTGAGCACCTCGACGTAATACGAGCCGCCGGCCGGATCCACCGCGCGGTCCAGCCAGGCCTCATGCTTGAGAATCAGTTGCGTGTTGCGCGCCAGCCTGCGGCTGAAATCTTCCGTTTCCCGGTACGCCAGGTCGAACGGCGCCACCCAGAGAGAATCGCAGCCGCCCATGGCGGCCGACATGGCCTCGGTGGTGCCGCGCAGCAGGTTGGAGTAGGGGTCGTAGATGGTCTTGTTCCACAGGGAGCTGCGGGAATGGATCACCGCGCGGGCGTCTTCCTTTGGCACGCCGAACGCCTCGGCCGCGCGGGCCCACAGGAGCCTCGCGGCGCGCAGCTTGGAGATTTCGAAGAAGAAACTGGAGCCGGCGGAAAAGGCGAAGGCGAGGACACGGGCTGCCTTGGCAGCCGGCATGCCCAACCCGGTGAGCGCTTCCATGTAGGCGATGGCCGCGGCCAGCCCGTAGCCCAGCTCCTGGACCGCGGTGGCGCCGACGTCGCCGAAGGCGTGCGCCCGCACCAGCACGGGCCGGAAAGCCGGAGCGCGCTCCGCCAGAATCCCGATCTCCGCGTCGGGCGTCTCGCCCTCGGGCAGGGGATCGTAGTCCAGCGATCCCTCCAGGTTGTGCGGCAGCGACCGGGCCAGCAGCGGCAGCAGCGCGCCCGCCTGCGCCCCGGCGGCGAAATGCACCGGGCAGTCGAGATCCGCGGTCAATCGCGCCACGTCCTCGGGGCTCGAAAGCTGCAGCCCGCCCGGCGCGATGACGAATTCGATCTCTTCGGCTCCGGCGGCCAGCGCCTGGCCGGCCTGCTGCCGCGCCTCCTCGATACCGGTTGCCCGCACCGTCTCGCGGATGCGCCACTGGTTGGAAGCGCGGGCCCCGCGCCGGTAGGGAAACGCTCCCGGCGCTACATCCACCGCCAGTCCGGCCAGGTCTTCGGAGCGATAGTAGGGCTTGACCGCGATCCCTTCGTCGCTCCGCCACACCAGCTTCTTGTTGTAATCGGCGCCTTTCAGGTCCTTGTGGATGACTTCTTCCCACTGGGCCGTCGAAACCGGGGGAAACTCTTCGAGAAGCCTGTCGCTCATTGGTTGGCTCCCGGATCTTCCACGATCTCGATCAGCACGCCGAACGGCGCATCCTCTCGCGACTTCGGATGAACGAAGAACACCGTAGTCCCGCGCGAGCCCTTGCGCGGCGCCGCGTCAATCAACCGGAAGCCGTTAGCTTTCATGTGGTCGAAGGCCGCCTGCGCGCTCTCGACACGAAAGGCCACGTGCGCCAGCCCGCCGCGGCCGCCGTTGCGGTCGATGAGCTTCTGCACGGGCGAATCGGGCGTGAGCGGCTCGAGCAACTGCACCAGGTTGGGTCCGTCGCCGACGCGTAACAGCGCCTCCCGCACCTGGTCGCCGCCATAGACCTCCTCGCGATGCACTTCGCGGAACCCCAGCAGTTCGTAGGCCCGCACCTGAGCGTCCAACTCGCCCTGCCGCACCGCGATCGCTACGTGATCGACAAACTGGAACCCCGGTACCCCGGTTGCATCCATGGCTGTTGTATCTCCCTTATTCGAACTCGACCAGCACCTGGCCCACTGTGACGCCTTCGCCCGGTTCCACCGTGACGGATTTCACCACGCCATCGACCGGCGAGGTGACCGCCGTTTCCATCTTCATCGCCTCCAGCACCAGCAGCGGATCGTTGACCTTGATCTGCTGGCCGACGTGCGTATTCACCTGCACCACCACGCCGGCAACCGGGCTGCGGCACACCTTGCTTTCGTCCGCTACCGCCGTGGGCGCGGCGGCCCCGGCCGGAGTAGGACGCGGGGGAGGCGGCGCCGCGGGCACCGCCGCGGGACCGCGCGGGGAGTAGTACGCGTAGCCGCCCGTGGCGGGAGCGCGCGTTTCCTCCTCGGCCTCCACCTCCACCTCGTAGATTTTTCCGTCCACCGTGATCTTCAGCTTCAAATTCTCACCTCACTGCCGCGCCAGCCTGTGCGACGCCTGGATAGAGACGCGGCCCTGCTGCGCCCAGGCGCTCAGGCCGGGACGTACCACACGCACGGCCCGCACGCGAGCCCGCTTGCCTAAGAACGCCGCCACCGCCGCCGAGAGCACCATCAGGACCTCTTCGGGAATCTCCTCTTCTTCCTTCACTGCCGCTTCCTTCGCCGCCACGGGCGCCGGAGCGGGGACGGGTGCGGGCGCCGCCACTGCCGCCGCCTGCTGGGGCGGGGCAGGGGCGGGGGCGGGCGCCGGTTCCAGCGCCGCACGCAGTTTCTCGACTTCTCGGCGCACCAGGTACCAGGCCGTCAGGGCGCCCGCGGCCCAACCTCCTCCCACCGCCAGCGGCACCACCAGGGCCAGCAATCGGTTTCCGTTTCCCATATCGATTCCTTATAGGGGCATCAGGCCGTGCTTCTTGGGCGGGCGCAGCTCGCGCTTGGTATGCAGCGCTTCGAGCGCCGCCGCCAGGTACGGCCGCGTCTCGGCCGGCTCGATAACGTCGTCCACCAGCCGGCGGGCCCCCGCTACGTACGGATTGGCAAAGGCCTTCCGATACTCCTCGATCAATTCCTTCCGGCGGGCGGCCTTATCCTCGGCCTTTTGAATCTCGCGCCGGAAGACCACTTCCACGGCACCCTCGGCGCCCATGACCGCAATCTCGGCGGTGGGCCAGGCGAGCACGCGATCCGCCCCCAGATCCTTGCCGCACATCGCCAGGTACGCGCCCCCGTAGGCCTTCCGCACGATCACTGTAATCTTGGGGACCGTGGCGGCCGACCACGCAAACAGCAGCTTGGCGCCGTGCCGGATGATGCCGCCGTACTCCTGCTGCACACCCGGCATGAAGCCCGGCACGTCCACGAACGTCACCAGCGGGATGTTGAAGGCGTTGCAGAAACGAATGAAGCGCGCCGCCTTATCGGAAGCGTTGATGTCCAGCACCCCGGCCATGGCGCTCGGCTGGTTGGCCACCACCCCCACGGTCCGCCCGGTGATGCGCCCGAAGCCGATCAGCAGGTTTTCGGCGTAGGTCTGCTGGACTTCCATGAAATCGCCGTTATCGAGCACCCCGGCGATGACGTTGCGCATGTCGTAGGCCGTCTTGGGGTCCTCCGGCACCAGGGAGTTCATGCCCGGGTCCGGCTCGGGACGCTCGTCGAACGGCAGTTGCGGCGGGTCCTCCAGGTTGTTCGACGGCAGGAAGCTCAGCAACCGCCGGCAGGTGTAGATGGCGTCCTCGTCGTCCTCGGCGATGAAGTGCACCACGCCGGAGTACGTCATCTGCGCCACCGGTCCGCCCAACTCCTGGGGGGTCACCACCTCACCGGTCACCTGCTTGATGACCGACGGCCCGGTGATGAACATCTGGGCGCTTCGGGTCTGGATGATGAAATCGGTCAGGGCCGGGCTGTAGGCCGCGCCGCCCGCGCACGGCCCGCAGATCAGGGAGATCTGCGGCACCACGCCGGAGAGTTGCACGTTGCGGTAGAAGACGCGTCCGTAGCCCGCCAGGCTGTCGATGCCCTCCTGCACGCGCGCGCCGCCGGAGTCGTTAATGAATACGAACGGGGAGCCGGTCTTCAGCGAATAGTCCATCATGGTGGCGATCTTGTCGCTGTGCACCTCGCCCGCCGCTCCGCCCGCCACGGTGAAGTCCTGGCTGGCGAGGTGGATCAGCCGCCCATCCATGGTGGCCGCGCCGGTCACGACTCCATCGGCCGGCAGGTCTTTTTTGTCCATCCCGAACAACACCGAGCGGTGGCGGGCGAACATGCCGATCTCCTGGAAGCTGCCGGCGTCCACCAGCCGGTCGACGCGCTCCCTCGCGGTAAGCTTGCCGGCGGCGTGCTGCTTGTCGATCCGCTCCTGCCCGCCGCCCGCCTTGATCTGCTCGCGCTTCTGGTTGAGTTCCGCTATCTTCTCTTGAATCGTCTCCTGGGTCGCCATATCCTTTTCCCCGCTACTCGCCCGGCGCTACGGTCACCGTGTGCGGCCGCCCGCGGTAGGTGACGGTATAGGTGATCGGTTCGCCGAGCCTTCCCTTGGCGGCCGGCGCCGGCTTGCCCGCCGGGGCCGCGGCCGCAGCCTTGGGCGGCTCCTTGCTCAAGTTGATGGGTCCTTTTTCGCGCGAGGCGAAGAACCTGGGCGCTACCTGTGGGAACATGGCATAGGTCAGCACGTCTTCGTCGCTCCCGTTGCAATAGGGCAGCGCCAGCGCCTGCGCCCGCAGTTCGTCCCACTCCGGCTTGAGCAGGTCCGCCGGCCGCGTGGTGATGGGTTCCTTCTTGGTTTGCAGACTGGCCTGCTTGACCACTTCCGGGTTCTTCTGCCCGATGGTGGCGCCGTAGTAGCCCAGCATCAAATCGGCGAACTCGCCGGTGAGCACTTTGTAGCGGCCGGTCAGCACGTTGAAGACCGCCTGCGTTCCCACGATCTGGCTCGAGGGCGTCACCAGCGGCGGGTATCCGGCGTCTTTGCGCACGCGCGGCACTTCCTCCAACACCTCGCGCAGCCGGTCGCCG
>JAWLGN010000316.1:0-6199 GCA_041685075.1 Bryobacteraceae bacterium
GCTTCCGTTACCGCCGAATGCGCCTGAAGCGCCTCGTCCACCTCCGCCGGCAGGATCTTCTCGCCTCCGCGGTTGATGATCTCCTTGAGGCGGCCGGTCACGAACAGGAAACCGTCGCTGTCCAGCCGGCCGAGATCGCCCGTCAGAAACCAGCCGTTTCTGAAGGCGAGGCGGTTGGCCTCGGGATTGTTGCGGTACCCTTCTATGACCGCCGGCCCCCGCACCGCGATCTGCCCCTCGTTCCCCGGCGCCAGCTCGTCTCCCGCTTCATCGACGATGGCAATTTCCGTCCCGACAGCACGCCCGACCGAGCCATGCCTGCGCTGCTCCGGAAGCGGTGAATTGCTGGTGACGAGACCCGTCTCGGTCATGCCGTACCCGTTTAACACGGGGGCCTCGAGCGCGTCTTCCAGTTGCGCCTGCAACTCCGGCGGCAGCGGAGCGCCGATGGAGCGCACGAAGCGCAACGGGAAGCGGCGCAGGACATCCTTGTGGCGCTGAGCGAGGGGCAGGATGGAGCTATGAAGCGCCGGTCCCGCCGTGTACCAGGTGGGACGGAACTCCTCAAGCCATGCCATGAAATTCTCCGGGTCGAAGCCCGCGGTGCTGATCACCGCCCCGCCCGCGAGCAACTGCGCCATTGAACTCATGAGTCCCTGGAGGTGAAACAGCGGCATCATGCTCAGGAAGCGGTCGCTCTCACCCAGTCCCAGCACGCTCCGGGTGTTCGCGGCCATGGCCTGCAGATTGGAGTGCGTCAGGGGCACCAGCCGGGGGGTGCCGGTGGTTGCCGAGGTGTGCAGCAGCAGCGCGGCCTCGCCGGCATCCGCCTGTTCGCCTGCCCGGACACGCAAGGCGCACGGGCAGTCGAGCGCCGGCACGCCCGCCTTACGGTCCGATGCGGCGGTTGCCTTCCAGACCTCGATGCCGAGCGAGCGGGCGGCGGACTCGGCGGCCGGACTCAGTCCGGTTTGGACGATCAACGCTCGCGCGCCGAAGTCGTGCAAGTAGAACTGGAACTCGGGCTCGCTGAACGCGGGATTGAGGGGGGCGCAGGCGGCAGTCCCGACTACGCCCAGGCAGAGCGCAATCATCTCGGGTCCATCCGGCATGACTACCGCGACCGCGTCGCTCCGCCGCAGCCCCGCGGACCGCAACGCGCTCGCCAGCGCATCGATCTGGCCCCACAACTCGCCGTAGGTCAGCGCTTCGCGCCCCGGCGCGAGCAGTGCTGCCGCCTCCGGTTTCGCGTGCGCGCGGAGGCGCAGCTCCTTCAGGAATCCCGCGTCTTCAGCCATGCGGCTCTTCCTCCAAGGCCCCGGGTCGAGGACAATTCTACCCGATCCGCTTTCAGTGCCGCGAGCGCAAACGAGCATTATGCGTACTATGAAGCCGATCGGCGATGATAGTAAGGAAACCCATGCAGGATATCGAAGACGGGGCGGCGGGCCGCTCCGGCACCTGGCAGTTACTGGTTCTGGCTGCCGCCGCGGTGGTCTTCCTGGGCGGCATGATCAGCCCGCCCGGGCTGATGGACGACGTGGATGCCGTGCAGGCGCAGATCGCGCGCAACATGCTGGATTCGGGCGACTGGGTGACGGCGCGGCTCGACGGCGTGAAGTATCTCGAAAAGCCCCCCCTGAAGTACTGGCTGATCGCCCTGAGCTACATGATCTTCGGGGTGCACGACTGGGCCGCGCGCCTGCCCGTGGCGCTCTCCGCCGTATTGCTCTGCTGGGTGGTGGCGCGCTTCGGTGCGTGGGCTTACGGGGTGCGCGCCGGCATGTGGGCCGGGCTGGTCTCGGCTACCTGCGTGGGGCTGTTTCTGTTCACCCGCATCCTGATCTCGGACGTGATGGTCACCCTCACCATCACCCTGGCCATCTGGGGGCTGCTGCGCGCGCTCGACGAGCATGAGCCGCGCCCCCGCCTCTGGGCGCTCATCATGTGGGCGGCGATGGGCACGGGCCTGCTGCTCAAAGGACTCATCGCGGTGGTCTTTCCCGCCGGCGCGGCCTTCTTCTGGCTGGCCTTGACGGGCGACCTGTTCCGGCGCAAGACCTGGCACCAGATGCGCATCGGCAGCGGGCTGCTCGTCATGCTGGCCATCGCCGCGCCCTGGCACGTGCTGGCCACGCTGCGCAACCCGCCCTATTTCGATTTCACACTGCGCAGCGAGCACGGCCAATACCGCGGCTTCTTCTGGTTCTATTTCATCAACGAGCACGTGCTGCGCTTCCTCAACCGGCGTTACCCGCGGGACTATAACACCGTCCCGCGGCTGTGGTTCTGGCTGCTGCACCTGGTGTGGCTTTTCCCCTGGAGCGCCTTCCTGGCGACGATAGCGAGACTCCGTTTCCGCGGCACGGACCGCGCTGCCCGCACCGGTCTGATGGCGCTCTGCTGGGCGGGCGTGGTGCTGGTGTTCTTCACCTTCTCGACCACCCAGGAATACTATTCCATGCCGGCCTACCCGGCGCTGGCCTTGTTGCTGGGGGCGGGCATTGCGGCGGGGGGCAGGCTCGTCGACTGGGGCGCGCGTGCGGTGGGAGCCATTTCGACCCTGGCGGCGCTGGCGGTAGGGGCGATCCTGTGGATGGTGCGGGATGTGCCGGTATCCGGCGACATCAGCGCGGCGCTGCAGCAAAACCCGGAACTCTACACCCTTTCCCTGGGCCACGCCGCGGATTTGACCATCCGTTCCTTCGCCTGGCTGCGGCTGCCGCTGGTGGTGGCGGGAGTGGCGTTTCTGGCCGGCGCGGTGGGAACGTGGCGCTGGACGGGCCGCCGCGCGCTGCTCAGCCTGGTGGTGATGATGGCGCTGTTCTTCCACGCGGCACGGCTGGCGCTGGAGGTCTTCGAACCCTACCTGGGTTCGCGCCCCCTGGCCGAGGCGCTGGTCCAGCAACCCGAGGGCACCCTCATCGTCGACGACCAGTACTACGCCTTCTCCTCGGTCTTCTTCTATGCCAACCGCACGGCGCTGCTGTTGAACGGGCGGGTGCAGAACCTCATCTACGGCTCCTTCGCCCCGGGCGCCCCGGACGTATTCATCGACGACGCCGAATTCGCCCAACGGTGGAACAGCGGCGAGCGCCACTACGTGGTAGCGTCGGCGGCCGCGCTGCCGCGGCTGGAGAAGGCGGCCGGCCGTCCGCTCGAGCGCGTGGCCGAAAGCGGCGGCAAGGTGCTGGCGGTGAACACCGGCACGGCGGCGCTGCCGGAAGATCCCGAAGTGCGGTTCCTGTGTTTCGCCCCCAGCCCGTACACCGGCCGCCACGACGCGCTGCGCGCCGGCCTGGGGATCTATCTCTCGCTCGAGCGGCTGATTGCGGAGCACAAGCTGCCGCTGCGCATCTCGTTCTGGGACGGCACCCCGGCGGTGGAGGATGCAGTCAAAGCACGCGCGCTGCTGCGCGATGCCCGCGTGCTGGTGGTAGGGGGCTCGACGTGGGCGCAGGGGTCGTCCTATCTCATCCGCCGCTACTTCGAACTGGCGAACAACGAATCGCTGGTGGGCGCCTCGGCCACCGCCTGGGCCACTGCGGGTGGCGCCACCACGGGCGGCGAAGTCGTTATCGCGGATGCGCTGCGTACCCTGATGGGGATGGGGGCCCAGACTTTCTCCCTGGGGCAGAAGTACATGGTCTTCACCACCGGGGAGCGGCTGGGATTGCCGGAGGGCCAGTTCACTACGCTCGATTGCTGGTACATGGAGCAGTTCGCCAAGGCCATCGCGGTGGCGGCGCTCGGCGGCGGCAGCCGCGCGCGCACCGCGGAACTGGCCGGGCAACTGGGTCTCCAGCACGAGTACTGGCGCGGCTTTCCCGCGTCGGAAAACGCCATCGCGGACCGCTACCGCGCCCTGCGCCGCCGGCTCAACGCCGCTACGGACCCCGAATCCGTTGCGTACAAGGAGTTACGCCGGCTCGTGCGGCTGCCCTGAGAAACGGACCTGATTCGGTTATACAATTGGGATTACACAAACGCCCTCCCAGGAGTCCGCAGCCGCGGCTTGGTGTAGGCTGGAGCGGGAGAAGAATCCATATGCGCCTGCGCGCTGTCGCTATCATCCTGGGCATCGCCGTCTACGGGATGCCGGAACCCCTGCGGGCCTGCAACGTGCCGGTCTTTCGCTATGCCATGGAGCGATGGGCCGCCGACCCCTACCAGGTTGTGATCTACCACCGGGGTCAGGAGCAGGCCGAAGCCTGGGCGCGGCTGCGCGAACCCGGGCACGCAAACCTTTCGCTTCAGGACGTCGATGTTTCGACGCCCGAAGGCAAAGCGCTCGCCGGGCGGCGCGGCATTGCCGGTTCTCCATGGGTGGAGGTCTACTACCCGCTGAACTCGCGAATACGCAAGGCGGTATGGTCGGGACCGCTGAGCGCCGCGCGAGCCGGAAGCATCCTGCATTCGCCTCTCCGCGCACAGCTCGCCAGGCGGCTGCTGGATGGCGAAGTGGCGGTCTGGATTCTGGTGAAGAGCGGACAGGCTGAGAAAGACAGCCGCGCGCTCGAAACGCTCCGGAGAGAACTCGATCGCGCCTCCGCCACGTTGCGCGTTCCCGAAACCGGTATCGACGCCGACGGCAACCTCATCGAGGTGACGGACTTCAAAACCTACCCCGTGCGCTTCGGCCTGATGGAGGTGGCGCGCGACGACCCGGAGGAGCGACTGCTGGTGAACGCCCTGCTGGCGTCGGAACCCGATCTGCGCCACTACGATGAACCCATCGCCTTTCCCGTCTTCGGCCGCGGCCGCGTGCTCTATGCCTTGGTGGGCAAGGGGATCAAGGAAAAGACCATCTGGGACGCCTGCAATTCCATGCTGGCCTGGTGTTCCTGCGAGATTAAGGCTCTGAACCCCGGCACCGATCTGCTGATCGCGGCCGACTGGTCGCGCCCTGCTGGCGGAAAGATGGTCAAAGATCCCGAGGTGCCGCTGACAGGCGTGAGCGCTTTTCTGGAGCCTGAGCGCGAACCGGCCGAACAGCCCGCCGAGGCGCCGGTGGCGGCGTGCAGGCGCCTGCCGGCTGAACCCGCGCCCGTGAAGGCTCCCGCGCCGGTACCCGCGGACAGTCCCCTGCTGCGCAACGTGCTGTATCTGGCCGGCGGCGCCGGGGTAGCGCTGGCGGCGCTTTCCCTGTTCCTGACCGTGAGGGCGAAACGATGACCGTCTGGCAACTGGTAATCAAGGAGATCACCCGCAGGAAAACCAACTTCATCTCGGGCCTGGTGGCGATTAGCCTGGCGGTGGCGGTGCTGGCCGGCGCCCTGACGATGCTGCGGCTCCACGACCTGCGCACCGAAAGCATCGTGGCGCGGAAGGAGCAGGAGACCCGCGAGCGCATGGCGCTGCTCAAAGACGACTACCGGAAGATCATGAAGAACCTGGGGTTCAACCTGCTGATTCTTCCGGCAAACCAGAAGCTCGCCGATTTCTACGCGGACGACGCGGTTTCCGCCTACATGCCCGAGAGCTACGCCAGCCGGCTGGCCGGGGCCAAGATCGTAACCATCCGGCACCTGCTGCCCAGCCTCCAGGAAAGGGTGCTGTGGCCGGAACAGCGGCGCACCATCATTCTGATCGGGACACGCGGCGAAATCCCGACCCTGTTCCGCGAAGCCGAAGAGCCGATGCTCACCGCGGTCGAGAAGGGCCATGCCGTCGTGGGTTATGAGCTGGCGAGAAGTCTCAAGCTGAAGCCCGGGGACCGCATTACCCTCCTCGGGCAGCGGTTCACCGTCAGCAAGTGCAACGAGGAACGCGGCACCAAGGACGATATTTCTATCTGGATCGACCTGGCGCAGGCGCAGGCGATGCTGGCGAAACCGGGGCGCATCAACGCCATGCTGGCGCTCAAGTGCCTCTGCGCCGGCAATGAGCTGGCGAACGTGCGGCGCGACGTCGCGGCCGTTCTGCCGGGCGTGCAGGTGATCGAGCAGGGGTCGAAGGTCCTCACCCGCGCCGAAGCCCGGGAGCGCGCCTCCCGCGAGGCCGCCGAGGCCCTGGCGGCCGAGGTGCGCAACCGCCAACAACTGCGCGCCGAGCAGGAGCGCTTCTCCTCCATTTTGGTGCCGCTGGTGCTGCTGGTGAGCGCCGTCTGGGTCGGGCTGGTCTTCTACACCAACGTGCGGGAGCGCCGCAGCGAAATCGGCATCTTGCGCGCGCTGGGCGCCAGGGCCCGCACCATCCT
>JAWLGN010000014.1:0-36523 GCA_041685075.1 Bryobacteraceae bacterium
GTGTAGTCCCGGTCGGTTACCAGGTAGCCGGGGGCGATATCGCCGTAGCCGGCGACCGCGACGAAGCGGCCGCGCCCGGTTTCCTGGGCGTACTTTTGAAAATCCAGCACCGGCTCGCCCGGCAGAAAGAGCATGGAGACGCGTCCGATGGCGAGCGATGCGGTGTCGAGCGGCGTGGTGCGGGCCGCGAAGGCGGCGGCCACGGCTGTACGGTAGGCGTTCTGCCCCGTGAGGCCTTCGAGCGGAGGCGCGGGCTTGCTCTCGAGTTTGAGAGGCACGTGCCGCCAGAGAAGCGAGCCGGCCGGCTCGAATCGGGTGGCTCCCGCGGCGGCGGCCAGAGCGCGCTCGAGCCGCGTGGCGAGCGCCTCCCGCGCTTCGGGAGCGCCGTCGTTGTACTTCCCTACCGTGACGTCGCCCGAGCAGCCGGTGAAGTAAACCTGGAAGACGCCTTCGGCGCGTTCGCGCTCTTCGCGTGCCCGGCCGACGAAATCGGCGGTGACGCGCCCGTCGCAGCAGAAGGTCTGGGGATGGGTGGCGTAGAAGTGCAGCCGCGCCAGGGGCCGGTCTCCCTGGGCCAGCGTGATGGTGCGGAGGTACGGGTCGATGTCGCCCTCGGGCAACGCGGCCATGGCGGGATCCTTGGCGCCGCTGCTGTAACGCGTGTGAAGCTTGCCCTCGGCAAAGACGCGGCGCGCGGAGGCCACCCGCTCGACCTTCACCCGCGAGGTGCCGACGCGGTCGAACGGCTGCATCTCGCCGGCGGCCTTGCGCACGGCCGCCGCCAGCCGGCTTGTCAGGCGCGCGAGATACCCGTCGCTCATGCGCAGTGGGGGAGAAGGCAGGCCTTCCAGCAGGGTGTAGGCGTCGCCCACGATGTAGGGCGCGGTGTGCTGGTGTACGGATTGCACCACGACGCGCGAAATATCGGTCCCGGCGGCCTCGGCGATCTTGGCGCGAAAGAGCCTGTGCGTGGAGCCGCCCACGCCGCACCAGTCCAGCGCCGCCAGCACGTAGCGCGAGCTGCCGTCATCGAGCACCACGCCCTTGATCCACAGGGGATCCTCGATCTTAGCGGCCGGAGTGATCCAGATATTCGGCTCACCCGGTTCCGGCGAGGCATCGGCGCGGAACGTCCCCACGCGCAACCCGCCGGCGCAGAGCGGCGCCGCCAGGCACAAAACCGCAACTGCCGCTGGCCAACCCATAGATCTCCTTCCGTATCATCATACGCCCCGGCGGCGTTTGCGTGCCCCGCGCCGCGGGGGCGAATCTTTCAACCTGCAAATTGCCTGGTTGCCGCAGCGTTCGCGCGCAGTATAATGCTGCTGGCAGCGGCACCGGGGGCCGCAGAAGCAGGGGTTATCCGCGCGAACGTACACTTTCTTACCGATGCCGAAAGGGGTGCTGCGCCGCCGTTTTGCGGGAGGTATCGATGAGACGAATCCGTCGTGTTTTCGCTCTCTGCGCATTTCCAGCTATCGGAATGCTCCTGATTCCCGGAGCCTTCGCGCAGAGCATCACCGGCAGCATCGTGGGAACGGTCACGGATATCTCCGGGGCCACCGTTTCCGAAGCTGTCATCACCGTCACCAACGAACAGACCAACCAGGAGCAGCGGGCGGCCACGGGCGGCGCCGGCGAGTACTCGGTTCCCAACCTGGCGCCGGGCAACTACGCGGTAAAGACCGAGGTGGCAGGTTTCAAGCCCAGCGTGGTGAGGGGCGTGCGGGTGCTGGCTACCCGCACGGTGCGGGTGGATATGGCGCTCGAACCGGGGGCCATCACCCAAACCGTCGAGGTAAGGGCCGCCGCGCCGGTCATCACTTCCGAGAACGCCACCATCGGGAACGTGCTGGAGAGCCAGACCATCACCACGCTGCCGCTGAACGGCCGCACGCTCGACCGTCTGATCCGCATCTCGGCCGGCGTCACTACCGATAGCGCCAATAACCCGCGGGTGGCCGGCAGCGCCTACTGGGCGGCATCCAGTTCAGCGTGGACGGCCTGACCTATAACGACATGGGCAACGGCGGCGGGGCCTACTCCTACCGCAACGGGCTTGCCACGCTGCCCTCGGTGGAATCGGTATCGGAGTTCAAGATGGACTCCAACAGCATGAAGGCGGAGTATGAGGGCTCGGTCTCCGCCACCGTGGTGACCCGCAGCGGCACCAACGACTTCCACGGCAGCGTGCTGTGGTTCAACCGCAACAAGGAGTACGCCGCCAAGAACGCCTTCGCCACCGCGATCGCCAAGCCGCCGTTCAACCGCAACGAGTTCGGGTACGCCATCGGCGGGCCCATCGTGCGCGACCGCACCTTCTTCTTCCACAGTTATGAAGGGCTGCGCGAGCGCACTTCCCGAACCAATACGCTGTCGGTGGCCACCGAGGCTATGCGCCGCGGCGATTTCACCGGGCTGCCCACAATTATCGACCCGCTGTCGCTCACGCCGTTCCCGGACAACCAGATCCCGGCCAACCGCATCGACCCGCGCTCCCAGACCCTCATCGACTGGGTGCCGCTGCCCAACCAGGCGGGCACCACCGGGGGCATCCTGCAGAACTACGTGGTGACCATTCCTCACATCTCCGACGTGAACCGCTACGGCGTGCGGGTGGACCACCGCTTCTCCTCCGCCGACTCCATCTGGGTGAACCTGAACTACTCCAAGGGCGACCCCTACTTCGTGGCGCAGGGCTATCCGCCGCGCTACGGCTCCTGGCACAACGGCGGCTACAGCACCCAGAGCCTGAGCTTCACCCACATGCACACGTTTTCGCCCACCACGTTGAACGAATTCCGCTACGGCTATCTCCGGCACGCCTCCGTACGGCAGGGCATGAACCGGGATTTCAATCCCCTGGAGCTGTTTCCCACGCTCCACCAGCCGGCCTACGGCGGGCTGCCCTACATGAGCATTGGGAACCACGTGGCCATCGGGGACTACGGCGGGAGCGATCTGACCCCGCAACTCACCCCGCAGTACGTTAATAACTTCACCCATATCCGGGGCAAGCACACCATCAAGGCGGGGATCGATTTCGCCAACAACCGCGCGGCATCGTTCCCCGGCACCGCGGGCATGGCGTCGGGGTTGGCGGGCGACGCGGGTCTTGGCCGCTTTAACTTCAACGGCCGGTACACCAACCACAACCCGTCCGCTACCGCGCAGCCGGGCCATGGCTTTGCCGATTTCCTGTTGGGCTACCCCGTTTCGACTGCGCGCTCCACCACCACGCCCAACATGCTGTTCTACTCCACCCGCTACAGCGCCTACGTGCAGGACGACTGGCAGGTGACGCCGCGCCTCACCATGACCTTCGGGCTGCGCTATATGGTGCAGACCATCTGGAAGGAGCGCGACAAGACGCAGGCGCAGTTCGATTTCGCTTCCGGCATGCTGTACGTTTCCGGCGACCGGTTTCCGGCCGCGGCGCAGCAGGCCCTGATCGACGCATACCCGGTGACGACCTCGGCCGCGCTGGGTCTGCCGGCAAGCCTCGGGTCGACCGACAAGAACAACTTCTCGCCGCGCGTCGGCATCGCCTGGCGGCCGTTCGGCGACAACAAGACCGTGTTCCGCGCCGGCGCCGGAATCTACTACAACTACCTGCCGGTCTACATCGGCTTCCGGCAGTTGGGTTACAACAACGCGCCCTTCCTGCTGGCCGAAACCTTCGAGGCGGACCCGGGTCGCACGCCGTCCCTTACCCTGGCCAGTCCCTTCCCGGGCGCGGGCAGATTGTCGCCCAACCCCACCCTGACGGCCGTCGAGCGGAATATCCGGAACGGCGAATCCTACCAGTGGAACGTCACCGCCGAGCGTGAAGTGAGCGCCAACCTGGGGGTGCGGGTCTCTTACGTGGGGAACAAGAGCACGCACCTGCCCTGGTACAACTACTCGATCAACCTCTCGCGCGAGCAGATCCCCGGCGCCATCCAGCCCAACCGGCCTTACCAGCCGTGGGCCGATGTGCTGGTGCTGGCGGGCGGCGGCGATTCCAACCTGCACCAGTTGCAACTGGAGGCCGTGCAGCGCTACCGCGGCGGCCTGACGTTCCAGGTCGAGTACTCCTGGACGCGCTCGCTCGATAACGTGCCGGTGGTGGGCGGGCCGCAGAACCCCTACAACGCGCGTATCGACCGCGGCAATTCCGACCAGATTCGCCGTCACATCTTCACCGCCGCTTACAGCTACGAACTCCCGTTCGGCCGGGGCAAGAAGTGGCTCAGCGCGAACCGGGCGCTGGATTACGTCGTGGGCGGATGGGAGGTGGGGGGCATCACCTACCTGCGTACCGGCGTGCCGTTTTCGGTGAGCTTCAGCGCCACCCAGCCGGGCTGGCGCGGCGGGCGCGCCGACGTGCTGCGCGACCCCAGGCTGGGCCGCGGCGAGCGCTCCGAGTACCGCTGGTTCGATCCCTCGGCCTTCGCGGTGCCCGCGCCCTTTACCTGGGGCAACTCGCCGCGCAACATGCTGTTTGCGCCCGGCGATATCGTCTTCGACGTCAGCCTGCTGAAGAGCTTCAGCATCACCGAGCGCGCCCGGGTGCAGTTCCGCGCGGAGGCGTTCAACATGCCCAACCACCGCAACCTGGGTGGTCCGGGAGCGAACATCTCGGTGCCCGCGTCGGTGGGTCGCATCTTCGGAGCGGGCGATCCCCGGCAGGTGCAGTTCGGGCTGAAGGTGTTGTTTTAGCCATGCGCTATCTCGTTCTGCTGGCGCTCGCGCTTTCCGCCGGTGCTCAACCGCGCTGGTGGGAGCGCGAGCCGCTGCGCATCATCGACCTCACCACCAGCGTGAGCGGCGTGGATTTCCGGCCGCCCGCCGAGGTGGCCGCGCGCAAAGCCGCCCTGGGGTACAACGCGGAGCACCTGGAAATCATGGGGCGGGGCGCCGGTCTCGACGACCGCCACTTCCATTTCCGAACCAAGCTCGCCGCGGTAGAGCATCCGGACTACCTGAGTGCGTACCTGCCGGAGGCCCGCAAGCGCGGCATCCGGGTGCTCATCTACTTCAACGTCCACTGGTACACCATGGCGATGGGGGAGGCGCATCCCGACTGGCGGCAGATCCGCGAAGACGGCACGCCGGTGGACAGAGTCTACGACACCGGCACCGATTTCTGCGTCAACAGCCCCTGGCGGGAATGGTGCTTCCAGGTGCTGCGCGACCTGGCCGCCTACCCCATCGACGGCATCTTCTACGATGGCCCCATCTTCCGCCAGGACACCTGCTATTGCCGGCACTGCCGGGTGAAGTTCCGCCGGCAGTACGGGCGCGACCTGCCCTCGAAGAAGAGCCGGCGCGGCAGGGATTTCAAGGGCCTGCTCGAGTTCCAGGCCGCCAGCCTGGCGGATTACCTGCGCGACTCGCGCCAGGTGCTGAAGTCCATCAACCCCGAGCTGGTTCTCTACATGAACGGCGGTTTGCGCGGAGCCAACTGGGCCACCGGACGTTTCAACCGCGTGCTGGTTGCCGAGCAGGACCTGCTGGGCGCTGAAGGCGGCTTCATCTCGGGCGACCTGACGCGCGTGCCGTTGTGGAAGCCCGGGCTCACGGCGCGCCTGCTCGAAACGCAGGCCGGGGGCAAACCGCGGGTGATCTTCTGCGCCTCCAGCCACAAGCCGTGGACCTTTTCGCTGCTGCCCGCCGCCGAGCTGCGCCTGCTCTACGCCGATTCCATCGCCAACGGCGCGAACGTGTGGTTTTCCAGCACGGCCTTCGAGTTCGACCAGCCGGAGATGGAGACGCTGGCGGAGATGAACGCCTATCTGAAGCGCGCCGCCGCGTACTACACGGGGACGCGCTCGGAAGCGCGTGTGGCGGTGGTCTGGTCCGATACCACGGCGAACTTCTACGCGGGTGCGGGCGCCCAGATGATCGACATTGACCAGGTGGCGGGTCGCAGCGAAGCGGGCAACCTGGAAGCCGAGTTCACGGGCATCTCCGAGACGCTGCTGCGCTCCCACACGCCCTTCGACGTGATCGACGACCAGGCGCTCGCGAGCGAACCCCTGGAGCGCTACCAGGCCATCTTTCTCCCGAACGTGGCGTGCATGAGCGATGCCGTGGCCGCACGGCTGCGCGAGTATGTGCGTGCGGGCGGCCGCATCTTCGCCACCTTCGAGACCTCCGCCTTCGACGATACGGGCACGCGCCGCCCCGACTTCGCGCTGGCCGGCGTTTTCGGGGCGAGCGCCGGCCGCAGGCTCGTGGGTCCCACCCGTTGGGACTTCATGAAACCCGTGGCCGCGGACCCGCTGCTCGAAGGCATCACCCGGGAACTCATTCCCGCGACGCTTTACCACCTGGAGGTGAAGCCGGCGCCTGCGGCCAAGGCACTGCTGCGGTTCACCGAGCCGCTCAAGGGCCGCTACGACGGCGTGCCGCCGCTATCGAACGACCCGGCGCTCACGGTGCATCCCTACGGCAAGGGGCAGGCGGTCTATTTCAGCGGCGATTTCGGCGCCATGACCGCGACTTTCCACACCCAGGAGTACCTGGAGCTGGGGAAGAACCTCGCCCGGGCGCTCGCGCAGCCCATCGTGGAAGTGGATAACGCACCGGGCTCGGTGGAAGTGGTGGTGCGCTTGCAGGAAAACGGGCGGCGGCTAATTCACCTGGTCAACTTCACCGGCGAGATGACGCGGCCGATTCGCAAGGTGGTGCCCCTGGCGGAAATTCGGGTCGCGGTGCCGGAGGGCCGCAAGGCCTATACGCTCGTCGGGCAGCGGGAGCTTCCGGTAAGCAAGAACACACGCGGTTGGGCGGAGGTGGTGGTGCCGCGCCTCGAAGAGTACGAAGTGGTGATGGTGGAGCGGTAAAATCAACCGGCGAATACGGATGAGCTGGATGAAGCCTGGGGCGGCGGCTGAGCGAGCGCGGGTTGCGCGGCGAGAGGGTCGCCGCGGTCCGATAGCCAGGCTCTGAGGCGGCGGGTCAACTCCTCTCGCACGCCGGCGTGTTCCGGGTGGGCCGAGAGGTCTTCGAGTTCGTGCGGATCCTCCGCCAGGTCGAATAGCTGGCGGCGCCGGAGCTTGGGATACCAGACCAGCTTCCAGCGGTTCGTGCGGATCATGCGCTGCACATCGCGGAAATAGCCGTAGGTTTCGTTGTAGATCGACGTGGACCGTCCGCTCAGGATCGGCGCCAGGCTTCGGCCCTCGATGGCCGGCGGGGGTTCGATGCCGGCCAGGTCGCAGGTAGTGGGAAACAGGTCGCGCAGATAACACTGGGCGGAGCTGCGGCGGCCCTTGGGAATCCCCGGCCCTCGCAGGATCAGCGGAACGCCGATGCTGTGCTCGTACATGTTCTGCTTGCCGCGGAGCCCGTGGCTGCCGATGGCGAGGCCGTTATCGGAGGTGAATACGACCACGGTGTT
The DNA here is from genome assembly GCA_041685075.1 of Bryobacteraceae bacterium. Classification (GTDB taxonomy): domain Bacteria; phylum Acidobacteriota; class Terriglobia; order Bryobacterales; family Bryobacteraceae; genus JAMCRM01. Next base: position 7,388 of record JAWLGN010000014.1, read on the forward strand.
CTCGAGCTCGCCGCTCGCTGCCAGCGCCTTCAGAATGCGCCCGATCTGCGCATCCAGGTGCGTGATCACCGCGTAGTACACGGCCAGTTCCTCTCGCACCATCTTGGAAGTCCGGGGCCAGGGAAACAACAGTTCGTCGCGGCCGCGGAAGTTCCCATGATCGAACGGATGCTCCGGAAGGAAGTTCGCGGGCAGCGGAATGGCTTCGGGATCGTACCGCTTCTCGTAGCCCGGGGGCATTAGAAGGGGGTCGTGCGGCGCTGTAAAGTTCACCTGCAGGAAGAAGGGCCGCTCCGGTTTCCGCCGGATGAAGCCGATGGCCGCGTCGGCTAACCGGCTGCTGATCGCCGCTGTAAGCCCCACGCCGCGTTCCGGGAACAGGCGGCCGTCGTCGGTCTGAAACATCCAGTTCTTAAAGCCGGTAACGGGCCTGCCCGCCCAATCGGTCTGTTCGCCGGACCCGCGCGCGCTGCCGGCCCCGAACAGTCCCTGGCTTTCTTCATAGCCGGTGTCCGCCGGTTTGCCCTCGCTGCGCCACCATTTCCCCACGTACCAGGTGTGATAGCCGGCCCGGCGCATGGTATCGGCCCACCGGGGCAGTTGCGGGTCGATGGCGCCTCCATGAAGCGCGCCATTGCGGAAGATCGTGCACCCGGTCAGCAGCTCCGCGCGGCTGGCCACGCAAATCGGAGAGGCGCATGATGCCCGGAGAAACGAGGTGCCCTCCCGGACCAGCCCGTCCAGGTGCGGTGTGCTGATCGCCCTGTTGCCGAGCATCCCGACCGTATCCGGCCGCTGGTCATCGGTCAACAGTAAGAGGATGTTGGGACGCCGTCTCGGGGATCGCGGCGCCGCCCATGCCCCACGCAGCGCGGGACCGAGGGCCAGCGCTTTCGCCGCCGCGCGGCGGGAGAGATGCGAAAATTCGCACGGCCCGGCGTGGGCCCGAGAACGGCGCGCAAAGTACATCGAGGATCTATAATAGCCTATCAGCTTCACAGGCCCGCGCCCCCGCGCCGCGCGGAGCGGATCTGGACGGCATCATCGAGACAGCAATCATGGCGACCGCAACCACTCAGACATCCTGGCTGAAGCGGGAATCCCTCACGGACCAGACCGCTCACGCGATCCGCAATGCCATCCTGACCGGAGAGTTCGCCCTCGGGCGCAAGTTGAAGGAATCGGAACTCTCCACGCGCTACGGCGTCAGTCACAGCGTGGTCCGCGAGGCGCTGCACGTGCTGCAAGGTGAAGGACTGGTGGTGACCAAGCCCTACTGTGGGCGCTCGGTTTTCACCTTGACGGAAACGGAGGCGCTGGAGCTGACGGTCATGCGCGCATCGCTGGAGTCGCTGGCCGCTTACCTGGCCGCCGAGAAGATCACCGACGAGTGGGCCGGCAGGATTCTCAGCGCCGCGGCCGTGATGAAGTCGGCTGCTGCGGCCGGCTACCCGAGCTGGGTGGACAGGGAACTCAACTTCCACCGCACCGTGTGGGTGGCTTCCGGGAACGATTGGCTGGTCCGGCAGCTCAGCCAGTCCGCGGTGCCGACCCTGGCGTTGGGGACGTTGCGCCTGTTCAGGAACAGCCTGGACTGGGACGTGGAGAAGGTGCAGGAGACCACGTCATCCTGGGAGAAGACCGACGGCGTGCGAGGTCACCAATCGGTCGCCCGGGCAATCGCCGGCGGCCACGCCGCCCGCGCCAGGGAGATGATGATCCGGCACATCCTGGGATCGCCTCACCTGGTAGGGTACCGTAAGGCATTGTTCGCCATGTCCTAGCGGCGGCCGGGCGTGCCATCACCAGGCCGTCCCCGATCACGCGCGAGTTTGTGGAGGCCCTGCGCGGCGGGGCGGCAGCGGCGACCGTACCGGCCCGGCCCGGAGGATTCTCCGTCGAATTACGCGGCTTGTATTCATTCCGTTCCGATGATAGAGGTAAGAGGAACATTTTCCGAGGGAGGAGCCATTGCTCATCCGTAATTTCATCGTGCTGGGCTTGTTAGGGTCGGTTCTTGCCGCCGCCGCGCCGGCGCAGCGCAAACCCGCTACCGGGCCTCTTCGCGTCCTCGAATCGAACCCGCGCTGGTTCACGGACGGGTCGGGCAAAGCCGTCTTTCTCACCGGTTCGCATATCTGGCAGTCCCTGCAGGACAGCGGCCTGCTGGTGCGCGGCGAACCGCAAAATCCTCCGCGGGTCTTCGACTACGACGGCTACCTGAACTTCCTGGAGCGGCACAACCACAACTTCTTTCGCCTGTGGCGATGGGAAGTGACCCAATGGACGGACGGCTATACGAACAAAGTGGAATACTGCCGGCCGCACCCGTGGCTCCGCACAGGCCCGGGCAATGCCAACGACGGCGAGCCGCGCTTCGATTTGACCCGCTTCAACCCGGAGTACTTCGACCGCATGCGCCGCCGGCTGGCCGCCGCACGGGATCGCGGCATCTACGCCGCGGTGATGCTCTTCGAAGGTTGGGAACTCCAGTTCACCGATGGCTGGAAGCACCATCCGTTTCATGCCGCGAACAACATCAACGGCATTGAAGCCGACGCCGACGGCGACGGCAAAGGACTGGAGTTCAATACCCTCGGTTCCGGTCCCATGGGCCGCCGCATTCTGGAACTCCAGGAAGCCTATGTGCGGAAGGTGATCGATACCGTCAACGACCTGGATAATGTGCTCTACGAGATCTGCAACGAGTCCTTCCCCGGCTCCACGGAGTGGCAGTACTACCTGATCCGCTTCGTCAAAGAGTATGAGGCGCGGAAGCCGCGGCAGCACCCGGTGGGCATGACCTTCCAGTACCGGGGCGGAGCCAACGCCGTTCTCTATCACAGCCCCGCCGATTGGATCTCGCCGAATCCGGGCGACTCCACCCAAAGCTACATCGAGAACCCCTGCGCCAACTGCACGACCAAGGTGGTCGTCAGCGACACCGACCACCTGTGGGGCCACACCGGCGGCGACAGCATCTGGGTTTGGAAGAGTTTCACCCGCGGCCTGAACGTGCTCTTCATGGAAGAACTGCTGCCCTCCCCCACCTGGCAGGACTCCGCCCGGCGGGCCATGGGGCAGGCCCGGCGCTACGCCGATCGGATGAACCTCGCCGCCATGCGCCCCGAGCAGGGGCTCTCCAACACGCGCTATTGTCTGGCCGAGCGCGGGCAGGAGTACCTGGTCTTCCAGCACGACCGGGGCGAGTTCACGGTGAACCTGAAAGACGCCCCAGGTTTGTTCGCGGTGGAGTGGCTGGACATTTATCGAGACCGGACCATCGAGGCGAAGCCGGTCGAAGGCGGCGCCGTGCGTACGTTCACAACGCCTTTCCCCGGACCGGCGGCGCTGTACCTGAAGCGAATGCGCTGAATCGCCCCTTCGCTTGCCCGGGCTGCGGCGGCCGCCCGGCGATGCCTGCCGATGCCCGGTGAACCCGACAAAATCCGTGAACGCGATGGTTGGCGACCTCGACGCAGTACGGCAGTCGTCACCGCCGACGCTTCGGAGTGCCTCTGCTACTTGATTTCGAACTCTCCCCGCACCCGGATGTCGTGGGCCGAGGCGCCCACCATGATCTCGTATGCACCCGCTTCCACGACGGGCTTCAGGTCTTCGCCCAGGAAGGCGAGATCCCCGGCGTGCAGTTCGAAGCGCACGGTCCTCCGTTCGCCCGGCGCCAGCGCCAGCTTTTCGAAGCCTTTCAGTGCCTGCACCGGCCTCGTCACGCTGCTGACGATATCCCGGACGTAGAGTTGCACTGTCTCCTGCCCTTCGCGGCCACCGGTGTTTGCTATGTCGACCGCGATGCCGATCTTGCCGGCCGTCCCGGTCTGCTGCGGCGTGATCCGGAGATTGCCGTACTCGAACTTCGTGTAGCTGAGACCGTACCCGAACGGATAGAGCGGTGTGCCACTCATATCGACGTAGTCGGCCATTTCAAGCCGCCCGTTCACCCACTTTCCGCGAGCCGGTTTGAAGTCGTAATAGAACGGAAACTGGCCCACATGGCGGGGTATGGTGAGCGCAAGCCGGCCGCTCGGGTTGTAGTCGCCGAATAGGATGTCAGCTACGGCGTGCCCGCCCTGCTCGCCCGGGAGCCACGCTTCGAGAATGGCGGGGACGTGCTCGGCCGTCCAGCGAGTCGACAAAGGCCGTCCGTTGATCAGCACGACGACGGTCGGGGTGCCGGTTTCGTGCACCGCTCGGATGAGGTCTTCTTGCGGGCCGGACAGATCGAGGCTGGCGACGTCGCGCCCTTCTCCGTTCGTTCCTCCCGGCGCCCTTCTCTCCCGCTCGCCCACGACGACCACCGCCACGTCCGCACTCCGCGCCAGCTTCCGGGCTTCCTCGAAGCCGCTGCGGTCCTCGCCGGTTATCTCGCAGCCCTTCGCATAGAGCACCTTTGTGGAGGGCGAAACCTTGGCCCGGATACCTTTCCGTACCGTGATGATCTCTTGCGGAATGGTCTTCGAGATGTAGTCCCCGAGCTGGTTCCTGGCATCGTCCGCATTGGGGCCGATGACCGCGATCGTGGCCACGTTCCGCTTCAACGGCAGCAGGCCGTTTTCGTTCTTGAGAAGGACGATTCCCTCGCGTGCGGCTTTCAGCGCCAGGTCCTGGTGCTCCTGGCGGCGTACGATTCTGGCCGCCCGGTCCGGATCGACGTACGGTTTGTCGAAAAGCCCCAGCATCATCTTCAGCCGGAGAATGCGGCGAACGGCCCTGTCGATCAGCTCCATCGAAACCCGGCCCTCGGCGACGTTCTCGGCCATTCCCTGCATGAACCCGCTCTCATACGAGATGCCGACATCCACCCCTGCCTTGAGAGCGAGTTCGCCCGCTTCCTTCTGCGTTCCGACGATGCGCTCGGAAACAAGGGTCCCGATGCCGCCGCCCTCGCTGAGCACGAGCCCTTGAAAGCCCAGTTCCTCCCGCAGGATTCTGGTCAGCAGGTGAGCGGATTTGTGGGCCGGTACGCCATCAATCGCGGGATAGGTAGCCATGACCCCGAGTGCGCCCGCGCGCTTGATGCCGGCGACCCATGGCGGCAGATACACCTCGCGCAGCGTGCGCTCCGAGATCTCCATGGCCCCGCGCTCCAGCCCGCCGGCCCCCTCGGACTGCCCTGGGAAATGACAGAGACCCGCCACCACCTTGTCGTCCGCGGCGATGTTGTCTCCCTGGACGCTGCGCACGATCTCTTCCGCGATGCGCGCGGACAGATACGGGTCCTCGGTGTACGCCTCCTCGTTCCGGCCCATGCGCGGGTCGCGGTTCGGCTCGATCACGAAGGTGTACAACTGGTGTATCCCCACTGCCCTCGCCTCCAGCGCGGCCACCGTGTAGACCTGCCGGATGAGTTCCATGTTCCACGTGCTGCCGAGCCCCGGGCCTTCCGGAAATATCGTGTGGCCCGAGGCCATCACCCCGTGGGTGCCTTCCTCCGTTTGCAGCAGCGGAATGCCAAGCCGCGTCTTCTCGATCGCGATCTTCTGCAGTTCGTTGAAGAAGAGCGCTTGTTGCCGGGGGCCATCCCGGAGAGCTTCATTCGCCAGGGTGAAGAACCCGCCGCCTGGCCCCACGGATTCGTCCTGGGTGCCCGCGGCAAAACGCCTGGCTGCCTCCTGCTTGGCGGCGATGGTGCGTCCGAGTTGGTTGACGTAAGCGCAGGGCATGTTCATTTGCCCCAGTTTTTCCTTGAGCGTCATCCGCGAAAGCAATTCCTCGACGCGCCGCTCTATTTGAGCATGGCGATCCGGCATGGGCTGAGCCGACAAGGGGCAGGCGATTGCGAGCAGCGCCACCAGCGCCGGGTTGAAGCACTGTCGGAGATCGGACATGTGAATCAATTCTAAGCAGCCTCATCCGCGGGCGGCAAGGACTTGCGCGGGCCTTTGTTGCACTTTAATGCTCAACCGCTGATCCACTCCCCAACCGGTCCTGCCGGTGGAGTTCGCCGCCTGCCCGGCTCCGAGTAGACCCGGGTGCGAAGCGCACGGCGCGGGCGGCGACGGCTCCAAAAAGTCCTGAAGAGAGCATATATGTCCCTTCAGGTCCGGCCGGGTCCGCTCTAGAGTAAGAGCGTGACCACAGATCCGAAGTTGGCCATCCACGGGGGACGGCCCGTACGGGACGAGCCGCTCCCTCTCGAATTTCCAGGGGCCCATGCCATGGACGACGCCGAAGTTGAAGCGGCGGTGCGGGTGATGCGCTCGCGATCCTTGTTCCGGCATTACGGTCTCGAATCGCCGGGCGAGGTGAACGCCTTCGAGCGCGAATTCGCGCGGTTCGCGGGAGTGCAGCACGCGCTGGCCGTCAGCAGCGGCACCGGCGCGCTGCACACGGCCATGGGCGCGCTCGGCGTCGGGCCCGGCCAGGAAGTGATCGTGCCCGCGTATCTCTGGGTGGCGGTGATCGCCGCGGTTGTCAATCGAGGCGGCATTCCGGTGCTGGCGGACATCAACGACACGTTCTGCCTCGACCCGGAAGACGTGGAGCGGCGCATCACGCCGAAGACCGCGGGTATCGTCTTTGTGCACATGAGCGGCGCGTCCGGAGAAGTGGAGGCGGTGCGTGAAATTGCCCGGCGCCGGAACCTGTTTCTGCTCGAGGATTGCGCGCAGTGCGCGGGCGGGTCGGTCAACGGGCGGCAGGTCGGCAGTATCGGCGACATGGCGATCTTCAGCTTTCAACTCAACAAGAACATGACGTCGGGCGAGGGCGGCTGCCTGCTGACAAACGATGCCCGGCTGTACCACAGGGCTGTGGCCTGCCACGACCTGGGTTACGTCCGGGACGAGAACGGGCGGTTGGTGTTCGACCGGCCCGAGCTGCGGCTGTGGGGTATGGGTTACCGGCTTGATGAACTCCGGGCCGCGGTGCTGCGGGTGCAACTTGAAAAGCTGCCGCAGGTGGTCTGCGCCATGCGCCGCAGCAAGATGCGCATTCGCGCCGCGCTCGAAGAGATTCCGGGCATTCAGCTCCGCCGTCTTGTGGACCCGGCGGGCGACACCGGCGCCTTCCTGATAACCACCTACGCGGATGCGGGCACTGCATGCAAAGTCAACCAGGCACTCCGCGCGGAAGGAATCGTGACGAGCGCCCAGGGCATTTCGAATGTTCTGATGACCGATTGGGGGCTGCATTTGTACTACAACAACGCCAGTCTGGTCCATCGCTCCAGCGCGGATGCCAGCGGGTTCCCCTGGAAACTCGACGGGAACGACGCGCAGCGCCACGGCTATGAGAAGGGCGAGTGCCCCCGGGCGGACGAGTTGTTCGAACGCAGCATACTGATGCCGATACCTTCCTGCCTGACCGCCCGCGACGAGGATGACATCATCGCGGCTTTTCGCAAGGTAGCGGCCGCCATGCTTTGATGGCCAACGCGAGCCGGTGAGAAAACATACAACTGGCTCGGGCTTACCGAAGAGCACGTCCGGGCGGTGGAGATTCCGCTACGCCGCCTTCGCCTGTGACGCGGGCTTCGGTAAGTGCAGGTTACGGGTGCCCCTGGTGAAGTACGTTCGGGCAACTATACGTTCCAAATACGTTTAATAACGTCGCGTCAACAAGAGTAACTTCGATGGTGCGGTCCAACGCCGTAGAGCAATAGAGTCCAGGAATGGACATTAAACTACCTTGATTGCTCAGAGGCGCCGGTCTAGAGTAAAACACAATGAAGCGGTGGGTTTGTTCATTCCTTCTGATTGTTGTTCTGGTGTCGCATGCTCTGGCGGGCGAGCGGCACATTCCGCTCAGTGCCGGGACCGCGCGCGTCGACATCACGCCCCAGGCGTTGTTGCCGATGGCAGGGTACCCAAACCGTACCTGCCCTGCGGCCACCGGTAAGCTCGGCCCGCTATTCGCGAAGGCGCTTGTGCTCTCGGCGGGCGAGTCGCGGATTGCCCTGGTCACGGTCGATCTCATATCCTTCGTATCCGACAAGCTGCGAAGCGACGTGGCCGCCCGGCTGGGCATCCCGGTGCTGTTAGTGGCGTCCTCCCACACCCACTCCGGGCCCTCCCTGCCGAAGTCCCCCGGTCTACAGCGGGAGATCGAACGGAAGATCTTCCGTGCCGTGCAGGAAGCGGCGGGCGCGATGTTCCCGGCCCGGCTGTCGGCCGGCCGCGGATCGATTCAACTGGGGTACAATCGGCTGATCCCGGGGGAAGACGGGCGCTCCGAGGCATTGTTCATCAACCGGGATGCAGTCCCGTACGGGCCCGTCGATCCGGAGTTCACGCTCTTGCGCATCGAGGATGAGCGGGGGGCCGCCCGCGTCATCATCGTCCATTACGCCTGTCATTCAGTCGTACTGGGTCCCAGTAACTGCCGATACTCGGCCGATTACCCTGGGATTCTTCAGGAGAAAGTGGAAGCGCAGATGAGCGGTGTCCAATGCATGTTTGTCCAGGGCGGCGCGGGCGACATCAACCCCATTCTGCTGGGTAGATCCCCCGATGACGAGCAGAACCAGGCTGCAGCAATCAGGGTGGGAGAAGTGCTGGCAAGAGAGGTGCTGCGGGCGGCGCGCCGGATAGGGCCAGGCGGGCCGAACCGGCATCCCATTCTGTCGACCTCGGAGGTGCTCTCATTCTCGAACCGGCGCGAGAAGGGGCGCTCCCTGCGTGTCGGCATCACGACGGTGCTCCTCAACGGCGACATTGCCATCGCGGCTGTTCCGGGAGAACCAATGCACAGGCTGCAAACGGCATGGAAAGCGAATGCCGAAGTCGCGTATCCCCTCTTCTGGGGCTACACCTACAGCGCGGGAGGCGAGTGGCCGGGGTATATCCCGGACCTCCGCTCGGCGGCACGCGGTGGGTACGGGGCCGATTCGCGTATTGAAATCGGCGCGGGCGAAACCATCATCCAGCATCACTTAAAAAACCTTTACGGATTGCAGGGCCGGTGGCAGCAGCCCGGATCCGAAAAATGAATAACTTCGAACGAACGTCTGAAATCTTGCGGGCGGTGAAAACATATGCACATTCGCAAAACCATTCTGGCGGCAGTAGTAAGCTGGTGCTTACTGGCGGTCGCGTTCGGGCAGGTGAATAAGAGTAATCTTACGGGGGTCGTTTACGACGCCAGCGGTTCCGCGATACCTGGCGCGTCACTCAGGCTGCTCAACACCGCGACCGGCGCGGAGCGGCAGGCGGCCAGCGATGCCACGGGTCTGTACCGGTTCACGCTGCTGGACTTCGGCACCTATCGTCTGGAAATCGAAGCGGGCGGTTTCAAAAAGTTCGTGCGGGACGGAATTCTGCTCGAAACCGGCGAAACCACCACGCTCAACATAACCATGGAATTGGGCCAGTTGACCGAATCCGTCACGGTCACGGGAGAGAGCCCGCTGCTTCGCACGGAAACCGGCGCGCTCGGCACGTCCGTGAATACGCGGGTGGTCGGCGAACTGCCGCTGATCAGCCGCAATCCCTATGCCTTCCTGCAACTGGCGGCCGGTATTCAGCACATGCGCAGCTCGGATGCCTTCAACCAGTGGGATAACAACGGACCTTCGGATTTCGCCGGCGGCGGCTCCGAGGGCAAATCGGAATTCCTCCTGGACGGTATCCCGAATATGCGCATCGAGACGGTCAGCTTCAGCCCGTCGCCCGACGCCGTACAGGAGATGCGCGTCCAGACCAACGCCTACGACGCGGAATACGGCCATTCGGGCGCGGCGTTCGTCAACGTTTCGACCAGGGCGGGTACCAACGAGCTTCGCGGCAGCGTTTACTGGTTCCATCGCAACGACAACCTGAACGCCAACAGCTTCTTCAACAACCGCAACGGGAACCCCAAGGGCGAGCGCAAGCGCAACACGTATGGTTTTGAAGTCGGCGGACCGGTGTATCTTCCCAAGCTCTACAACGGCCGCGACCGCACGCACTTCCATACGAACTTCGAGGGCCATCGGAACGTAGGCGTGGGCCGTTCGCGGGCCATCGTGCCGTCGGAGCTGGAGCGCAACGGCGATTTCACGCGTTCGTTCGCCCAGAACGGGCAGCCGTTGACGATCTTCGATCCGGCGACTACGCTGCCCAGCGGCTCCGGATACGTGCGATCTCCGTTTCCCGGGAACGTTATTCCCGAGAGCCGCTTCGACCCGGTAGCCGTAGCGGCGATGAAGTATTACCCGATGCCGAACGTCACTCCGACGGCTTCGAGCCTCGAGAACTTCGATAACCCCAACCAGAACCAGCTCAAGTGGGCGAGCGTGTCCACCCGGGCGGACCACCAGATTGGGCCTTCGCACAACCTGTTCCTGCGCTTCGGGTGGAATCACCGAACCGACCCGAGCGACCCCTTCTATGGTGAAGCGTCCCGTCCGGCCGGCAATCCTACCTCCGGCCAGACATCTTCGCTCGCGGCAACATCGCGGCGGGCGCCGGCTATACCTGGATTATCAGCCCGACCACCATCATGGACGTCCGCGCGGGATTCACGCGCTATTTCGATGGCGAGTTTATGTTCGGCGAGGGCTTCGACATCGCGACGCTAGGTTTTCCGGCGAGCTTCGCCCAATCGATCGTCTTCGCGAACTTCCCGCGGTTTGAGATGAGCGGAGATGTCCAGCACCTGGGCGCCGGCCGGGAGACCGCGAGGAACTACGTCAACCAGTACAATCCCCTGGTCAATTTCCACACCACGCTGAGCCGGCACGCGCTGAAGTACGGTTTCCGATATCAGGCGGCACAGTCGAACAGCTTCGAGCCGGGCCGCTCCGCCGGAGAATTCGAGTTTAGCCGTGTGTTCACCCGTGGTCCCGACCCCACACGCAGCACGACGACGGCAGGCCACGACGTGGCCTCCTTCCTCCTGGGCACCCCCTCGAGCGGATCTGCGGAGGTGAACGCCTCGAGCGCGCTGCAGAATACCTACTTCTCCTTCTACATCCAGGACGACTGGAAGACAACCGACCGCCTGACACTCAACCTGGGAATTCGTTTCGAGCATGAAGGGCCCGTCACCGAGCGGTACGACCAGGGCAACGCGGGCTTCGACTTCGATGTGGCCAGCCCGATCGAGTCTGCCGCGGCCGCCAACTACGCCCTGAACCCCATCCCGGAACTTGCGTCCCTTCGGGTAAAGGGCGGACTTGGGTTTTTGAACACCGGTGGGGCTCCGCGGGGAAACCTCGACATGCCCGCCCTCCTGTATGCGCCGCGCTTCGGCTTTGCCTATCGCGTGTCGAATTGGATCGTCTGGCGCGGCGGCTACGGCATGTACTACATACCGAACAACGTCAGCAACTTCCGTCAGGGCGGCTTCAGCCTCGCCACCCGCATGATCACGTCGCTCGATAACAATCTCACGCCCTATCGCCGGCTTTCCGATCCATTTCCGGACGGCCTCAGCATGCCCCCCGGCAGTGCCGGCGGGTTGATGACGGGCGTAGGGCAGAGTCTCACGGCAGGCAGAGCGGCATCCGGCGGCGTACCCAGCTACCGCAACGGCATGAGCCAGCAGTTCTCGATGGGTTTCCAGTTCGTTCTGCCGGCAGGAATATCCGTGGACGCGAACTACTCCGGCAATGTGTCTCAGCGCTTGGCGATGTCGCGCAACGTGAACGAGTATCCGAACGCGTATCTGCCCTTGAAAACCCGGCTGAACGCCAGGGTGCCGAACCCGTTCTACGGTGTGTTGACCGATCCGACCAGTTCGCTGAGCCAGGAGACCACCACGGTGTCGCAGTTGCTGCGGCCTTTCCCGCATTTCACGGGTCTGACGGAGGCCGTTCTGCCCTACGGCCGGTCTCACTATGACTCGATGCAGGTGCAAGTGACCCGGCGCATGGCGCAAGGCCTCTATTTCGGCGCCATCTACACGGTGTCGAAACTCATGGAGGCGACTTCGTACCTGAACGCCAACGACGCCAAGCCGGAACGCGTAATCTCCAACTCGGACCGTCCGCAGCGCTTTGTCGCGCACGGCATTTACGAACTGCCGTTCGGCAGGGGGCGCCGGTTCCTGAGTGACGCGCATCCTGTGGTGGGGCATGTTCTCGGAGGGTGGCAGGTTAACTGGGTGGCGACCTATCAAAAGGGCGCGGCCATCGGCATTAATGCAGAGCGCCTGTTCCGGTCGGAGAACAACCCCTGGACCCTGGACGAGTGGTTCGATGTGACGCAGTTCGTGCCGCGGGAGCCCTTCACGTTGTGGGCCCTTTCGTCGCGCATCGCGGATCTGCGGACCGCCGGAATCAAGAAGTGGGATTTCACGCTCTCGAAAACCTTCCCGATTAGTGAGCGTGTCCGGTTCCGCTTCTCGACCGAATTTCACAACGCCTTCAATACCACGCACCTGGGCTCACCGAACACTTCGGTGACCAGTGCGAGCTTCGGCCGCATCACTTCCACTACGGAGGGCCCGCGCGAGATCCAGCTCGTGGGGCGGATTTCCTGGTAGCGGGAAAGCGGCATGAAAACGTTGTCGTTGTTGTGCTTCGTCTGCTGGGCCGCGATCGCGGCCCAGCAGGCGCCCTCCACCGTTTTCGATGTAAAGGCCCACGGCGCGGCCGGTGACGGCAAGACGAACGATACGAAAGCCATTCAACAGGCCATCGACGCCTGCGCGCGCTCCGGGGGCGGAACGGTCCATCTGCCCGCCGGTACGTTCGTGAGCGGCACGCTCGTACTGAAGAGCAACGTCACTCTTTACCTGAGTGCCGGCGCCACCTTGGCGGGAAGCCGCAGGATCGAGGACTACCAGCCCAACCATCTGATCTATGCCAAAGGAGCGGAGAACATCGGCATTGAAGGCCCCGGCAAGATCGACGGAAACGGCGATGCCTTCTGGTACCCGGATTTCAAGCCGCACAAACGGCGCCCCAGCCCCTTGATCGAACTCGTGGATTGCAGGGACGTCCGTATCCGGGACGTGCGGATTCGAAACACGCCAGGCTGGGGCATTCACCCGCTGAATTGCGAGCGTGTCGAAATTCGCGGAATTTCCATGATCAGCCCCATGCGGGGCCCGAACACCGATGGGATCGATCCGGACTCCAGCCGCCACGTGATCATCTCCGACAGTTACATCGAAACCGGCGACGATTGCATCGTCCTGAAGACCACCGGGAGGGCCGGCATGCCGGCACGCGCCTGTGAAAACGTGATCGTGAACAACTGCGTGCTGGTGAGCGACGATGCCGCCCTGAAGCTCGGGACCGAGAGTCACGGCGACTTCCGCAATATCGTCTTTTCGAACATCGTGGTTCGCAATACGCGTGTAGCGCTGGCGATCTATGCCAAAGACGGCGGCACTTTCGAGGACGTCAGCTTCTCCAATATCAGCATCGACACGCATTCGGAACGCTCGAGATCCGCCCAGTACCCGATCCTGATCGACCTGGAAAAGCGCCTGCCGGAGTCGCGCCAGAGCCGCGTCAGGCGGATCAGCTTCAGCGATCTCACCTTGACAACAAGGGGTCGCGTGCTGGTTGCCGGCATGCCGGAGCAGCCCCTGGAAGACCTGACATTCCGCAACATCATGATGCGCATTACCGGCTTCGAAGCAGTGGAGAAGCTGTCGAAGCCCAGAGGCAGCGCCAACGTGCGGAAGGTGGACCGGGGGAGCGACTACAGCTCCGTTCCGGCCGCCGTGATCTTCGCGAATGCACGGGGAGTGCGCTTGCGCGATTTCAGTTTGCTATGGGACGCGGATGGGCCGCCCCCGGAGCGGCACGCCGTCTATGCGGGCGGCGTGGAGGACCTGACGATTTCGGGCTTTCACGGCCGGCAGGCGAAACCAGGCGGTTCTCTCGCCGTGCTCGGGTTCGACCAGGTGAAGAACGTCTTCGTCTCGAACAGCGTTGCGGCCGCGGGTGCGGGAGCTTTCGCCGCGGTCGGCGGAGGCGCCACGGGCGAGGTCGTTCTGGAAGGCAACAACCTCCGCAACGCACGCGAAGAAGTGGGCGGTACTACGTACGTCCACCGGTAATAGAGGAACGCACATGAAAGCCTTGGGAATCTTGCTGTTGTTCGCCGCCGCCGCGGCGGCGCAGACATTCGACGCGCGCGCGCACGGCGCAAAGGGCGATGGCGTGGCTTTGGATTCGCCGGCCATTCAAAAGGCCATCGACGCCGCATTCAGCGCGGGCGGCGGCGTGGTGACCCTTTCCGCGGGCAATTACCTGAGCGGCACCATTGTGCTGAAGAGCAATGTGACGCTGCGCCTCGATCCGGGCGCCACGCTGTGGGCGAGCAAGCGGGCCGAGGATTACAAGCCGCGCCGCCTGATCTATGCCCAGGACGCTGAAAACATCGCCGTGGAGGGACGGGGAACCATTCAGGGCAACGGCGATACCTGGTGGGACAAGGCGGCCGGACGGCGCGTCTACCCGGCCAAGCAGGGAAGGCCGAGTCCGCTCCTGGAATTCGTCAATTCGCGGAATGTCCGGGTGCAGGATGTCACTATCCTGCAAGCACCCGGATGGGCCATTCATCCGTTGGAGTGCGACGGCGTGCTCATCCGGGGGATCCGGATCATTGCCGATCCACGCGGTCCCAACACGGACGGCATCGACCCGGACTCCAGCCGCAACGTCCTGCTCGCGGATACCTTCATCGACACCGGCGACGATGCCATTGTCATCAAAACCACCGGTCAACGCGGGGGCGAGGTGAAGCCCAGTGAGAACATCACGGTAACGAACTGCATTCTCACCACCAGGTGCAACGCCTTCAAGATCGGCACGGAGACCCGCGGCGACGTCCGCAACATATCCGTGACGAATTGCGCGATGTACGGCAAGCCGGGCGTCTCCCGGGGGCCCATCTCCGGGATCGCTGTCGAGATGGTGGACGGGGCGGTGCTCGACGGCGTGGTGGTTTCCAATATCACGATGCGGGACGTGGAGACCCCCATCTTCATCCGGCTGGGCAATCGCGGCCGGGGGCAGGCCGTCCCAACTCCGGGCGCGCTGCGGAATGTCTCCATCAACAATGTTGTCGCGACCGGCGGCATTCTGACCAGTTCGATCACGGGCTTGCCGGGGCATCTGGCGGAGAACGTGAGCCTCTCGAACATCAACATCACCATGAATGGCGGGGAGCAGGAGGTCCGCGCCCTGCTCGATGTGCCGGAGAATCCCGGGCGGTACCCGGAGGCGAGGATGTTCGGCAACCTGCCCGCGCACGGGTTCTTCATACGACACGTGAACGGCCTGAGCATGAGGAACCTGCAGCTCAGGACGCGGGAACCCGATCAGCGGCCCGCGATGATTTTTCACGACGTCCGCGGTCTGGATGTGGACGGCTTCCGCGCCGATAGCGTGCACGGGAAGGAGGCCGTGCTCTGGTTTCACGATGTTGCCGGGGCCCTGGTCCGCGGCGCCCGGACACCGGCAGGCACTCACGATTTTCTTCGGGTAACCGGCGCGGGTAGCAAGGATATCCACGTAAGCGGCAACCAGGTCGCGCCGGCCGGACGCATGGTCCGCATCGGCGAAGGCGTCGCCAACAGCGCCGTGATCGAGTAGCCGGTCCGGACCACGGGGCGCATGACGCCCGCTCCGGCCGGCGCAGGAGCCCAAGGAAGGGGGACTTTATGTTTCGCGCGACACTGGCAAGCTTCGTTGCGTTGTGCTCTATGCTGCCGTGCTTTGCGGCCGGGCAGCCGAAACTTCTGCCGATCAAGCATTACCGCTTCAGCACGGTGGATAAGGACGCTCAGATGTGGAGCGCCCTCTACGTCGCCTCCGACGGCAAGATCTACGTGGGGCTGTGCACCCACGCCGACGCGGCCAATGTATACCAGTTCGATCCGCAGACCGAAACCATGCGCCACCTCGCGAACCTCACCGAACTCAATGAGGAACGCGGCAAGGGCATTTGGACGAACGGCAAAATCCATGTCCAGATGCAGGAATTGGACGGCTGGGTGTACTTCGGCTCGTTGAGCGAGGACAACGGCCCGCCGGCGATCGACGCGGGAAGTTATAAGGGACCGCGCTGGTACCGGGTGGAGATGAAGACCGGGAAGGTGGAGCAGCTCGGGTTGATCAACAGCTTCTGGGGCCTGCTCGGCCAAACCATGGACCCGAAGCGCAGGCTCATCTATGGGCTTGCCGAAAACGGCCACCTGTACAAGTACTTCATCGACAAGGACTGGACCGAAGATCTCGGCCGCGTGGATAGTTGGGATATCTGCCGCACCATCTTTTCGGACGACTTCGGGAACGTGTACGGCAGCTATCCGCCGGGGCGCATCTGGAAGTACGATGTGGCGCGGGACCGCATCTTCGATCTCGAGCACATCCGTCTGCCGCTCATCAACCAGTCCCGCACCATGGCCAACCCCATGCTGGACCGCAAGGCGCAGTGGCGCATCATCGAGTGGGATCCGGTGGACCGTGCGGCCTACGGGATTATCGGCGGCTCCAATCTGCTGTTCAAGTACGATCCGCATCAAGGTCCGGAGGGGACCGTAACGCCGCTCGTCTCCATGGCCGCGCCGGGCGTTCGGGACGGCGATCCCATGAACCTTCCCTACGCCACCCTGGCGATGACCATCTCTCAGAAAGAGCGAAAAATCTACTACTTGACCGTGATGGCCGGCGACTTCGACTACGGCGCGATTACCAAGGACGTGATGGGAGCTTCTTACCTGGTGACGTACGATCTGAAAACCGGCAAGCGCGACGATTTGGGAGTGTTGCGCACGGCCGACGGACGCACCGCCTCCGGCATGGGCGGCGCGCAGATGGACAAGGACGGGCGGCTGTGGTTCGTAGGCGCGTTCCAAGAGCCGGATCCGCGATACCGGGCGGGCCGCGGCAGGCGCGCGTACAGCATGGGGCTCGGCTGCTATGACCCGTTCCGCCGATAGGAGAATGGACATGAAGAGGGCTCAAACCGCAGCTCCCTTTCTGGCGCTGTTGCTTCTGGCCGGCTCAGGCGGCGGCTTGTGGGCGCAGCGATGGGTCAATCCTCATTTCGACACCCATCGCCTGGACTACCGCGACCTGGGATATCCGGCGCAGAACCTGATTCCGGCCGACAACAGCCGTATCTCGGCCCTTCTGGCGCATTCGAACGGCTTCATTTACGGCGCCACCAGCGGGCGGACGCAGTCGTACCTGTTTTTCTACAACCGTTTCATCAACAAGGTGCGGCCGCTCGGCAGAATCGCAGATGCGCGTGGGGTTTACCACGGCCTGTTGGAGGGTAAAGACGGAGACATCTACATCGGCACCGGGCTGAGCATGTACGCGCCTGTGGAGCTGACCAGGAAATTCCCGGTCGAGGTCGAGGGCGTGGAGAAGCAGCTCTGGAAGGATATAACAGCGCCCTACCAAAGTTTTGCCGGCGGCCACATCTATCGGTACGTTCCCAAGACCGGCGATATCGAACGCTATACCAATGACTCGATGGCACAAGTGGAGGACCACGGGATCCCGGTTCCGCATAACACCATTTATGCGATGACCATGAGCCCGGATAAGTCAAAAATTTACGGCATTACCTACCCTGACGCGCACTTTTTCATCTTCGACGTGGCCGCGCGAAGAGCAACGGACTTGGGAGAGATTCTCACGCACAAGGTCTATAGCGGACCGGAACGTCATTGGCGAAGCGTGCCGCGGGCGTTGTACTGCGATCCGAAGACCGGTGACGTGTACACCTCCGGGGACAACGGATTCATCATCCGTTACCATCCCGGCGGACAGAGCTTCGAGATGACGTACATGCGGCTTCCGGGCGAGTACTGGGAGGGCTTGAGTTCCTACGACTACCCGGTTGTCGAAGCGTTCGCGACCGACTCGCGCGGCAACGTGTATGCCGCCACCAACGACGGGCATCTGGTCCGGCTGAACATCGAAGAGGATGACGTGGTCGTGCTTGGGAAGCCCCGGATCATGCGGCGCCTGCGCGCCATGGCCGCCGGCAAGGACGGCAACCTCTACCTGATCAGCGGCGAGTTTGAGCGGTCCTGCAAGCTGCATACGTGGGACCTGCGCGGCGAGAAGGGCTTTTCGGAGCTGGGGCCGTTCGCCGTGGACCGCAGTCCCTACTACTCCCACCGGGCGTATCAGTTTGACGCCATGGCAGTGGCGCGGGATGGGGCGGTGTTCTGCGGTGAAAGCGATCGGGGTGGCAAGTTGTTTATCTACCTGCCCGGCCCGGGCCGGTTCAAGGGCATGCTCAACCCCTTCAATCCCGAAACGGAACGGCAGCGCGGCGATACTCCGAGCTTGATTCCGGAACGACTGTGAAGTTCGTGAGCCGCTCCCGAGCCCGGGGCGGCAACGTTCATAACTCTTGCGAATGTTTGAGGAGAAAGATTCAGCATGGCACAGCAGAGAAGGCAGTTTGTGAAGTGCGTGAGTGCCGCTATCGCGACCGCTCCATTTCCCATTCTGGGCGCCAATGACCGGGTTTCGCTGGGGATCGTGGGCCTCGGCAAACGCGGCACCGATCACCTGAACTACTACTCGAGCTTCGACGCCGATTGCCGGATCACGGCGGTCTGCGACGTCCACCAGGCAGCGCGTGAACGTGCGGTGGCGCTGCTGCGCAAGCGCCGGGGCCACAGCGCCGCCGAGTACTCCGACATGCGCGCCCTGTTCGATTCGAAGGAGATCGACGCCGTGTCGCTGCCGCTCCCGAACCACTGGCACGCGCTCGCCACCATATGGGCGTGCCAGGCGGGCAAGCACGTGTATGTCGAGAAGCCCGCCAGCCACAATCTCTTCGAGGGAGGCCAGATGGTCCTGGCCGCCAGGAAATACGGCCGCGTGGTGCAGGTGGGCTCGCAAGGCCGCTCCATCACTCACAAGAAACGCGCCATGGAGCTGCTGCGGAACGGCGCGATCGGGCAGGTGTACCACGCGCGAGGGCTGTGCTTTCGGCGCCGCTTCTCCATCGGCCATACGCCGGATGCGGCGGTGCCGGCGGGACTGGACTGGGACCGCTTCCTCGGCCCCGCGCAGATGAAGCCGTACAGCCTCAACAAGTTCGCCTACAACTGGCACTGGTTCTGGGATACGGGCAACGGCGATATCGGCAATCAAGGGGTCCACGAGATGGACATCTGCCTGTGGGGCCTCGGCCGCGGCGGATGGCCGGGATCGGTCACGTCGACGGGAGGCAAGTATGTGTGGAAAGACGATCAGGAAACGCCCAACACACAGCACACCGTTTTCGACTTCGGCGACGCCCAGATCAGCTTCGACGTGCGCAACTTGCCTACTCCCCCGGAGGGACTGGTTCCCGCGCGGCAGCGCAGCTTCATCGGCAATCTCTTTTTCGGCGAACTCGGTTACATGGTGGTGGACCCCGAGGGTGTCCAGGTCTATCGAAGCACGCTGACCCGCCTGAGCGCGGAGCAGGCGGCGTCCCCGCAGATTCGCCGCACCGAGAAGTTCGAAAAGGTGCTGGACGAGAAGGCGGTGGAGGGAGACGAAGAAGCCACCAAGCCGCACATGAAGAACTTCCTGGATGCGGTCCGCGCGCGTGATCACAAGAAGCTCACCGCCGATGTCGCGATCGGCGTCCGCGCCGCGGCGTTCTGCCATCTGGCGAACATCAGCCTGCGGACCGGCCGCACTCTCCGGCTTGCGCGCGCAACCGGAAAGTTCATCGACGCCGGCGATGCGAACGCTTTGTTCAGCCGGGACTACCGCGAGCCGTATACGATTCCGCCGCTGTCCTGACCGGCGGTACAATCAGGAGATTTCGCATGAGACGCATCGTTATCTTGCTTGGCCTGATCGCCTGTGGCAACGTTGAGGGGGCGCCTGAGTTGCGGGCGGGAGTGGCCCGGGCCGACATTACGCCCGCCGTCTCCATGCCGATGTACGGCTACAGGGACCGCGAATGCGGACCGTCGAACGGTACGCACGATCCGCTCCATGCCAAAGCGTTGGTGCTGGAAAGCGGCGGTTCCCGGATCGCGATTGTCACGCTCGATCTGGGCAGCGTGGTTTCCGAACGGCTGAAAGACGAGGTCAGGGCGAAGCTCGGGATTCCCGTGCTCATCCTGGCCGCGTCGCATTCGCACTCCGCGCCCGCATTCCTGCCGTTCGGGAGCGCGCCGGTTCGCGACGACGCCGGCGCGGCATACCGGGCCGAACTGGAGCGGAAGATCTTCGGAGCGGTGAAGGAGGCTTCGGAGTCGATGTTTGCGGCGCGTCTTGGCGTAGGGCGCGGCTCGATCCGGCTCGGGTACAACCGGCTCCAGATGGGGCGCGACGGCCGTTCGCGCGTGCTCTACCGCAATCCCGACCGCATTCCCTGGGGCCCGGTGGACCCCGGCGTCGACTTGCTCCGCGTGGAAGATGCGGCCGGGCGCACGCGCGCGTTGCTCGTGCACTACGCCGTGCATGCCGTGGTGCTCGGGAAGACGAGCTGTAAGTTCTCGGCAGACTACCCCGGAATGATGCAGGCGAAGGTGGAAAGCGAGCTGCCGGGCACGCAGGTCATGTTCGTGCAGGGGGGCGCCGGCGATATCAATCCACTGTTGATGGGCCGGTCCGGAGACGAAGCCGCCGACTTTGCCGAGGCGCAGAAGATGGGAGATCTCCTCGCCGCCGAGGTCCTGAAGGCGAACCGGGATGTGGCCGGCGTCGAAGCCGGTCCAATCCGCTCTCGGAGCGAGCTGCTCGAGTTTCGGAACCGGTGGGACAAGAGCAAGACGTTGACCGTGGGAGTGACGACGGTGCTGATCGGCAAGGACATCGCCATCGCGACCCTGCCCGGCGAGCCGTTTCATGCGCTCCAGAAGGCCTGGAAGGCCCAAGCCGATGTGGCGTTCCCTCTGTTCTACGGATACACTTATACGAACGGAGGAACTTGGGCCGGATACATCCCCGATCTGCGCTCGGCCGCCCGTGGCGGGTACGGTGCCGACGTATCCACCAGCATTGAAGTGGGCGCGGGCGAGCGCATCATACAGCAACACCTGATTCACCTGTACGATCTGCGGGGAATGTGGCGCGAAACGCCGGGACAGCCGTAGCAAGGTCGTCGCGCATGCGGGGCCCGCTGCCGGACAATCGAAGCCCGGCAGCAGACCCGCCGTATAGCAGGGCCCGGCTGTTCCGTGTCCGGCGAAAGGCGGATCCAATGGTCGAACAACCCAGCGCTAATCGTGGCAGATGGCCCACACTGGACCCTGCGGTGCGTCACCAGCCACATCCGTTGCGGTCGATCCCGGAGCAGCTCTTCAGAGCGCAATTCGAGAAGGACATGGACTTCTTCCGGCTGTTCTTCCTTCTGATGAACAAGTCCTGTCCCATGAAGCAGGTGGATGTGGTCTGGGCACAGGGCGGGCCGGCCGGCGAACTGGGCTTCCGCAGTATCGTGGGAACGGTGGATGCGCTGAACAGCCCCTATTCCCGATTTCTGCGCTGCGATGCCGACGTGGGCACACAATTCTGCAAGGTGGTCAACGATTATGGCCGGCGCGAGGCCGATTCGTGCGCGGTATCCGACCGCGAGGCCGAGAATCGATGCCGGCAGACCCGCAAAACCCAGATCTACCGCTGCCACGCCGGCCTGACCGAAATCGCGGTGCCGATCATCGCCGCCGAGGAGTACATCGGTACCCTGTTCTGCGGCCAGGTTTTGTGCGATCCCCCTAGCGCCGAAGGCCTGGTGCAGATCCAAAAGGACGTCGCCAGGCTGGGGTACATCGACCAGCAGCAATTGGCGGAAGCCTATTGGAAAATTCCGGTGGTGTCGGAAGAGGAGGTGGAGAACACCGCCCGCATTCTGGAAGCCTTTGCCGCGTTCCTGGCAACGTCGTGGATGCGCCTTGCCGAAGTGGTTCGGGAACAGCACCACGAAATGCGGGAGTTGCAGCTTCTGCGCAAGGAGTTCGCCCATGCGCTGCTGGAAGGAAGTGCCGGCGACGGACCGGTCTTGTCCGATCTGCGGAAGAGGCTCGGCCTCCGCGAGATGCCGAATCGCGTTCTCGTGGTGAGGCTCGAGTCCGAGTCGGAGTGGTTCGGTTCACGAAGCTCCTTCGACGTGGCTTTCACAGCGGCTCTTCAGGTAATCGAGGAGCTGTTCGACCTCGGCACCGCGGCCGTTCCGGCATACCTGCGCAAGAAGGGCGTGTGCGTGTTCCTGCACGACCGAAGCCTGCGGGAGAACGGCCATCCCAGTGCGTACGCATATAGCGTCGCGCGGCAGATCATCGACTCGGTCAGCCGGCGTTGCGACATGGCGGTGAGAGTCGGGATTGGCGGTCTCAAAGCCGACTGGCAGGGGCTGGCCGAATCGCACCAGGAGGCCTGTATTGCGCTTACGGAGTCCACCGAAGCGATCGCGGCCCTGCATCACGCTCCCGCCGAATTTGTGGACGCCTCTTCGCTGGTGGAGCAGGTCCGCACTCACCTGGAGGAACGCCGCTTCGGGCAGGCGCGTGCGCTATTGCAATCGTTGCCATTGACCGCGCACCGCAGTCTCGGTGAGCATCGCGCCAACCTGGTCCGTCACCGGCAGTTCTTCCTGGCTGTCCTCAACCTGGCCTGCCTGACCGCTCGAGATCTGGGCGTCGAACGACCTACCATCGAAGAAATGCTGAACGGAGCGACCCGGCGCATCCTGGAAGGGGCCGCTATCGCCACGGTGCACGAGGCCTACTCCCAGGCTGCCGACATGATCGTCAACGAAGTTCGCAACCTCTATTCTTCACGTCAGAAGAAGATTGTGGAGCGCGCCTGCCGCATCGTCGATCAACGTCTGTCGGCTCCCCTCCCGGGCAAGCTGTCGCAACGTGACATCGCCCGCTCCTTGGGGGTCTCGCCCAGCCACTTCAGCCGAGTATTCAAGGCGGAGGCCGGCATCACGTTCGAGCGTTACGTGATGGTGCGGCGCGTGGAGTTTGCCAAGCGTCTGCTGCTCGATCCGCTCAACAACGTCTCCCAGGTCGCCGAACGATGCGGATTTTCCGAGCCCGCGTACTTCGCCAGGGTCTTTCATAAACTGGCCGGCTGTCCCCCGAGCCGGTACATGAGAGACCCCATGCAGTGCTAACCGATTCCTGCGCAGAGCCCGATGTCGAGGTGACCCATCGCCAGGCCGCACGAGCATAGACCCTCGTGACGCCGGAGGGTTGGCGCATCGGACCCGGCGCGAGGCCTTCCCGACCCCGCCGCCAGCCGTGGATACCGTGCGGTGCCCACGGTGGTACAATTTGCCGAAGCCGGCCGCGGCCCACTGCGCCCTGGCCGGCCGGGCTGCGCCCGTGCGGCTGCCGGCGGGACGGCGGTAACAGGTTACGATGCAAGCTCTCGATTGGTTCGTAGTGGCCGGCTATTTCGCGTTGATCGTCGCCGTCGTGGGGTGGTCGTCGCGGTTCCAGAAGACGGCGGCCGATTACTTTTTGGCCGGGCGGCATGTCGGGTGGTTCGTGGTCGGATGCTCGCTGTTCGCCTCCAACATCGGCTCCGAGCACATCGTCGGGCTGGCCGGTTCCGGCGCCATCAACGGCATGGCCCAGGCGCACTGGGAACTGCATGCCTGGATCATGATCCTGCTGGCGTGGGTCTTCGTCCCGTTCTACTACCGCTCCGGCGTCTACACCATGCCGGAGTTCCTCGAGCGGCGCTTCAATGCCAAGACCCGCTGGGTGCTCTCGGTGGTGAGCCTGGTGGCCTACGTCTTCACCAAGGTCTCGGTCACGGTCTACGCGGGGGCCATCGTCTTCCAGACGCTGCTGCCCGATACCTTCGGCTCGCCCGACAACGCCTTCTGGGTGGGCGCCTTCACCACCGTGGCGCTCACCGGCGTTTACACCATCTTCGGCGGGCTCCGCGCCGTGGTCTACACCGAGGTGGCCCAGACCTTCATCCTGCTCCTGGGCTCCGGGGCCATCACGTACCTCGGGCTCAGCCACCTGGGAGGCTTCGGCGAACTCATCGCCGCCGCCAGGCCCCACGCCGAACAGTTCGCGCTCTGGCGCCCCAACTCGGACCCCAACTTTCCCTGGCTGGGGGTCATGATCGCCTCTCCGGTGATCGGCATCTGGTACTGGTGCACGGACCAGTACATCGTCCAGCGGACGCTGGCCGCCCGCAGCCTGCGGGATGCACGCCGCGGCGCCATCTGGGGCGGCTTTCTCAAGCTCTGGCCCGTCCTGATCTTCCTCGTTCCGGGGATGATCGGCTTCGCGCTGCACCAGAAAGGCGCGATGACGATCCCGATGAAGGGCGACGGCTCCGGGTTGCTGGGCGACGCGGTCTTCGCCACCATGGTCCAGACGCTGCTGCCGGTCGGCCTGCGCGGGCTGGTGGTGGCCGGGCTGCTCTCGGCGCTGATGTCTTCGCTCGCCTCCCTGTTCAACTCCTGCGCCACGCTGTTCACCGTGGACATCTACGACAAGCTGCGGCCGGGCGCCAGCCAGGCCATGCTGGTGAGGGTGGGTCGCATCGCCACCGCGGCGGTGGTGGGATGCGGGGTCGTCTGGATCCCCATCATGAAGCGCATCTCCGAGGGGAACTCGGGGCTGTACGACTACCTCCAGAACGTCCAGGGATTTCTCGCCCCGCCCATCACCGCGGTCTTCCTCCTGGGGCTGTTCTCGAAGCGCATTAACGCCCGGGGCGCTCTATGGGGGCTTTCGGCGGGCTTCATCCTGGGGATGATCAAGCTGACGCTCCAGAGCCTGAACAGGAGCGGATGGCTCACCGGCGACGGCGTCCTCGCGTCCATCGGCCAATTCAACGGCTATTACTTCTCCGGCCTCCTGTGTATCTTCAGCATGCTGCTGGTCACGGCGGTTTCGCTGGCCACGGCCGCGCCGCCCGCCAGGCAGGTGGAAGGCCTCACCTACGCCTCGATCACCCCGAAGCAGCGCGCCGAAAACCGCGCGAGCTGGGGATTCGCCGAGGTCGCGGGCAGCGCCGTGGTGCTTGGCCTGGTGCTGGCCATGTATCTCTACTTCACCTTCTGGTTGAGTTGATATGACGAACGGCAAAGTCACCTTCGGGGTCATTGTGGGGAACCGGGGCTTCTTTCCGGACCACCTGGCGCAGCGCGGGCGCTCGGAGATGATCGCCGTGCTGCAGCAGGCCGGCTACTGCGTGGTGGTGTGCGGTCCCGAGGATACCAAGTTCGGCGCCGTGGAAACCCGCGCGGAGGCGGCGCGCTGCGCCGAGCTGTTCAAAAAACACCGCGACTCGATCGACGGCGTCATCGTCACGCTTCCGAACTTCGGCGAGGAGCGCGCCATTGCGGACACCCTGCGGATGGCGGCGCTCGACGTTCCCGTGCTCGTCCAGGCCACCCCGGACACCGCCGGAAGCATGACCATACGCGACCGCCGCGACAGCTTCTGCGGCAAGATGTCCACCTGCAATAACCTGAAGCAGTACGGCATTCCCTACTCCCTCACCACGCGCCACACCGAGGCGCCGGAGTCGATCTGGTTCGCGCGCGATCTCGACTGGTTCGCCGGGGTCTGCCGGGCGGTGCGCGGCCTGCGGCGCCTCCGCATCGGCGCCATCGGCGCGCGCCCGGCGGCGTTCAACACGGTGCGCTACAGCGAGAAGATTCTGGAAGCCCACGGGATCTCGGTGGAACCGGTGGACCTCTCGGAAATCCTGGGCCGTGTCAGCCGCATGCCCGACCGGGACCCCGCGGTGGAGTCCAAGCTGGAGGCGATCCGCCGCTACGTTTCCACTGAAGGCGTTCCCGCGGCCGCCCTGCTGAAAATGGCGAAGCTCGGCGCGGTGATCGACCGCTGGATGGAGGAAGTGGAAGTCGACGTAACCGCGGTGCAATGCTGGACGGCGCTCGAAGAATTCTTCGGCGTGGTGCCCTGCACCCTCATGAGCATGATGAGCGAGAAGCTGATGTCCAGCGCCTGCGAGGTGGACGTCTGCGGGGTGATCGGGATGCACGCCCTGCGGCTGGCATCGGGAACGCCGAGCGCGCTGCTCGACTGGAACAACAACTACGGCGACGACCCGGACAAGGCCGTCTGCTTCCATTGCAGCAACCTTCCGCTGCACTTCCTCCGGGAAGCGCGCATGGACTTCCAGCAGATCATCGCCGGGACGGTGGGGAGCGAGAACACCTTCGGGACCTGCGTGGGGCGCGTGAAAGCCGGCCCCATGACCTTCGCGCGCTTCTCCACCAACGACCGCCAGGGAACCATCGAGGGTTACCTGGGGGAGGGCGAGTTCACCGACGACCCGCTCCATACCTTCGGCGGCGCCGGCGTCGTGCGCATCCCCGAACTGCAGCGGCTGCTGCGCCTGATCTGCGAGCGCGGCTTCGAGCATCACGTGGCGGCCAGTCTCGCGAGCGTGGCGGCGCCGGTGCACGAAGCGGCAACCAAGTATCTCGGCTGGAAAACGCACCGTCATTCGTAACGGAGGAGGACCATGCTGGACCGGCTGCGGGCCGAAGTTCTGGAAGCGAATCTCGAACTGGTGCGGCGGGGCCTGGTGCTGTACACTTTCGGCAACGCCAGCGGCTACCTGCTGGAATCCGGGCTGGTGGTGATCAAACCCAGCGGCGTGCCGTACGAGAGGCTGACGCCGGGCGACATGGTGGTGACAGATCTCGACGGGCGCGTGGTGGAAGGCAGGCTGCGCCCGTCGTCGGACCTCGCCACGCACCTGGCGCTCTACCGGGCATTTCCTTCGCTTGGCGGCGTGGTCCACACCCACTCGCGGCACGCCACCGCGTGGGCGCAGGCCTGCCGCGAGATCCCCTGCCTGGGCACGACGCACGCCGATCACTTCCGCGGCCCGGTGCCGTTGACGGCGCGGCTGACGGCGGAGGAAATCGCCTCCGGCTACGAAGCCAACACGGGAGCGGCGATCGTGCGGCTGCTGGCGGGCCGCGACCCGCTGGGCTGCCCTGCCGCGCTGGTGGCCGGCCACGGTCCTTTCTGTTGGGGCAAGTCTCCCATGGAGGCGGCGGAGACGGCGGCGGTGGTCGAGGAACTCGCCGCCATGGCCTGCCAGACCCTGGCTATCAACCCGAATGCCAACACCCTTGCCGACGAACTGCGCGACAAGCACTATTACCGCAAGCACGGCTCGGCCGCCACTTACGGCCAGCGCTGAACACGGGCGGGGAACCCCGCGGGCAGCCGGTGTAAAAGCACGGATTCGAGGATGGCCGCGGTTTTGACGAAGATGCCCTCCCACTCCTTCTGCAGCTTGCGGCCTGCCGCTGCTTGCTACAACCTTGAGACCTCGACGGCGTGACGCGTGTGCCGGGCGCGATTCGTGTCCGCGGCGCTTCAGGGTTCCGCTGCTTTCTTTCCCGGGGCGCGGCGATAGAAGGTCCGATTCAAGGACGCGTTGATGGCCTCGATGGAGAACGCCTCAGGATCGAAGGCCCCGCGCCAGGCCGGCATGTTCTCATGTTCCTCGTGGTCCG
This sequence comes from Bryobacteraceae bacterium, assembly GCA_041685075.1. Classification (GTDB taxonomy): domain Bacteria; phylum Acidobacteriota; class Terriglobia; order Bryobacterales; family Bryobacteraceae; genus JAMCRM01. The sequence continues at coordinate 34,747 of JAWLGN010000014.1, forward strand.
GGTCGGCGAGCGCTTCGAGGTAATCCGCATAGCCGCTGGGGCCGCCTGCATCCTCCGGCGGTCCATTCCGCGCGCCCGCGATGCATCGTGGGTAGAACACGTCCGGGGAGGGCAACAGGATCGCTTCGAGCAGGATGTCGTGACGCCAGTCGTCACCGAAGTCGTAGACGTATTCGAAGCGGTCGCCCACGCGATCCACGATGCGGTTGAGCGGCACGTGCTTCTCGTCGATCACTTTTCGCTCGCAAAAGGTGTCGTCCGGGTCCGGAGCGCTGTAGACGCGCCGCCCCACGATGAAGTCGTGGAGGTGGTAGTCCTCCCAATTGAACAGCAGCTGAAGGATTCTATGCAGCCGCGGCAGCATTGTGTCCTCCGTAACCTGGACCGATCGCCAGATCGGAGGCTCGATGTCGCGGGCTGATCCTGAGCTGGAAAATCGGCCTGACCTTCTTCTTCGTCACCGCAACGTCCCTTGCTCGACGGCCGCCTATAGAATATCGCAACGCCCGCCACCGCCGCGAGATTCCGGCGAGGTAGAGCGACCTTCGCTTCTGCTCCACCAGCTTGATGACGTTGCGCTACATCACCGCGCCATCAGCGCGAACACGCCCCAGCCCAGGTATTCACGCGTGTACGCGGCGTAGCGTTCGGGCTCCGAGGTCAGTTCGGCTCGAACATCTTTCGCGAAGTCATCTTCGGGATTCGTTTCGAGCCATCGGCGCATGGTGAGCCACTTGGCTGCCTCGTACCTGTCCCAGCCGTCTTGGTCTGCCAGAACCATTTCCACGACGTCGTAGTCGAGGTTGCCGAAAGACGCGAGAAGTTCTGGAAGCAAGAGATAGTCTGAGATGGAACCGGCGCGGCATCCCTTGGCCACCTCTTCTGTCGGCGGCAATTTCAGCCAGTATGGCTCGCCGATGAGGATGATCCCTCCCGCGCGGAGACTCTTAGCCAGAAGCTCGATGGTGCCGACGACTCCCCCACCGATCCACGTGGCACCGAGACAGGCGGCCACACCGACCTTTTCGTCGGCGACGTAGCCGGCAGCGTCGCCGTGGATGAACTCGACGCGATCGGCGACGCCGAGTTCTTCAGCGCGGAGTTTCGCTTGCTCGGTGAATAACTGGCTCATGTCGATACCGGTGCCGCTGATTCTGTAATCGCGTGCCCAGGTGCACAGCATCTCGCCGGAACCGCTGCCGAGGTCGAGCACACGGGTCCCCGGTTCCAGGCGCAACGCCGCTCCAAGAGTGGCGAGCTTTTCGGGTGTGAACGGGTTGTGGATGCGGTGAGCACTTTCGGTGACGTTGAAGATCCGTGGAATGTCCACTGCAGAGATGCCTCACGTGTAAATGGATTCGGTACGCCACTAATGTACCGCTAATGGTACGAGACAGCGCGCGCGGGAGACGGACAACGAAGGGCTCTTGATCAAAAACGGGGGCAGACCGTGATCCCAGATTGATAAAAACAATCTTGGGAGATAACGTCTTGACCGAATCGGAGATCGTCTTGGGTCTGCCCGACCATCAGATTACCGATATTCAACGCAAAGAGGGAACCGTGAGGATCTGGGCCCGGTATACCGGGCCCAGATCCTGCGCGCATTGCGCCAGGCCCCGACTGCGGAACTAAGGGATGGGTCCGGCGGAGCGTGCGTCATGAGGACTGGGGACTGCGCTCGGAAGCGGCCCTGGAGGCCTACCTGGCGCGACTGGAAGGCAAGGCCGCCGTCCAGGTGGTGTGCATGGACCTGGCGAGCACCTACCGCTCTCTG
>JAWLGN010000317.1:0-6155 GCA_041685075.1 Bryobacteraceae bacterium
ACTGGGCCATCGAGATCGATAACAAGTCCATCACGCACCGTCCGGACCTGTGGGGCCACCTGGGAATGGCGCGGGAAGTGGCGGCCATCCTGGGCAAGCGGCTGTGCGACCCCGTGCGGCCGGAACTGCTGCCGGAGGGGCCCGGTGCGGTGCGGATCGAAATTCCGGACTTCACGGTGTGCCCGCGCTACTCGGCGCTGGTCATCGAGAACGTCACGGTGCGGCCCTCCCCCCTGTGGCTGCAATGCCGCCTGACGGCGGTGGGGTTGAACCCCATCAACAACCTGGTCGACCTGACCAACTACATCATGGCGGAGCTGGCCCAGCCCATGCACGCCTTCGACCGGGACCTGCTGAAGGGCGACACCATCTGGTCGCGCCCGGCCAAGGCCGGGGAGCGGCTGGTGGCCTTGAACGAGGAAGAGTACACCCTGGGGCCGGAGAACGTGGTGATTGCCGACGCGGGCGGCCCCATCGCTCTGGGCGGGGTGATAGGCGGCCTCGAGAGCGCCATCACCGGGAAGACGACCGCCATCGTGCTCGAAAGCGCCAACTTCCAGGGGGCCAGCATCCGGAAGACCTCCTCGGCGCTGAAGCTGCGGACCGACGCCTCCATGCGCTTCGAAAAATCGCAGGACCCGCACAACACCGTGCGGGGGCTGGCGCGGGCGCTGGAGCTGCTCGAGTTGCTCTCACCGGGTTTCCGCGTTGTAGGCGGGGTGGCGGACGCCTGGCGGCCGGCGCCGGCGCCTCAGCCCATCGAGCTGCCCATGGACTGGCTGGAGCGCAAGCTGGGCCGCAAGGTGAGCGAAACGGAGGTGCGGGCCATATTGGAGCGCCTCTCCTTCGGGGTGACGGCGGCGCGGCCGGGCCGGCTGGTGGTGACGGTGCCCACCTGGCGCGCCACGCGGGATATTTCGGTGAAGGACGACCTGGTCGAAGAGGTGGGGCGCATGGTGGGATACGATTCCATCACCCCGCAGCCGCCGCTGGTGGCCACCAACGTTCCGCCCGAGAACAAAGAACGCGCCTATCACCACCGGGTGCGGCGCATGTGCGCGGCCCAGGGCTTCACCGAGGTCTACAACTACTCGTTCGTGAGCGAGGAGCAGGTGCGGGCCTTCCACCTGGACCCGGCGGCGCACCTGGCGGTAGCCAACCCCATCGCCTCCGACCAGGGGCTGATGCGCATGTCGCTGGTGCCGGGCGTGTGGAGCAACGTCGTCGAGAACAGCAAGCACCGGGACGAGTTCCGGCTGTTCGAGATCGGCCGCGAGATTCACAAGCGGGACGCCGGCCTGCCGGAGGAGATTCCGCACCTGGTGGCGGCGGTCTACGCGCGCCACGGGGACGGCGCGGCCGGGCTGTTCGAGATCAAGCGGCTGGCCGAGTGCGTCATGCCGGGGGTGGAGGTGCGGCCGGCGGCGGCGCGCGCTTACGAGCACCCGGCACGCACGGGCGAGTTCACCTGGCGCGGCCGCGTGGTGGGGCGCATCTTCGAGCTGCACCCCTCGATGGTGGAAGGGCGCGCGGCGCTGCTGGACGTGGACCTGGCGCTGGCCCAGGAACTGAGCGCGGTGGAGAAGCGCTACACGCCCATCCGGCGCTACCCCTCGACGGCCTTCGACCTTTCGGTGGTGGCCGGGGAGCGGGAGCTGGCAGCGGAGCTGCGCGACAAAGTGGCGGGCTTCGCCGGGCCGATGCTGGAGTCCATCGTCTACCTGCGGCAGTACAGCGGGCCGCCGCTCGCCGAGGGCACCAAGAGCGTTTCCTTCCGGCTCACCCTGGGATCGCCCGAGCGCACCCTCTCGTTGGAAGAGGCCGGAGAGATCCGCGCGGCCATTATCGAAGGCATGCGCGGGCTGGGTTACGAACTGCGGGTGTGAGCACCCGGCGCGCGGCGGAAGGCGGCTGGGTGGACCGCGGGCGGCATCCGCGCATCTGCCGGCGCTGCGGCGCGCCGGTTCCCAAGGGCCGGTACACTTTCTGTTCGGAGGAGTGCGTCCACCAGTGGCGCCTGCGCACCGACCCGGGCTACCTGCGGGAGATGGTCTTCCGGCGCGACAAGGGCGTCTGCGCGCTGTGCGGCGTGAATACCGAGGTGCTGCGCAAGGAGAAGCGCAAGCTGGACTACGCCGCGCGCCGGCGGTTCGAGCGGGAGTGGGGCCGGCGCCGCACTCTGTGGGATGCCGACCACATCGTGCCGGTAGCCGAGGGCGGCGGCGAGTGCGATCTCGACAACATGCGCACCCTGTGTTTGAAATGCCACCGGGCGGTGACCCGGGAGCTGCGCGCGCGGCTGGCAACGCACACCGGGCGGCGGCAGACCTGATAAGCTCAAAATTCTATGTCCAAGCTATCCATTCGCGATCTCGATCTTAAAGGCAAGCGGCTCTTCATGCGCGTGGACTTCAACGTCCCGCTGGCCGCCGGCGGCCAGGAAATCACCAGCGACAAGCGGATTCGCGCGGCGTTGCCGAGCATCCAATACGCGCTCGAGCAGGGCGCGGGGCTGATTCTGGCGTCGCACCTGGGACGGCCCAAGGGTAAGCCCAATCCCGAAATGAGCCTCAAGCCGGTAGCCAAACGGCTGGAGGAGCTGCTGGGGCGTCCTGTGAAAATGGCCCCGGATTGCGTGGGTCCCGAAGTGGAAGCCATGAAACCGCAGCCGGGCGAAGTGGTGCTGCTGGAGAACCTGCGCTTCCACCCGGAGGAAGAGAAGAACGATCCGGAGTTTTCGAAACAGCTCGCCTCGCTCTGCGACGTGTACGTCAACGACGCCTTCGGCACGGCGCACCGGGCGCACGCCTCGACGGTGGGGATCATCGCCCACGTGCCGCAGGCGGCCGCGGGACTGCTGATGCAGAAGGAGCTGGAGTACCTGGGGATGGCCACCCAGAACCCGCCGCGGCCGTGCGTGGCGCTGCTGGGCGGCGCCAAGGTGTCGGACAAAATCGAGGTGATCTCGAACCTTTCCAAGGTGGTGGACCGGCTGCTGATCGGCGGCGCCATGGCGTACACGTTTCTGAAGGCGCAGGGCAAGCCGGTGGGCAAGTCGCTGGTGGAAGACGACAAGGTGGATCTCGCCCGGGACCTGATGGCGAAGCTGGGGGAGAAGCTGCTGCTGCCGTCGGACCACGTGGTGGTTTCGGAGATCAAGGAAGATGCCCCGCACGAGACCGTAACGGAGATCCCCGAGGGGAAGATGGGGGTGGACATCGGGGAGCGCACCGTGGCGGCCTATTCGGAGGTGATCCGCGGGTCCAAGACGGTGATCTGGAACGGTCCCATGGGGGTGTTTGAAAAGAAACCCTTCGACCGGGGCACGGTGGCGCTGGCCCGGGCGGTGGCGGAGAGCGGCGCGACCTCGGTGGTCGGCGGAGGCGATTCCGAGAAGGCCATCAAGTCCGCGGGGGTAGCGGAGAAGATCAGCCACATCTCGACCGGCGGCGGCGCTTCGCTGGAGTTCCTCTCCGGCGTGGAACTGCCCGGGGTGGCGGCGCTCACGGAGAAGTAAAGAGGCCGCCCCACACACGTTTCGGCAGGATCCGCCCATTGGCCTCCCGTTTGCGCTGCCGAGAGAGAGACGGGGGAAGGCATGGCCTGGGCGCTGGGTATCCGGCTGGATTCGGTGGAAGAGAGTCCCGTAATGCGGGGCGTGCGGGAGGTCCGGCTGCACATGGACGGCGGGGCCATCGAGTGCCGCTACCATGAGGCGGCTCCGGGCGAGGCGGCGGTGCTGTGGATGTTCGGCGCCGGCGGAGGCCTGGGCGGGCCGGCCGGCGGTCTCTATATCCGGCTGGCGGAACGGCTGGCGGAGGACGACGAAGTGGCTTCGCTGCGCCTGGATTATCGCCGGCCGGGCGACCTGAACGCCTGCGTGCAGGACGTCCTGGGCGGGTTGCTCTACCTGGAGGGGCGCGAGCGCACGCGGGTGGTGCTGGTGGGTCATTCTTTCGGGGCGGCGGTAGCTATTGCCGTCGGCTCGGCGAACAACCGGGTGGCCGGGGTGGCCGCCCTGAGCACCCAGATCTACGGCACCGAGGGAGTCGAAGGCCTGAGCCCGCGGCCGCTGCTGCTGATTCACGGCGCGGCGGACGAGGTGCTGCCGGAGTACTGCTCGCACGACGTCTACGACCGCGCCCTGGAACCCAAGCGCCTGATCGTCTATCCGGCCGCCCGCCACGGGCTGGACCACTGCCGCGAAGAGCTCGAGCGCGACCTCTACGGCTGGCTGCGCGAGGTGCTGGAGCGGCCCGCGCTGGTGTGAGTCAGCGGGAGTAGAGAAACACCTGGCCGTGCTCGAGCTGCCGGTAGCAGACCTCCGGCGCGCGCACCGCCAGCGAGGCGCGGAACTGCGCGGGATCGGCGGCGTTATCCGGGAACATATCGTAGTGGCAGGGAATGGCCACGCGCGGCCTCACCAGGGCAGCCAGGCGCGCGGCTTCGTCGTGCGAAAGGTTGTTGAAGCCGCCGTTGATGCAGACGATCATCACGTCGGGTGCGTGACGCGCGGCCGCAGCCAGCAGTTCGTGATGGTCGGTGTCGCCTGTGACCCAGATGCGCGGACCGTCGCCGAAGGAGAAGACGAAGCCCATGTGGTTGAGGTCGGTGTCGTCGGTGGGCAGCGCGAAGGTGCCGCGGATGAGGGCGTCGCGGATTTCGATCGTGCAATCCGGCCAGGCGGGCAGGATGCGGGCGGCCGCCACTCCCTGATCGCGGAAGACCTGGCAGGAGGGGTGCGGCCCCACGAACCAGCAGGTGTCCTTGTGGCGCAGGCGGCCGATGGTGTAAGGGTCGGTGTGGTCGAGGTGGTTGTGGGTGCAGGTGAAAACATCCACCTGGAGTTCTTCGGGCGGGATGAGGATGGGGACGCGGCGGTTGAGATCGATCGGGGAACCCAGGGTTTCGCCGCAACTGTTGGTGAGGTAGAGGTCGGTCGAAACCAGGGTGCCTTCGGGGCTCTTGAAAATATAGCCGTTCTGGCCCAGCCACCAGACGGCCACGGCGCCGGCAGGGACGCTGTACTCCCGGATTTCCCGCATCAGGCTCATGGGGGCATTGTGGCAGCGGGCGCGGCGGGAGCGCAAGGGGCGGGAATCTCAATCTCCGCCACGGCCCCTTGCGCCGGGCCGGCGCTTGCGCCACAGTGAAAACATGCCCGTGTCTCTCGAAGTGCTGCGCACGATTTTGGGGGTGTTGTGCGTCCTGTTCGCCTACATGCTGGGACGGGAGGCCGTACACGCGCGGCGCGAGGGCCGGCCGCGGCGGGTAGTGAGCTGGACGCTGCGGACCGCGCTGACCGGGCTGGCCGTGGCCTGGCGCCATGGCCTGGACGGCATCACCATCACAACCCTGGCGGGGGCCGCGGTAGCCGCGGGCGCGGGGGTGTGGATGGCGGTGCGACCGAAGGTGGAGGAAGACCTCAGCCGGGAGATCTTCCCGCCGGAGTGAACCCTACAGGACCTTGCGGATAGCCTCTTCGAGCACCGCTTCCTCGGTATAGCCTTCGAAACGCTCCACCTGCCTGCCCGCGCGGTCGAAGATCAGGGTGACGGGCAACTGCTCGACCTGGAAGCGCTCGGCCAGCGGCTCGGAACCCAGAGCCACGGGGTACTCCATGGGGTGCTTCTTCAGGAACGGCTTGACGATTTCAGCGCCCTCCTCGTCCATCGAGATGCCCAACACCGTGGCGCTGCCGGCGAGCTGGCGGTGCAGCTTGTTGAAGGTGGGGATCTCCTGAATGCAGGGCACGCACCAGGTGGCCCAGAAGTTCACCACCGCGGGCTTGCCCTGGAGCGCGGCAATATCGAAGGCCGCTCCGTCGAGGGTGGCGATGGGGACGCCGGCCAGGGGTCCCGCGGCGATGGCGGGGGCGGCTGGCGGCTGGTGGCCGCGCTGGAGGAAGGCCAGGAACTCGGCGCTGTCCTTGGTGAGGCCGGGGAAGCTCGCCACCACGTTCTCGTCCGGATCCAGGATGGCGTAGTAGGGGATGGCCACGGTGGCGAAGCGGCTCTGCTGCAACTGCTGGTTAGCTTCGGAGACGGGGTCGGCGCCATCGGTGTACAGCTCCACCGGGACGAAGCCCGCCATGGCGGCGGCAATCTCCGGGCGGGTGAACATGTTGGCCTTCATCCAGTGACAGTTGGTGCAGG
>JAWLGN010000318.1:0-6137 GCA_041685075.1 Bryobacteraceae bacterium
GGAAAAGACCGTGTGCATGTGGAGGTCGCACTTGAGCGTCCTGAACCCGGGCACATCGGGAACCGGCAGCGCGTCCCGCGTCTGCTGCTGCGCGGTTGCGGGCGCGGCGATCAGGACCAGGCAGAGGAAAAAATACCGGACTGTCCGCATACCGGAAACAATAGCACCGCCGGGGCGCTACGGCTACTGCTTCGGTTCCGGTTTGGGTTGACCCTCTTCCAGTACGTCGCCGTACTTGATTACAGAGCGGCCTTCGAAGCGCTTGTAGTCTTCGTATTTCACCACCATCTTGATGCGCTGCGGACCGGTTTGAAAGTGCAGCGTATCGTTAGCGAAGGTGTAGACCGGGAACCAGTATTGTCCGTCGATCTGTTGCCGGTAGGTCTCGAATTTGGGGAACTGGTTGTCGGAGCCCTTCTTCAGCAGCCCCACGCCCTTGCCGTAGGTCTTCACGATCTGGAGGTCGCGGTCGTCCACCCAGATCTGCCCCTCGAAATAGCGCTTGCCCTTCTCCATCTTCTTGGGCTTCACGGCGAAGACGTAGCAGGGGATCTCATCGGCGTTCTGCTTGCCCAGGTAGCGGATGTCGTACTCGGGAATCTGGTTGGTGGTGAGCACGAACGGCTGCACGTGGCGCAGGTCCTGCTCGTCCTCCGGCGTCAGCAGCAGGTTGCGCAGCGTCGATACGGGCGCGTGCACGACCCACTCGGTGCGCGAGCCGTCGGGCGAGAAGATCACGTCCTCCACCAGGTGGAAGCGGCCGCGCGGCGTGCCGGAGGCGTCCAGTTCCTCGATGGTCACGGTCTGGCGATAGGTGTAGTTTTCCCGCGCCAGCGCGAACTCGGCCTCCTTGGCGGCGAACTGCCGGATCACCTCCTGGGGATCGATACTGCCGGCCTCCGGTTTCGGCGCATCCAGGCTCCACAGCGGCAGGCCGGCGGCGAACAGGGCAGTCAGAGCCATTCGACGCATAGTTCCCTCTCTCCTGATTATGACGCAGTCACCTCGCGAGCAGTTTCCGCGCGATGGTCAGCAACTGTATGTTGCTGGTGCCCTCGTAGATGCGCCCGATCTTGACGTCGCGGTAAAGCTTCTCCACCGGGAAGTCCCGGGTGATCCCCACCCCGCCGTGCACTTCGATGGCTTTGGAGGCGATTTTTTCCGCCACCTCCGAGGCATACCACTTGGCCATGGCGGCTTCGGCGACGAACTCCTCGCCCGCGTCGCGCCGGCGCGCGGCGTTGTAAACCAGCAGCCGCGCGGCCTCCAGTTCCGTCGCCATCACCGCCAAATCCCGCTGCACCATCTGGAAATCCGCGATGGGCCTGCCGAACTGCTTGCGCTGCTGCGCGTAGACCAGGGCATGGTCCAACGCCCCGCGCGCCAGCCCCACCATCTGGGCCCCGATGCCAATGCGCCCTTCGTTCAGGGTCTCGATGGCGATCTTGTACCCCTGGCCGGGCTCCCCCAACACGTTCTCTGCCGGCACCCGGCAGCCCTCCAGCAGCAACTCGCAGGTGGAAGAGGCGCGCAGCCCCAGCTTGTCCTCTTTTTTACCCACTGCGAACCCCGGAAGAGCGCGCTCCACGAGAAACGCGGTGATCCCCCGATGTCCCGCCGCCGGGTCGGCGTTGGCGAAGAGCAGGAACAGCCCCGCTTCCGCTCCGTTCGAGATCCACAGCTTGCGCCCGCTGAGCAGGTAGGAGCCGCTCTCCTCGACCGCCCGCGTGGCCATGGAGAAGGCATCCGACCCCGCGCCCGCCTCCGAGAGCGCGTACGCCCCCACGGTATCGGCCGCCAAGCGCGGCAGATACCGCAGCTTCTGCTCCGGCGAGCCCCAACGCAGGATGGCGTTGTTGACGAGCGTGTTCTGCACATCCACCACCACCCCCGCCGAGGGGTCCACCGCGGATAGCTCCTCCACCGCCAGCACGCACTGGAAAAAGCTGCCCCCCTGCCCCCCGTACTGCTCCGGGATTTCGATCCCCATCAGGCCGAGCTGGAAGAACTGCTCGATGAGTTCCCGCCGGAACTCCGCCGCCTCGTCCATCTGGCGCACCAGAGGCGAGATCTCATCGCGCGCGAACCTCCGCACGGTGGAGCGGAAGAACTGTTCCTCTTCGGTCAGGGACGTGAGCGGCAGCGGAGCCATCATGCGGCTATTGTGCCACCTTCCGTCAGCCCTGTCCCCACGCGCGCCGCACTTCGGTGATGAACCGCTCCGGCTCCGGCGACCCGTAGAGCACCGGGGTGCCCTCGCCCTTGGGCGGCAGCAGCACGAGCTGCGTATCGCGCGCCCTGTACATCCGCACCTTCTCCCCGCTCGCCACGCGGAACCAGCCGGCGCTGTAGTTCGAGTTGGCGAAACCGTTGGTGCGGGCCGTGATCCGCCAGCGCGGCTCCGCCGCGGGGTCCACCACCCGGATAGCGCCGACATCTACAGCCTCGGCGCGCACGGTTACCGGGTAAAGACGGTCGTGAATCGTCAGGCTGTCCGAAGTGAGGGTGTAGCGCGGCGGGCCCGGCGAATAAACCAGCGCCAGGATACCTAGTCCAGCGGCAACCACCCCCACCCCGATGCCGACCCACGCCATCGGAGGCAGCTTTCTTGAAGCGCGCTCCGGCGGCGCCGGCGGGGGAACGTCAGGCGCGTACGGCGCGACGGTCGCCAGAAACGCCTCCACGTCGTCCGGGCTGAGGACCACGGTTTCGAGAGCGCCCTCGACGATGACCGCCTTTTTCCGATCCGTCACGTACCAGCGCGCCGTCCCCAGCCCGCTGCGGAACAGCCCGTAGTAGCCGAAGACCCCGCCGCTGGCCCACAGCCGGATGGCGCGGCGCAGGTCGCCGGGTTCGGCGCGCCGCACCTTGCGCACGCCCTGGAGCGGGATGCGCACCTCGCCAGCCAGCCGCCGCACCACGATCGAACCCTCCGCCACGGCGTATCCGCGGGGCGCAAAGGCATAGGTGGCCAGCAGAATCGCCCCGGAGATGACGGCCACGACGATGTTTTGAGAGATCACCGGCATGCCGGCAAGCAGCACGACCACCAGCGCCGTGATCACCTTTGCCGGCCCGTCCAACGAAACGGAGAATTCGCGCATAGCTGCGGCTCCTAACTGCCCGGAGGAGGAAATTGGCGCGCGGCGTCGTCCAAGACCAGCACCCAATCCGCGCCGAACCCCTGGGAAGGCGGCGCGAACTCCCGCGTGCCGCGGTTATCGAAGACGCCGACCTCTTCCGCCGCGCCGTTGCGCGGGTTGTACCACCAGGCCTTCAACCGCTCGCCCGAAATCTTCCCCAGGTTGACCGTGAAGGGCCGCCCCTGCGCGCTGTAGACGAACAGGTAGCCGTCCCCGCGGGTGGCGGCGATGTAATCGGCCCCTTCGAGCGGGGTGGCCAGGATCGACGGATCCGGCACCCTCGAAAGAAACGGGCGCGACTCGATCAGCGCGCGCGCGTGCCGCATCTGGTCCGCGCCCGGCCGGTGGATCGCCTCGTACCAGTAGAGCAGCGGGCCGTTCACCCCCCGCCGCCCCGGCGCGTACATCTGCCAAACCGAGTGATGCCCGTAGGTGTGGCCGAAGGCGCCTGAAAACAGGTCCCAGTAAGCGCGCTGCCGCACGTGCGCGTCGAAGGAGTAGCCGAACTCCCGGGCGCGGAAGGCCAGGGGGTGGTCTTCATAGAGCGGTTCCCCGTCCATCACCGGCTTTACGGGCGTGCGCGCGTAGTCGGCGGCGATGCGCGCCCAGCACTGCACCTTTTCCGCCAGCCCGTGGCCGGTCTGGTGCATGTTGAAGTCCAGCCACTCGTCGTTATGGAAGTGGGTGGAGGAGGTCTGGCCGCCCCGCGGGTGGAAGCTCATCAGGACGTCCCCGCCCGCGCCGCGGGTGATGCCGCGCGCCATGGCGCGCCATACTTCCGCGAAGCCCTCCACGTTGCGATCGCCGCCCAGCAGCCAGATGATTCCCTTGCTGCCGAAACGCTTCACCAGGAACTCGCCGTAGCCCTCGGCATTGGCCGCCGTCAGCACGCGGTCGCCGGGCTTATCGTCGGTGACCCAGCGCCCCCAGGTGGGCAGAAAGCCTATGTACAGGCCGCGCCGGTTGGCCTCGTCCACGATGAACTCCACGTGGTCCCAGTAGTCGTACTGCTCGGGATCGGCGGGATCGGAACCGGGGGTCACGGCAGGGCGCGAAGGATCGCGGTCGATGAACGGCAGGTCGCCCATGGCGTTCGGCACCCGCAACCCATCCAGCTCCGCCAGCGCCACCGCCTGGATCACGGTGTAGCGCTGGGCCGCGCGCTTTTCCAGGTACGCCACCGCCTGCTTGCGGTCCAGCCGGTGGAAGAGTTCCCACGCGGTATCGCCCAGATAGAAGAACGGCTTGCCGTCGGCCTGGACGAGAAAACGGCGATTCTCGCTCACCTTCAGGCGCGCGAGCGGCGCGGCGGCCAGGACGGCGGCCGAGGCCAGCGCCAGGGCGGCGAAAAGACTGCGCATCGTCTGATATGATAGCCCAACCGGCTGCCGCGTCACTCTTCGCGCAGCACCTCGAGCGGCCTCCGCCCCAGGATACGCCAGCTCGCCAGCCAGCCGGTGACAATGGCCATCAGGGCCGTCAGCACCACCGCCACGGCCGCGGGCAGCAGGTCCGGCCGGTAGGGCACTTCGAGCAAACCCTTCAGCACCGCCGCGGTGAACCCCATGGCCAGCAGGCTGCCCATCACCCCCGCCACCGCGCCCAGCAGCAGAAACTCCACCGTAAAGATCTCCGCCACGCGGCGCCGCGTAGCGCCCAGCGCTTTCAACACCGCCACTTCGCGAATGCGCCGGAAGCGTGTCCCCGCCACGCTCGAAGCCAGGATCACCGCCCCCGCCAGCACCGTAAACAGCGAGAGAAACCGGTAGAGCACCGCCACCTGGTCCACCACCTGCTGCACCACGGCGAGTACGTCCGCCACGTTCACCACCGTCACGGTCGGGTAGCGGTCGTACATCACGCGCTGCAACGCGGGCACATCGGACGGCCGCACCCGCATGGCGCCGTAGTAGACCGCCGGCATCTCCTCGAGCGCCCCCGGGCTGAAGATGAACTCGAAGCGCGAGGACATGCGCGCTCCTTCGCTGCGATGCACCGCGGCCACCCGCGCCTCCACCTTGCGGCCCCAGGCGTCCCACACCATCACCGACCCCGGCTTCACCCCCAGAATGCCCGCGGCATCCTCCTCCACCGAAATCCGCGGCCCCTCCGGTGGCGGCGAGGCCTCCCACCACGCGCCCCGCATTAGCAGCAGGTCCGGAGGCTTCGCCGCCATCCAGGTGACCGTGCGGGTGCGCAGGTAACGGCGGCCGCGGCGCTCCAGCCCCAACTCCTTCACCGTCACCCCGTCCACCGAAACCAGCCGCATGGCTACCGCGCTCATCAATTCGGGCGGCTGCTCGACGCCCGGCTGCCGCCCCGCCAGTTCCACCACCTCGGCGCGGTCCGGCGCGGGAACGTCCAACAGGAAGACGTTCGGCATCCCGCGCGGAGCGTTGGCCGCCATCTGTGCCGCCAGCGCGCGCTCCAGCAGAAAGACCGTGAGGATGAACATCACCCCCACCCCCAGCGCCACCAGCACCGCCGTGGCGTGATTTCCCGGACGGTAGAGATTGGCGAAGCCGTGCCGCAGCGCCAGCGGCAACCGCGCGCGGCGCAGCAGGGCCCGCAGCGCCGCCAGCATCAGGCGCGCGATGCCCGCCAGCGCCGCCAGCCCCACCGCCAGCCCCACCGTGAAGTACAGACCCAGGCGCAGCGCGTGGCGCGGGCTGCCTTCCACCAGCCAGACCGCCAGCAGCCCCACGCCCGCCAGAATCGCCGCCGCCGCCAGAAGCTGCGCCCGCCTGCGGCGCGGCGGCGCGCTTTCGGCCATCTCCCGCCGGAAGATCAGGTTGGGCCGCACGCCCCGGAGGCCCAGAAGCGGCGGCAGCGTGAACAGCAGCGTCACCGCCGCCCCCGCGGCCACTCCTTGCAGGGCGGGCAGCGGATCCCACCCCATCGCCGGCGCGCCCGGAAACAGCCGCTCGATCAGCAGCGGAATCACACCCGCCACGCCCAGCCCCATCGCCGCGCCCACCAGCCCGCCCGCCACAC
>JAWLGN010000319.1:0-6124 GCA_041685075.1 Bryobacteraceae bacterium
TCCTGCAGGAGCAGCGCAATAAGGCCATGATCGATGTGCGCCGCGAGGAGCAGCGCATCGCCCAGACCAAGTTGCTGTCGCCCATCGCGGGGCTGGTGGCCATCCGGCAGAACCGCACCGGCTTCTTCATGTTCGGCCAGCACATCCCCGACATTCGGGAGGGCGATACCGTGCAGCCGGGCATGCCCATGGCCGACGTGCTGGACCTCTCCGAACTCGAGGTGGTGGCCAAAGTGGGGGAACTGGACCGCGCCAACCTGCGGGAAGGGCAGGAGGTCAGCATTGCGCTCGACGCCATCGCCAACCGCAAGTTCAAGGGCCGCATCAAGAGCATGAGCGGCACGGCCAGCGCCAACGTCTTCTCGGGCGACCCGGCTAAGAAATTCGACGTGGTCTTTTCCATCGACATGCGGGAACTGCTCAAAGCCCTGAACGTGAAGCCGGCCGAGATCGAGCGCATCATGGCCACCGCGGAGCGGAACGCCAGGCGGGCCCCCCCGGTACAGGCCGCGGGGATGATGACGGCGATGGAAGGCGGCCCAGTGGCCTTCGGCGGTGAGCCCGGCGCCGGCGGCGGCATGCCCGGCGAACCGGGCGGCGCTCCCAGGATCCGAATGCGCCAGCCGGGAGGCGAAGGCGGCGCCGAAGCACCCGCGGCGCGGCGCGGTGAAGGCGGCCGCGGCATGCGCATGATGGGGAACATGTCCCCCGAAGACCAGAAGAAGTTTCGCGCTGCGATGGAAAAGGCCCTGGGGGGCAAGAACCTGCGGGAGATGAGTCCCGAAGAGCGCGCCAAGGTCCTCACCGAGGTTCGCGCCAAGCTCGGCCTGGGCGATGCGAAGAAGGGTGCGGGCGGTGAGGCGCCCGGCGTCCGCCTGGGAGGCCGTGCGGGCGGCTTGATGCCCGGCGGCAATCCGCTGGAGATGTTCCGGTTCGTCGGCGCCTCCTCGCAATTCAACGACGAGGACCGCGCCAAGGCCCGCCTGCCGCTGCCCCCGGGGGAGAACTCAGACCTCCAGGTGCTGCTGCGGCCCGGCCTGCTGGCCGATCTCGAAATCATCGTCGAGAAGATCCCCGAAGCGCTGCACGTGCCCGCGCAGGCGGTCTTCGAGAAGGACGGCAAGCCCATCGTCTGGGTACAGCGGGGGAGGCGTTTCGAGGAGCGCCCGGTGGAACTGGTCAAGCGCAGCGAATCGATAATGGTGCTGGCCGGCGGCGTCGAGCCGGGTGAAGTCATCGCCATGTCCAACCCGTATCCCAGCAAGGCCGCGTCCAGTAAGAAAGAGGAGAAGAAATCCGGCGGTAGCTCCATGGGGGTGATGCCGGCCGGAGGTGCCAAGTAAATATGCCCATCTTCTCGGGTGTACTGCCGGAACTGCTCATGGGGCTGTCCAGCCTCATGGCTCACAAGCTGCGCAGCCTGCTCACCATGCTCGGCATGATTTTCGGCGTGGGAGCGGTGGTGGCCATGCTGTCGATCACCGCCGGCGCGCAGCAGGAAATGATCAGCTTCATTGATCAACTGGGCGTGAACAATATCATCGTGGAGGCCCGGGAGGCCGTGGACCGCAATGAATTGCAGGCCGTGCGCGCCATCTCCCCGGGCCTGACGTTCCGCGACTTCCGGGCCATCGCCGAGAACGTGCAGGGCCTGGAGGCGCTCACCCCGCGCAAGCGCTTTAAGCCCCAGCGGGTGTTGCCCAAAACCAGCCAGGAGCCGCCGCAACTGATCGGCGTCCTGCCCAATTTCGTCGAGATCAACAGCTTGAAGATGGTGGCCGGGCGCTTCTTCACCGCCGAGGAGAACGAGCGCTCCGCACCGGTCTGCGTGCTGGGCGAGACCGCCAAGGTGAACCTGCTGGGCTTCGACGACGCGGTGGGCAAGTTCGTGAAGGTGAACGATGTGTGGCTCCAGGTGATCGGAGTGCTCACCCCGCAGGCGGGCGGCGAAACCGACGTGGAGGGATTGCAGGCGCTCAACCGCAACAACCTCATCATCTCGCCGCTCAACACCGTGATGCGGCGCTTCGAGGACAACACCAGCTATCTGAAGGACGAGATCGACGGCATCTACATGAAGGTAGGGCCTAACGTCGATTCCATCGAGGTGTCCAACGTGGTGCGGGCGATCCTGAACGCCACCCACAAGGATGCGGGCGACTTCACCGTGGTGGTGCCCGCGGGCCTGCTCGAGGAGCGGCGCCGCACGCAGTTCATCTTCAACATCGTGATGATCTGCATCGCCGGCATCTCCCTGCTGGTAGGCGGCATCGGGATCATGAACATCATGCTGGCCACGGTGCTGGAGCGCACGCGCGAGATCGGTATCCGCCGCGCCATCGGGGCCCGGCAGGGCGATATCGTGCGGCAGTTCCTCACCGAGGCGGTGCTCATCTCGATTGTGGGCGGCTTGATCGGAATCGCCTTCGGCTTCGGGCTGTCGCGGATCATCGCCACGGCGGCGGGATGGTCCACGGTGGTGACCACAACGTCGATCGTGGTGGCCTTCGGGGTGTCGGTCTTCATCGGCCTCCTGTTCGGTATTTATCCGGCCGTGCAGGCGGCCCGGCTCGATCCCATCGAGGCGATTCGTTATGAGTAAGTTGGGGAGAGGTATGATTTCCAGAATCAGCTTTACGGCACTCATTCTCACGGCCTCGCTCGCGGCGCAGGTCGCGCCGTTCGAGGTGACGCCGTTCCCGAAGCCGGGCTACTTCCGGGAGACGTTGTTCGCCAAGCCCGTCTCGCGGGTGGAGTTGCAGGGCCCCGCACGGCTGGACGATTTTGTCAGGGACGGCAAGCTGGAGCTGTCGCTGAACTCCTACCTGGAGCTGGTGATGGCCAACAATACCGAGATCCAGATCCAGCGCCTCTCGGTGGAGACGCCCCGCAACCAGATCCTGCGGGCCCAGGGCATCTTCGACCCGATCTTCACCGGCAGCTTCAACAGCGAGCGGCGCAAGACGCCCTCCAACGACGCCCTGGCCGGCGCGGAGACGGTGGCTGAACTCAGCCAGCGGGCGCCTTTCAACTTTACCCAATTGCTTCCCACCGGAACCCAGTACACGGCCTCGTTCAGCGGGTCCAAGAGTTCCAGCAACAGCGGATTCCGGAACTTCAATCCCGCGCTCACCTCCAACATGGGGATCAGCTTCACCCAGCCGCTGCTGCGCAACCGCGGCCGCCTGGTCAATAAGCTGAACATCATGGTGGCGCAGAGCCGCGTTCGCAAGGCCGAGTTCGACATGACGACGCAGTTGCTGGGCCTGCTCACGGATGCGGAAACGGCCTATTGGAACCTGATCCAGGCGCGCGAGAACCTGCGGGTGCGCGAGGCCGGTCTCGACCTGGCCCATGAAGCCCTCAAGCGCGCGCAGCGGGAACTGGAACTGGGCGCCCTCTCGCCGCTCGATATCTTCGATCCCGAGCAGCAGTATGCCGCGGCCCGCATCGAGGTATCGCAGGCGCAATTCGCGCTCCGGCAGGCCGAGGACGCGCTGCGGCGCCAGATCGGCGCAGACCTCGACCCCCAGGTTCGCACCCTTCCCATCGTCCTCACTGAAGACGTGCTGCCGCCCGTCACTGCTCCCATCGATGCGGAAGCGCAGGTGGCGAAGGCACTCGCGCTGCGTCCCGACCTGAAATCCGCGATGCAGAGCCTGGACATCGACGATCTCAACATCCGGAGCGCCGCCAACTCGCTCAAGCCCGAACTCTCGCTCACCGGCAACTACGTGAGCCAGGGACGCGGCGGCAATTTCTATGAGCGCGAGGACGTGTTCGGCGGCGGTGGAACCGTCATCAACATGATCCCCGGTGGATTCGGCACCGCCCTGGACCAGGTCTTCGGTTTCCGCTACCCGGTCTACTCGTTCGGCCTCACGCTGCGGCTGCCCATCCGCGATCGCCGCGCTGCCGCCGACTACGCCGACGCTTTGATCGCCAAGAAGCGCGACGCGCTCGAGGTGCGCTCGGTAGAGCAGCAGATCCGCCTCGAGGTGCTCAACGCGGTGAACCAGGTGGAGTCCAGCAAGGCCGCGGTCGAGTTGGCCCAGCAGTCCCGGGAGTACGCCCAGAAGTACCTGGAGGCCGAGCAGAAGAAATATGAACTCGGCACCACCCAGATCTTCTTCGTGCTGCGCGCGCAGGAGCGGCTCATCCAGGCCGAAGCCGCGGTGGTCACCAACTCGGTGAACTACCGGCGCAACCTGCTCAACCTGATGCGCCGCACCGGCGACCTGCTCGAACAGCGCAACGTCGTCATCCGGTAGTCGCCGGCGGCGCCATGGGTGGCCCCGTGCGCCTGCGGAACGTGGGCGCGGGTGCGCGGCGGCTGCTATAGTGGAGCCGTGCGCGCACTCCCCGGCGCCGTTCCGCTATGGGCCGTATTCATGTCCTGAACGACCAGGTTGCCAACAAGATCGCCGCGGGCGAGGTGGTGGAGCGCCCCGCCTCGGTGCTCAAGGAGCTGCTGGAGAACTCTCTCGACGCGGGCGCCAGCGAACTGCGCATTGACGTCGAGAGCGGTGGGCGGCGGCTCATCCGGGTGGCCGATAACGGCTGCGGCATGCTGCGCGACGATGCCCTGCTGGCCTTCGAGCGCCATGCCACCAGCAAGCTGCGCAGCGTCGGGGACCTGCTTTCGATAGCCACCCTAGGGTTTCGCGGGGAGGCCCTGCCCTCCATTGCCTCCGTCTCGCGGCTGCTGCTCGAAACGCGCTCGGCCGAGGAGGCCACCGGTACCGCCATCGAAATCGCCGGAGGCAAGCTGCTGCGCTGCGAGGAGACGGCTTTCGCCGCCGGCACCACCGTTACGGTGCGGGACCTGTTCTTCAACATCCCCGCGCGCAAGAAGTTTCTCCGCACGGAGCAGACCGAACTGGCGCACATCGCCTCGCTGGCCACGCATTACAGCCTGGCGCACCCCGGCAGGACCTTCCGGCTGGCGAGCGGCAACAACGAACTGCTCGCCGTCACCCCGGTGGCCACCCTGAGGGAGCGGGTCTACCAGGTCTTCGGCGGGCGCACCCTGGAGGAGCTGATTGAAATTACGGGGCGCGAGCGCGTGCTCGAACTGCCGCGGCCGCACGTGCCGCCCTCGGAGGCCGTGGCCCACTACCGCGAAGATCCCGCCGAGCCGGCCGCCAGAAACTACCGCCTGAGGGGTTTCGTCTCGCCGCCGCAGGTGCAGAAGAGCAATCGCAACTCCATCTTCATCTTCGTGAACGGCCGGCTCATCCGCGACCGCCTGCTGCTGCATGCTATCTCGTCGGCATACTATAACCTGATGCCTCCCGGGAGCTTTCCGTTCGCCCTGCTGTTCATCGAGTGCGAAGCCGGCGAGGTGGACGTCAACGTGCACCCCTCCAAGACCGAGGTGCGCTTCCGCCATCAGTCCTTCGTTCACGATTTCGTGCGGGACACCATTCGGGAGCAGTTGATGGAGTCGCGGCCGGCGCCGGTCTTCGCGCCCCGGGTCTCCCCGCTGCCGGCGGGGGAAACGGCGCAGCCGGGCGCCGCCCTGCCCTACTCCGAGTTCAGCCAGATGATGGCGAACGAAGCGCCCCTGGAGGTTGGTCTGTCGCCCGTGCCCGCGCCCGCGCCCCCGGCCGCCGTGCCCGAAGGCGGTCATGAGACATTGCCCGAGTTCACCTTGAACGCTCCGCGCCCCGCGCCGGCACGCCTGGATTTCAGCGCGCCCCCGCTGGTGTTCGAACCGTCGCAACCAGTGCGGATGCGCGCGCCCGCGAGCCATGGCGCCCTGCCGCTGGACCTCGCAAGCGCAGGCGCCGGATCGAGTCTCGCGGAACTCGACGACCTGCGGCCCCTGGGACAGCTTCACGAGAGCTTCATCGTGGCGGCGGGACGCGACGGGCTATGGATTATCGATCAGCACGTGGCGCACGAACGCATTCTCTTCGAGAAGATCCTCAAGGAGCGCGCCGCGGGAACGGTGGAAGTGCAGCGCCTGCTCATGCCCCTGGTACTCGAACTCACTCCCGGGCAGCAGGCCGAATACCCGCGCATCGCGGAGGAACTCGCCGCCGTGGGCTTTGAAACCGAGCCTTTCGGCAATCGAACCGTGGCGGTGAAAGCCGCTCCCGCCGCGGTGGCGGCGGCGGAC
>JAWLGN010000320.1:0-6106 GCA_041685075.1 Bryobacteraceae bacterium
CGCCCCGAAGCGGCCCGCCACCAGGTAGAAGGCCGTCTGGTAGGCGACGAAGATGCCCGTCAGCGCCAGTCCCAGCACCGCGCCTTTCAGAAAGCTGCGGGTCTGGAGACCGCGCGGGCTGAACAGATGACCCAGCGAGACGAACCTGCCGAAGTGCTCGCGGTAGAGCGGCTCTGCGCCCGCGGTGAGGACGAACAGCAGCCCGGCGCTTGCCAGCGCACCCAGCAGGTAGTCGAGCAGGTTGCGCGCCAGGAAGCTGCCGTAGCTGTCGGTGCTGGGGTAGTCGAATTCGTTCAGCGGGTAGGCATTGAGCGAGGCGAAAAAGTAGAGGGCGCCGCCGACGATTCCCACCAGCGCGGCGCGCCGCCAGCGCACGTCGCGCGCCCGTACGCGCAGCACGATGGTCACGAGCAGCCCCACTACCAGAACCAACATGAGGGCCGAATCCACCGACTGCGCGGCCATGTTGCCCGAGCGCAGCCGCTCGTACTCCCGCACCCACGTCTCCGGAGGCTTGAGGTACTCCCGGTAGCCGCCCACTTCGCTGCCCAGCACCGTGACTTCGATACGGTAGTCGGCGCCGGCGGCCTCGAACTCGCGCTCTTTCCAGGTGAAGACGTGATCGGTGCGGGCCGGGCGGCTGTGGCTTGCGCCTTCGACGAACTCGAGCTGCGCGGGGTCGCGCTCCATGCGCGCCCGCAGGAACTCCTCGGCGCGTGCGCGCGCCTCCGCCGCGGGCAAACTGGGACGCGCGGCTTCTTCCGGAAGCTGATGCGAGAAGCCGGCGATCTCCCCGCCCGGCGTGACGTCTACGCGGAACTCTTCTTTCTCTTGCGGCCGGAACCACCGCCACGACCAGCTCCACAGCCGTACCCCGGAGCCCATCAGCGCGCCGGCGCGATCGAGGCCCAGTTCGCGCTCCAGGAAGGTCTTGGCCTGGTTGTCGAAATCGAAACGCGAGGCCTCGCGATAGCCCTCGGTGGCAAGGTCCTGCGCGGCCAGAAAGCGCCCGGCGATCTGGCGCGCTTCGGCCGAGGTTACCCGGAAATCGATGGACGCCTCGGGAAAGGCCCGGTGGAAGTAGCGCGCCGAGAACCACACCGTCCCGGCCAGCAGCGCCAGGCAGACGGCGAGGAAACGGTAGTCGGCGGCGTGGAGCCGCTCGCGGCCGGACGCGCTGGGGATCATTTGAGCATCATCAATAGCATAAAGAGCGGCATTTTGGCTAGAATTGCGTGAAAGACGAACTCTGGGTTGCTCCCATGATCCACCGTACCGAAGCGCTCGATCTGCTCCGATCCGACGACCTCGTCGGCCTTGGCATGGCCGCCGACGCGGTGCGAAAAAAGCTGCATCCGGAAGGCGTGGTCTCCTACATCATCGACCGCAACATCAACTACACCAATTTCTGTACCGAATATTGCACCTTCTGCGCCTTCTATCGCCCCATGGGGCACCCTGAAGGCTACGTGCTGCCCAAGGAAGAGATCTTTCGCAAGATCCAGGAGACCATCGACCTCGGCGGCACCGGCGTGCTGATGCAGGGCGGGCTGCACGCAGAACTGAAGATCGAGTGGTACGAAGACCTCTTCCGCGAGATCAAGCGCCGCTTCCGCATTCATCTGCACTGCCTTTCGGCGCCGGAGGTGGCCAACATTGCGGAGGTCAGCGGGCTCAGCATCCGGGACGCCATCGCGCGCCTCCGGGATGCGGGTCTCGACTCGATCCCCGGCGGCGGCGCCGAGATCCTGGACGACGAAGTGCGGCACCGCATCAGCCGCCTGAAGTGCGGCACCGCGGAGTGGGTCGAGGTGCACCGCCAGGCGCACCGGCTGGGCATGCGCACCACC
Source organism: Bryobacteraceae bacterium (assembly GCA_041685075.1). Taxonomy (GTDB): domain Bacteria; phylum Acidobacteriota; class Terriglobia; order Bryobacterales; family Bryobacteraceae; genus JAMCRM01. Next base: position 1,851 of record JAWLGN010000320.1, read on the forward strand.
GCCACGATGATGTTCGGCTGCGGCGAAACCCTCGATCAGCGGCTTAACCACCTCGAGGTCGTGCGCAACCTTCAGGAGGAAACCGGCGGCTTCACGGCCTTCATTCCCTGGACCTTCCAGCGCGCCAATACCTCCCTGGGGCGCTTCGTGAAGCAGGAAGCCGGCGCCGTCGAGTACCTGAAAACGCTGGCGGTCTCACGCCTTTACCTGGAAAACATCGAGAACGTGCAAGCCTCCTGGGTGACCCAGGGACTCAAGACCTGCCAGGTGGCGCTGCGCTTCGGCGGCAACGACGTAGGCAGCATCATGATCGAGGAGAACGTGGTTTCGGCGGCGGGCGCACACCACCGCGCCAGCGAAGAGGAACTCCGCCGGATTATCCGCGACGCCGGCTTCATCCCCCGGCAGCGCGACACTCTCTACCGCACGTATTTTCTGAACTGACGGCTACTTCGCGGGTTTGGCCGGCTGGTAGGAAAAGTCGAAGACCTGGATGTTGAGCTTGCCCGACGTGTACTGTACCACCGCGTACTCGCCCGGCTGGAGCGGTTGCATGGGCCAGATCTTGTAGAGGCCGTCCGGGGTGAGCTGCTTACGGAAGATCTCCACTTCCTCGGGCTCTTCGATAATCTCTTTGGTCACCGGGATGATGGTGATCTGCTCGACAATCCGCACTCCGCCCTTGGGCGTCAGCTTGACGATACCGAAACGTTCCATGGCGGAAAGCTGGATGTAGAACTCCTGTTCCGGGTTGTGCAGCAGATTCAAAGATTTCTTGCCCTGCAGCTCCACCCTCCCCTTGCCTGCTACCACGGGAATCGGGCTGAGGGCGCCCAGCACCGAACGGCCCTTGCTGGTCCGCACGATCGACTCGGCGTGCCGGATCCTCACCGCCTTGTCGTTTTCGAGGTAATAAACCCCCGGATTGGCGGGAATTTTGAGGATCTCCTCCTGGAGTTGCCGCGCTACGCGGTCCTCTTCGGTCAGGATCTTGGTTTCCTCCGCGAGCGCGCGCCGCCGGGCGTTCATCTCGGTTTCGGTACGCTCGAGATCCACCAGTTCGACCGGCATCTCCTCCCAGCTACCGCGCTCGGTGCTGTAAAAACGCACGCGGTCGCCCTTGACTTCGTACTCCCGCACCAGGTGGTAGCCGCCGTCGGTAAGGTACAGCCGGATGGTGGGTGCGGCCACCGCTACGGCGGCCAGCAGCAGCAGAACCAGGAACACCCTGCGCATATTATCAGGGACTACTGTACCGCAACCGGGGTTTCAGCAGGCCATAATGGACATGGAATGAAGTACCGCAAACTCGGCAGAACCAACTTCCAGATCAGCGAGATCGGTTACGGCGCCTGGGGCGTCGGGGGCATCCAGTGGCGGGGGCATAGCGACGAGGAGTCGCTGGCCGCGCTCCGCCGGGCCATCAAGCTGGGGGTGAACTTCATCGATACCGCGCAGGCCTACGGCAACGGGCACAGCGAACGGCTGGTGGGGCGGGTGGTCCGGGAATCCCAGGCCCGAATCTACGTGGCCACGAAGGTGCCGCCCAAAAACCAGCTCTGGCCGGCGCGCCCGGGCATCGGTATCGAGGAGGTCTTCCCGTACGACTACATCATCCGCACCACCGAGGCCAGCCTGGCGAACCTGGGCCTCGAAACTGTTGACCTGCAGCAACTTCACGTCTGGAACCCGGAGTGGACCGGGCGCGAAGAGTGGCGCCGCGCCTTCGAGGACCTGAAGCGCTCCGGCAAGGTGCGGGCCGTGGGGGTGTCGCTCAGCGAACACGCGCCCGACACCGCCCTGGACCTCATCCGCACCGGCCTGGTCGATACCGTCCAGGTGATCTACAACATCTTCGACCAGAGCCCGGAGCGCTGCCTCTTCCCGCTCTGCCGCGAGCTGGACATCGGGGTGCTGGCCCGGGTGCCGTTCGACGAAGGCTCCCTGACCGGAACCATCACCGAGCAAACCACTTTCGAGCCGGGCGAGTTCCGCGACCGTTACTTCCGCGGAGACCGCAAGCGGCAGGTGGTGGAGCGGGTGGACGCGCTGTGCCGCGACCTGGGTATCGAAAAGGAGCAGTTACCGGAGACGGCCCTGCGATTCTGCCTCTCCCACCCCGCCGTTTCCACCGTGATTCCCGGGATGCGCCGGGTACGCAACGTGGAGGCCAACTGCGCCGTTCCGGAGAAGGGCGCGCTGCCGCCGGAGGTGCTGGCCCGCCTCAGGCGCCACGTCTGGGAGCGGAACTTTTACGGATAGGCGGGCGTAAGAGTAGTTTAGCCCCGCGGCACTGTCCGTTTGCGGCGCCCGCCGTTCCGGAAGCGGACACTTCCGCGGCCGGGCGGCGTGGCGAACCCTCGCCCGCTCAGTCTGTTACGGGTGGTCCGGCGGTTGCCGTGAAACGACGAAGGGATGGTCATGAAGAGACTCACTTCCGCACTTTTGTTTATACTGGGCGTTTCGGGATTGGGACTGACGGCGGCGGCGCAAACCCCCGAGCCGAAGCCCTACACCGGAACCGGGCCGTTTTCGGGGTTGAAGCGCCGCTACCTGCCGCGTCCCATGCCCCCGGTGGATTACAGCAACTCCCAGCGGCTGGAACGGCTGATGCGCGCCGGGCAGATCTACCTGTCCATCGAAGACGCCATCGCGCTGGCGCTCGAGAACAACCTGGATATCGAGTTCGCGCGCTACTACCCCAAGAGCGCCGAAAGCGACATCGAGCGTGCCAGGGCCGGGCAACTGCTGCGCAACCTGGGCGCCACCAATATCCGCTCGGGACCTTCTTCGGCCAGCGGCGCGCTGGCCGGCGTGAGCGGCGTCTCCCCCAGTTCCACCAGCTTCAGCAGCGGCGCGGGCGGCATTCTGAGCGGCGTCTCGGTGCAACTGGCCGGCACAGCTATTCCCAACCTCGACCCCCAGTTCTTCATCAATACCCAGTTCGGCCACGCCACCCAACCGCTCACCAACAGCTTCGCCACCGGCACCAACTACCTGGTGAGCAACTACAAGGGCCTGACCTACGGCATCCGCAAGGGCTTCCTCACCGGCACCAGCATCAGCCTGGACATGAGCAGCCAGAACCTCTCGCAAAACTCCCCGCGCAACGACTTCAACCCGGTCACCAGCGGCAACGTGGGGTTCACCATCAGCCAGCGTCTCCTCCAGGGCTTCGGCCTGGCGCTCAACAGCCGCGTCATCAGGATTTCGAAGAATAACCTGCGGGTCGCCGACTTGAACTTCAAAACCCAGGTGATCGCCACGGTGGCCAACGTCGTGGACCTGTACTACGACCTGGTGGCCTATCGGGAAGTCCTCAAAGTGCGGCAGCAGGCCCTGGAGCTGAACCAGAAGCTCTTCAGCGACAACAAGCGCCGGGCGGAGTTGGGCGCCATCGCCCCTATCGATATCGTGCAGGCCGAGGCGGAAGTAGCCGCCGCTCAGCAGGAGGTCACCAATGCCGAGACCCAGGTGCTCCAGCAGGAGATGATCCTGAAGAACGTGCTCACGCGCGGCGGCGTGGACAACATTATGTTGGCCGAAGCGCGCATCATCCCTACCTCGCGTATCGAGGTGCCGGAGAGGGAACCGGTCGAGCCGATCCAGGACCTGATCGCCGAAGCGCTGGCCGCGCGGCCCGAAATCGAGCGCAGCGGCATCGAACTGGAGAACAGCCGCCTCAACCTCACGGGCACCAGGAACGCCATGCTGCCCAGCCTGGATGTCTTCGCCAGCTTCCAGAACAGCGGCCAGGCAGGCCAGATGAACACCCTGGTTCCCCCGGGTCCCGAGGGGCAGGAGTTGCTGGCTGGGCGCATCGCCAACCTGAACCCCTTCTTCCTGGGCGGCTACGGCACCTTCTTCGGGCAGTTGCTGCGGCGCAACTTCCCGGACTACGCGGTGGGTTTCAGCCTGAGCATCCCGCTGAGCAACCGCGCGGCGCAGGCCGACCTGGTTCAGGACCAGATTCGCTACCGCCAGCAACAGATCAACGACCGCCAGACCCAGAACAACATCCGGCTGAACGTCATCAACGCCCGCACCGCGGTAGCCCAGGCCCGCGCGGCCTATGAGACCAGCGTGAAGGCGCGCATGCTCCAGGAGCAGACCCTGGCGGGCGAGCGCCGCAAATTCGAGCTGGGCACCTCCAGTTTTCTGAACGTGGTGCTGGTGCAGCGCGACGCGGTGGCCCGGCAGGCCGCCGAAGTGCAGGCGCTCAGCGCCTACCGCCGCGCCCGCACGAATCTCGAAGT
>JAWLGN010000321.1:0-6064 GCA_041685075.1 Bryobacteraceae bacterium
CTGCTTGCCGACGACCATACGCTGCTGCGCCAGGGGCTGCGGCGCATCCTGGAGAGCCATACCGGCATGGAGGTGGTGGCTGAAGCCGGATCCGGCAGCGAAGCGGTGCGGCTGGCCGAAGAGCACCAGCCCGATGTCGCCATCGTGGACGTGGCGATGAAGGAGTTGAACGGCATCGAGGCCGCCGCGCAGATCGCCCGGTACTCGCCGCAGACCGCCGTGCTGATGCTCAGCATGCACACCGACGAGCGCTACGTACTGCGGTCCATTCGCGCCGGCGCGCGCGGCTACCTGCTGAAGGACTCGGTGGAGGAGGACCTGATCCGCGCCATCCAACTGGTACAGCGCGGGACCGCGTTCTTCAGCCCCGCGGTGGCGCGCATCTTCCACGAGGGCCACATGCGGCGCAAGGGCGCGCTGGAGGTGGACGACCGCTTCGACCTGCTGACCGGGCGCGAGCGCCAGATCTACCAGTTGCTGGCCGAGGGCAACAGCAACAAGGAGATCGCAGTCCTGTTGGGGTTGAGCCTGCACACGGTGGAAACCCACCGCGCGCACATCATGGAAAAGCTGGACGTGCACACCACGGCGGAACTGGTGCTGAGCGCGGTGCGGCGCGGGCTGGTGGTGTAAGCCGCAGGGTGGGGATCGAGGACGACTTTGGAGGGGCAACCGAATCGATGAACAACGCGAGAGTCTATAGAATAACGTTTGCAAGCGTCTATCCGCATTACATCGCCAAGGCGGAGAAGAAGGGTCGCACGAAGGAGGACGTCGATACCGTCATCCGGTGGCTGACGGGTTACGACGAAGAGGGCCTGCAAGGGCAGATCGACAAGAGAGTCGACCTCCAAACGTTCTTCGCCCAGGCACCCCGGATCAACCCGAACGCCTCCAAGATTACCGGCTTGATCTGCGGTTACAGGGTGGAGGAGATCGAGGATAAGCTCATGCAACAGATCCGTTACATGGACAAGCTGGTGGATGAGGTGGCCAGAGGGAAGGCCATGGACAAGATTCTGCGGAAGTGAGACTCGGGCCTCACAGCCGGCCCGATGGAAGGCGTCCCGCCCGGATGGCCGCCGTCTGGGGGGCGGTGAAGGGCGGATCGAAGAGCCGCGGATGCTCGTGGTAGGCGCGGAAGAGGTGGGCGATGTAGTGCATGCGCTCGCGCAAATTGGCCCAGTCGTCGGCGCCGCAATCGTCGCAGCCGGTGGGTTCCACCGTAGAGAGCAGCTCGATGATTTCGGGCTCGTCGATGCGGGCGAGGTTGGCGGGAACGGCCGCATTCAGGTGCCTGCCCAGCAGCAGGATCTGGTCGGGCATGCGCAGCACCATCAGGGTTTCTGAGATGGCGCGGCGGGTGAGGTCGCGGGCGAAGCGGCGGTAGGGGCGGGCCAGCGGCGCGAGGAACACCATGAGCAGCCGCCCGACGACCGGCAGGCGGGCCTTCAGGTCGTCCGCGGTGTCGGGCGCGGCCTCCATGGCGCGCTGGATCTCCGGCTCGAGGCGGATCTGCTCGTGAAAACCGATTTCGAGGTTGGCCAGCAGCATCAGTTGCGCGCGGCGGCCGGGCCGCGTTTCGGTGCGGGCTTCGTGGTAGTGCGCGAAGGCGCGGCGGAGCCAGTCCTGGCCGTCGGGCGGCGGACCCGGGGCGAGCGCTTCGACAAACGCATCGAGATCCGGCGCCTCCAGGTAGCGCGCGAACTCGTAGCCGATCTCCTCGAAGACCTTGCGGTTGCCGGTGGCGACGGCCTCGCTGGCGCGCTCGAAGGCGTCGAAGGGGCTGTGAATGGCGCGCACGATGCGGCCCAGCCGCGATTGCGGGCGGAAGAGCCCGCGGCGCAGGAGAAAACGCCAGGCGCCCAGCAGCGGGCGGCGAGCCTCCCATCCGCCCTTGACGAGATCCGCCAGGCGGTCGCCGAGGTCCTCGCCCCGGATGGTGCAGCCGGCCTGCCGGGAAGCCCAGGTAGCGAAGGAGCACCAGTTGGCGCCTTCGCCGATCGAGGCGCGCCCCGCCGCCGAGAGCCGGGCGTAGCAGTCGGTGATCCGCAGGTTGCGGATGCAGGCGTCCTCCACTGCCGCGATCGCCCGCACTTCGGAGGTGGTGGGGAAGGGCTCCCGGGGTGCGGGACCGGACATGGGTAGCATGGTATCGCATCCGTCCGGAGATCGCCGCGGCGGCCGGGGTTACCTCCGGCGCGACGCGACGGTCTCCTCCACCCAGGCGATGCCCCTCGCCGCCGCAACCAGCGGGATGAGCGCGATCCGCAGTGCCACCGTGAGGGCGCGCGGCATCTCGGGTGGGACGACCGCGCCCGGCAGCGGTCCGGATTCGCCGGCATCCCGCAGCATGTCGCCGGCGGCATCGAGCGCCGAAGAAACCGCCCCTTCCATGCACGCCAGGTCGATCGCGTTCTTCACGTAGTCGCCGGCGAGGTACAGGTTCGGAACCGCGGTCTTCCCGCGCGGCCGGTTGGGCCACGCGCCGATGGTGTTGATGAACAGCGGCACTTGAACGTTGGGGTTGATCTCCCACTCGGTGACGTCGGCCGGCGTAACGGGCAGGTACTGGCGGATTTCCTCGAACAGCAGGTCCTTCGCTTTGGGCTCGCTCACTTCGCGCAGGGGCGCGTAGTCGCTGGAGATGAAGGAGATGTGCGGCTTCGTGCCGCTCTCGCCCCACAGCCGGCCCACTTCGATAGCCGATAGCGCGTACCGGCTCGCGTGGAAGAAGAGGTGTTCCCGCGGCAGCCCCGGCAAGGGGTTGCGCAGCCGCAGGTGCAGCGCCGCCATGGGCTGAGCTTCCAGGTAGTGCAGCCTTCCCAGTTCCGGATCGGCCGCATAGAGGCCGTCGTCCAGCCACTGGCGGGTGACCTCGAACGGCGTGCAGAGCGCGAAGGCGTCGGCCGCCATGGTAGCGCCGTCCCGCGTCTCAACCGCCGCCACGCGGCCATCGCACAACCGCACCGCCGCCACCTCGCAGCCGTACCGGATCTCCACGCCCAGCGCCTCGAGTTCGCGCGTCTGCGGATCGATGAATTCGGTCTGGAGATTGCCCGCCAGCACGGAAAGAAAGGGCGCCGGCTGCCGGAGCCAATAGGTCGCCACGCGCTTGGCGGTCATCGCGCTGAGGTCGTAGACGGGAATCGCCGATGCCTTGAGCACCTGCTCCTGCCCGAACTCCGCGACCGACTCGCTGGCGTACCATTTCCCGCGAAGAAGGCCGAGCTGGCTCACACGGTCGAGATAGCTCCGCTGGGAAAGCGGGCGACTGATCATGTCCAGCACCGAGTAGTTGTAGAGCACGTTGTGGTACCAGGGCAAGATGCCGCGGAACGTGTTGTGCCACATGGCCCGAAGGCCGGTCGGGGCGAGCACGGTGGTTCGGTGGGGATACTGGCCCCGCAACAGGAAGTGGTAGCGGTCGAAATCGACCAGGCGCGCGCCGATCCGGTCGACGATGGCGCGAACGTTCGGATACCATTTCGGAAACACGTGATACCCGTGCTCCACGAGGCGCCCGTTTCCGACGTCGGCGCCCGCCTTCCCTCCCAGGCGCTTCGTTTTCTCCAGAAGGACGACGCGCCAGCGCCGCAGGGCCAGCTCCCGCGCTATCACCATTCCGGCGAGCCCGCCGCCCACGACGATCGCGGACCGTTCAGCCATCCTGCTATTCGACCCTCCGGCGGCGCCCGAGGCCGCAGCAGCAGGTGTAAACTGTGCGCGGAGGAACGCATGCCGGAAGGCCCGGGTTACGCGGCGAGGCGCGGCGGAGCCGCCGGCGCTCTTCTGCTGCTGGGCAGTGCGTTGGCGGCACAGGCGGCTCCCCAGATCGCGCCGGAGGGAATCGTGAGCGCGGCGGACCATTCGAGCGCCGCGCTCGGAGCGGCCCGGGGGAGCATCATCAGCATCTACGGCAGCGATCTGGCCGCCGGAACGGCAAGCGCGCAGGGCGCGCCTCTGCCGGCATCTCTGGCCGGCACGCGCGTCAGGATCCGGGCATCATCGGCCGAACTGGACGCCGGCCTGTTGTATGTCTCGGCGGGGCAGATCAACGCGGTGATCCCGGATGCGGCGCCGCTCGGCGAGGCGGAGATTCTGGTGGAAAGCGCCTCGGGGACGAGCAGCCCGCAACAGGTATCCATCGTGGCGACCCGTTTCACCGCCTTCACTACGACGGGTCGCCCGTTTGGACCGGCAGTCGCGCAGCAGCACAGGCGCGGCGAAGTGCACCTGAACCGGATGCTGGATCCGGCGGTTCCCGGCGACGCGTTGGTGATTTGGGGCACGGGGCTGGGCGGGAGCGAACTCGACGGCGTCATTGTCTCCATCGGGCTGGCACAAGCCACCGCGTTTTACGCCGGGCCGGCTCCCGGGTTGCCTGGCGTGGACCAGATCAACGTCTTCCTGCCGGAAGGTGCCCCGAGCAACTGTCTCGTGCCGTTCGCTATCGATGCGGGCGGCGAGCGGAGCGCGGTGTACAGCATTTCGACTGGGACCGGACAGGGTACGCCCTGCGCCATGCTGTTCGCTTTAGGGCGGGAGGGGCTGGCGGAGCTTGACGCGGGCGGAATGGTGCGGATTACCGCCCTGACCGTTCAGGAAACCGCCGCTGAAGCCTGGATAGGCGAGTACGATGCCGCTCACCTCAGCCTGCTGGCCACGTACGATCTCCAGCCGTTCGCCGCCGCTTTCGTGTGCGCGCGGCGCAGTTACGAGTATGACCGGTTCAGCCCGCCGCCGCGTATGCTGCCCGTGGAGTTATACGGTGCGCTCCAGCCGCTGGATGCGCTGGTCGTGTCGGTAACCGGGCCGGATGACTGCGGCTGGCCATTCATCCGCTCGGCGGACGGAGTATACCGCGCGAGTGCCCCGCCCGGATGCCCGCCGCGGCGCTACACGCTCGCCAAACCGGGGAGCACGAACAGCTCGGCCGGAAACGTGCCGTTCGATATCCCGCTGTCCCCGTTGCCTCCGGTTACCGTCGATCGGGCAGCCGGCGTAGTGAGTTGGGCTGAAAACTTCAGCGGCAGGCTGACTCTGGAGTTGGCGTCCTCTTTCACTCTGCCGGGCAACATCTTCAACGGCCGGACCGATGTTCGGGAGTTGAGCTGCCGGCTTTCCGGGCATTCCGGAACCGGGCGCATCGGCGCTTCCGACTGGTCCTGGGCCCTGGGCCTGCCGTCTTCGCGGCGCGCGGTCTTGCGGCAGTGGTTGGGAGGGCTCATGGGCGGCAGTTGGGATGGACCTCGGGAAGCGCTGTTCGTCCGCATGCTCCGGGTTCGGGAGGAGACGATCGATCTCCAGTAGCGCACCGCGGCGTCTTACGAGCGGCTGCCGGGGGGAAGCACCGGCGGCAACTCACGCGTGCTACATTGGATGGTATCACCCGCCTTGCTACATGGAACCAGGTGAAAGTATTGGTCAGAAGTTTGAGCGGCTGGTCGCCCTGATGGCGCGGCTGCGGGCCCCTGGCGGCTGCCCGTGGGACCGCGAACAGACGTTTGATTCCATCAAGCCCTACCTGCTCGAGGAAACCTACGAAGTGATGGACGCCATCGACGCGCGCGACTGGGACGAGTTGCGCTCGGAACTGGGCGACCTGGTGCTGCAGGCGGTCTTTTTCGCCCAGATGGCGGCCGAACAGGGCAGCTTCGGCATCGGCGATTCGCTGGATGCCATCAACCAGAAGCTGGTGCGCAGGCACCCGCACGTATTCGGAGAAGAAACCGCCGAGTCAGCCGGCGACGTGCGGAAGATCTGGAGCGAGGTGAAGGCCGAGGAGCGGCGGGAGAAGGGCAAGGGGGACAAACCGCTGCTGGGCGGGGTGCCGCGCACGCTGCCGGCGCTGGTGGAGGCGCAGAAGATTGCCGCGCGCGCGGCGCACGTGGGTTTCGATTGGGAAAACGCCGGGCAGGTGCTCGAGAAGCTCGACGAGGAACTGGCGGAGTTCGAAGAGGCTCGCCGGCGCGGGAGGCGCGAGGAACTGGAAGACGAGCTGGGCGATCTGCTCTTCGTGCTGGTGAACCTGGCGCGCTTCGTCAAGGTGGATCCCGAGCAG
>JAWLGN010000322.1:0-6050 GCA_041685075.1 Bryobacteraceae bacterium
CGGGGGCCGCCGATCAGTTTGTTTTCGTCAAGGGCGGGCTGTTGAATTCGAACGATGCCGCCACCCGGGTGGACGATTTCGAGATGCTCGCCCACCCGCTCACCAACGCGGAGTACAAGCTCTTTGTGGACGCCACCGGCCACGCGGCGCCGCAGCACTGGGAAGGCGGGCGCATTCCCGCGGGCTGGGAGAACCACCCCGTGATCTTCGTCAACCGCTACGATGCCGCCGCGTACCTGGAGTGGCGCAGCCGGAAGGAGGGGCGCATCTACCGGCTGCCCACGGTGGCGGAGTTCGAGTACGCCGCGCGCGCGGGGCGGCCGGGAGTGAAGTATCCCTGGGGTAATGAGCCGCCGGCGGGCAGGGCCAACTTCGACGCCGCGGGCGACCGCGTGTTCAACCAATGGCGCCGGTACCTGGAGCCGGTCGGGCGCTACGCGGCCAATCCGTATGGCCTCCACGATATGGCAGGCAACGTGTGGCAGATGGTGGACAGCTACCCGGACCCGGCGATTGCGCGCTGGAAGTATCGCATTGAGAATCCCGTATCGCTGGAGAACGGGGTGGCGGGCGGCTCGTGGGCGCGCACCGAGTCCTACCTGCGGTGCGGCACGCGGGGCGGCCTCTCGGCGGCCATCCGGCATCCCGATGTGGGCTTCCGCCCCGTGCGGCAGCCCGCCGGCCAGCGCGGCTTCGATCGGCAGCCGCGGCGCCTGGTGGCGGCTAACGCGGGGGGCGGCGCCGTCCACCTGGGCTGGCAGTTGTTGCCGGACGATGCGCCGGGCGCGGCTTTCCACGTCTACCGCGCCAGGCGCCGCGACGTGGCGGGCGAGCGCATTACGAAAGAGCCGGTCACCGCGACCACCGATTTCATCGACCGTTCACCGGGCAAGGGCCGCCGCTACTACCGCGTGCGGCCGGTGGAGGGCGGCACGGAGGGCGCGCCTTCGGAGTGGGTTGGAATCGAGTCTTCCGATACGCGCAGCAACGTCGTCGCGGTCTTCGATCCGGTAATCAAGCAGGGCGGCCTGGTGCCGGTCTTCGGCGACCTCGATGGCGACGGCCGCCTGGACGCAGTGATGCGCCTGGATAACGGAATTCACGAGATGTCCCGCGACCCCGGGCTGCCGGTGGAGTTGGAGGCGTTCAGCGCCGACGGCCGCAGCCTCTGGCGCCGCGCGCTGGTCTGGCACGACCACTGCTTCGGCAACGCCAACAACGTGCCGGTGCTGATCTACGACATGGACGGGGACGGCAAGGGCGAGGTGGTGGCGCAGGTCCAGGAGGACGACACGCTCTACCTCGCCATTCTCGACGGCATGACCGGCCGGGTGCTGCGCAAAACGCCCTGGACGCCCATGGCGACGGACTTCTCCCGCTCCTCCACCCGGGTGCACATGTCGGTTGCGTATCTCGATGGGAAGAACCCCGCCATCGTCACCCAGACGGGTCTCTACGACAACGAGATCTACGACGCCTACGACGCTCAACTGAACAAGCTCTGGCAGTACCGCAGTTTCGGGGAGACCAGCGGCAGCGGCTCGCACCACGTGGATATCGCGGACGTGGACGGCGACGGGCGCGACGAGGTCTTCAACGGCACCACGCTGCTCAACCCCGATGGCACAGTGCGCTGGTCGATTTACCGGCTGCACCCGGACATCGTGGCGGTGAAGCGCTTTCTCCCCGGCACCAGGGACCGGCAGGTGTACTTCGCGGTGGAGAGTTCCACGCACGCCGGGGCTTACCTGGTGGATGCCAAGAGCGGCAAGGTGATCTGGAAGGTGAACCGCGAGGACGATCCGCGCTGGACGCACGCGCACACCGGGTGGGCATCGGACATCTGGGAGGGCTCGCCGGGCATCGAGATGCTGACCAACCGCGACGGGCACCTGAGCCGGGACCTGGTGCTGTTCAGCGCCACGGGCAAGATCCTCATGAATCCGTTTCCGCGGGGCTGGCGGCCGGTGAACTGGACCGGCGGGGCCACGCGCGAGCTGATGAGCGGCGACGGCGCTACGGTTGGGCGATTCAACGGGAAGGAGGTCGTGCCGCTGCCGGGCGTTCGTCCCAACCAGGCCGGCAAGGGGGGCTGCAACATGGTGGCGGACCTGGTTGGCGACTACCGCGACGAGATGGTCTGCCGGGTGGACGGCAAGGTGCTGGTGCTTTCGAACATCGAGCCGGCGGCGGGCCGCGAGGTCACCCGCACCTCGAGCCGCCAGTATCGCCTGTGGCTGGCCCGCAACATGGGCGCCAGTTATGCTTCGTACTTCGAGTGGGAGCCGGACTAGCGCATCCGGGTGCGGGTGATGTGATGATGGGAGCATGCCGGAGCGATCGGCGTCGGGCCACGACATCACCCCTATCAGCGCAACGGAGCGCGAGCGGCTGGCCGCGGGATTGAACGAGGAGGAGCGGCGCGTGCTGCTCGATCACGGCACCGAGCCGCCCTTCTGCGGCGGGCTGCTGCACGAGAAAGGCGAAGGCGTCTTCGCGTGCCGGCTGTGCGGGCTGCCGCTGTTCCGTTCCACGGCGAAGTTCGAGTCCGGCACCGGCTGGCCGAGCTTCCATGAGCCGTTCGACCCCGACCACATCCGCCAGCTCCGCGATACCAGCTACGGGATGGAGCGAGTGGAGATCCGCTGCCGGCGCTGCGACGCGCACCTGGGACACGTCTTCCCGGACGGGCCGCCGCCCACGGGCCTGCGCTACTGCCTCAATTCCGTGGCCATGGCCTTTGTGGCGGGCAGACTGTAGACGGGCCAGCGGAGCAGCTTTTCGAGTTCGGCTTCCGGCACGCTGAGGGAGAGCCGCACGGTGCGCTCTTCGCTGCTGACGTCGAGGTCTTTCAACAACACGGCGCCGGGCAGGGGCTGGGACGCGGAGGCCATGATGTCCGCGAGAATGCGCAGGGCGCCGGCCAGCGCGGCGGCATCCTCTCCGCTGGCGGCCAGGGCTTCGGCGGTGAGATCCACGGAGCTGCCGAACTTCACCCCGGCGGTGGTTTCCTGAACGCCCTCCAGCAGGCCGCCGCCGAGGAGGTCGCGAAAGGGCTTCACGGGGATGCCCGCGCCGGCCGCCGCGGGCGGCACCAGCGAAACCATCCAGGCGTGCTGCGCGGCGCTTAGCCCCGCGATGCGATCGGCCAGCGCGGGTTCGAGCGGCGTGGGGGCCTGGCGACGGCCGATGGCCGCCCGTACTTCCTCCCGCCGCCCCACGACCGCTACCGTGGGGCTCAGTACGGCGAGCACCGCGCCCTGGGGGCCGCCGTCGAAGATGGGGACGCCCTTGTGGAACTCCGCGCGGCTGTTCTTGCTTGCCGCCGCGGCGATGCGCTGCGCGTCGAAACTACCGCGCACCAGCAGCAGCCCCGGCGTGGGCGCAGGCTCGGGCTGCCCGGTGGAGGCAAAGAGCACTTCGTGCAAGTCGCGGCGCCAGTCGAAGCCGGCTTCACCGGCAAATCCACCCAGCGACGGCTCGTTCGCCGCCAGGCGTGCCAGCACGTACCGGCCGAAAGGCGTGGTCTTGATCTGCTCCAGGTTGAAGCCCGCCATCACCTTGGCGCCGGGCATCACCAGGCCGGTAAGCTGCGGATCGGCCGCCGGCAGAAGCGGACATGCGATCACCGCCAGCGCGGCCAGCGCGCGATAACGCATCGTGAACTCCTCCCTCTCTCGGAGATGCCGCCGGCACCCGCCCGGTTAGCTGCTTTTTTCGACCGGCACGGGCACCTGTCCGACGATCTCGATGCCGAACCCCTCCAGCGCAACGATTTTGCGCGGGTGATTGGTCAGCAGCCGGATGGTATGCAATCCGAGGTCCGAGAGGATCTGGGCGCCGATGCCGTGTTCGTACTGTAACTGCCGGCGCCCGGCAAGGCCGGAGTAGTGCATGAAGTCGCGGGAGTGGGAGAGGATGCGGTCCGGGCCGCAGGGGTCGGGCTGAACGCGGTAGCCCGTACCGGTGTGGTGCAGGTAGACCAGCACCCCCAACTCTTCCTCGGCGATGCGGCGCAGGGCGCCGCGCACCAGGTGAGCGCAATCGCACTGCGTGGAACCGAAGACGTCGCCCAGGGCGCAGCGGGCGTGCATGCGAACCAGCACCGATTCCTTGCCGGCCAGTTCACCCCGCACCAGGGCGAGGTGCACTTCGGGGTCGCTGTCGCTGGCATAGGCCACGGTGCGGAATGTGCCGTACTCGGTTTCGATGCAGCCCTCGGCGGCACGGCGGATACAGCGCTCGTGCTGCATGCGGTAGCGGATCAGGTCGGCCACCGAAACCATCTTCAGCCCGTGGAGGGCGCAGAACTCGCGCAATTCGGGCACCCGCGCCATGGTGCCGTCCTGATTCATGATTTCGCAGATCACGGCGGAGGGATGGAGTCCCGCCAGGCGCGAGAGGTCCACCCCGGCTTCGGTCTGCCCGGCACGCACCAGCACGCCGCCGTCGCGGGCGCGCAGGGGGAAAACGTGGCCGGGGCGCGCCAGGTCGGAGGGCTTGCAGGCCGGGTCGATGGCTTTCAGGATGGTGCGGGCGCGATCGGCGGCGGAGATGCCGGTGGTGACGCCCTCGCGCGCGTCGACGGATTCACAAAAGGCGGTGCCGAAATTGGAGGTGTTGCGCGCCGACATGAGGGGCAGTTGGAGGGCGTCGCAGCGTTCCGCCGTGAGGCTCAGGCAGATGAGGCCGCGGCCGTAGGTGGCCATGAAATTGATGGCTTCCGGGGTGACCTTTTCCGCGGCGATGGTGAGGTCCCCTTCGTTTTCCCGGTCTTCGTCGTCGACCACCACGAGCATCCGTCCGGCGCGGATTTCCTCGATGGCTTCAGGAATGGATGCGAAGGGCATATATGCACAATTATAGCGGGGTGCACCTCGCGGTCAGGGTGCAGCGGGGCTACTCGCATCGCAGCGCCGCGGCCGGGTCGGTCCGGGCGGCGCGGCGAGCCGGTCCCAGGCAGGCGGCGGCCCCGGCGGCCAGCAGCAGCACCACCACGAGCGCGAGGGTGGCCGGATCCCCGGCTTCCACTTCGAACAGCATGCCGGCCAGCAGGCGCTCACCGGCCAGTGCGGCGGCCACTCCCACCGCCAGCCCCGCCGCCACCGGCGCCATGCCCTCCCGGAAGGCGAGGCGGTAGAGGTCGGAGGCGCGCGCACCCAGGGCCGCCCGGATCCCCAGCTCCGTGCTTCGCCGCGCGACCGCGTAGGAGACCACGCCGTAGACGCCCAGGGCGGTGAGCAGCAGCGCGGTGGAGGCGAAGGCCAGGGCGAGGCCCATTTGAAAGCGGCGCTCGGCCACCGTGCTCGAGACGACCTCGTTCATGGTGCGCACCCTGGCCGCCGGGATGGCGGCATCGGTGTCGCGCAAGGCCGCGCGCATGGTGGCGGCGAGCGGGTGGGCGCCCTGGCCGCGGGCCACGAGAATGGCGCGCACCGGCGGGAAATCCCAATGGGGCCGGTACATCATGAGCGCTGGAGGCTCGTGGATCTCCGACCGCACATCCCCTGTGATCCCGACGATCTGGAAGGCATCGCCCGGAAGTCCGCGGCCGACGGTGCGGCCCAGGGCGTTCTGCCCAGGGAAGAGGCGGCGGGCCATGGCCTGGGAGAGGATGGTCACCTGCCGGCCCTGGTCACCCGGGGCGAAGTTGCGGCCGGCGAGGAGCGGGACGCCCATGGCGGTGAAGTAGTCGCCGGCGATGAAGCGCACATTGGCGCGGAGAGCTTCGGCCTGGCCGGGCGCCTTGATCAGGTCGATCCAGGTCTCGCCTTGCAGCGGCAGGGCGGTGACTAACCCGGCTGCGCGGATGCCGGGGCGGGTCGAGAGGTCGGCCAGCAGGCGGTTGTAGAAGGCGCTCCTGGCCGCGTTGTCGCGGTAGGCGGCGCCGGCGAGTTTGATCTCCGCCACCGTCACCCCGGAGCCCTGGAAGCCCTTATCCACCTGCATCAGCTTCACGAAACTGTGGAGCAGCAGGCCGGCGAGCACGAGCAGGGCGGCGCTGAGCCCCGCCTGGGCGGCCACCAGGGTACGGCGCAGGCGCGCTCCCC
>JAWLGN010000015.1:0-35663 GCA_041685075.1 Bryobacteraceae bacterium
ATAGAGGATCGCCACGTGCGCGCCCTCGCGGGCGAAGGCGATGGCCACGGCACACCCGATGCCGCTGTCGCCCCCGGTAACGACGGCTACTTTCTCGCGCAGTTTGCCCGCCGGGCGGTACGCCTCGTCCTCGGTCTTGGGACGCGGCCGCATCTCCTCTTCAATGCCGGGTTGCCTCTCCTGGTGCTGTGGAGGAAGAATCCCCTGCTCAGACATACCAGCTTTTCCTTGCCGGCGCCGGGCGCCGTCGCTCGTTCACAGTCTCTTGTGTGCATCCGGCGGGCCGCTGTATGAGAGCGCGCCATCGCCGCCGGAAGCGTCAATCCCCATACGTCCGGCGCTCCCAACGGTTCGCTTTCGATCGTTCGTGCGGCACGCCGGGCGCGCTCCGCGGAATATAAGGGTTGCGCGCCGGGGTGTCACTCCTGCGGCTCCAACTCCCGCAGCAACGCCAGGCTGTGCGGCGCCAGGTGGTAAGGCGTTCCACCGCGAACCACGATCTCTTCGGTACGCTCCGGGTGGGCGGTGTCGATGCATACTTCCCAGGAATTCCCGGCGTCCTCTTTCGGCATGTAGAAGTCGATGGGCTCGCGATTCGGATTGAGCATGACCAGGAACGTATCGTCGACAATCGGCTCGCCGGCCGAGTTCACGTCGTTGAGGGTCTTTCCGCTGAGCCGCATGCCCAGGCAGCGCACCCAGCCCGCGTGCCACTCGTCAGCGGCCATGGGACCGCCGTCCGGGCGCAGCCAGGAGATGTCCTCCTCGCGCCGCCCCTTCCACTCGCGGCCGGTCGTGCCGGGCGAGATGGTGCGGTCCTGGAAGAATTTGCGGCGGTGCAGGTTGGGATGCTGCCGGCGAAGCTCGATCAGCCGGCGGGTAAACTCCAGCATTACGCGACGACGGCCGCCGATGTTCCAGTCGAACCAGGTGGTGCGGTTGTCCTGCGGGTAGGCGTTGTTGTTGCCGCGCTGCGTACGGCCGATCTCGTCGCCGCCGCAGATCATAGGGACGCCCTGGGAGAGCAGCAGGGTGGCCATGAAGTTGCGCATCTGGCGGTCGCGCAAGGCATTGATTTCGGGATCGCCGGTTTCGCCTTCCGTGCCCCAGTTCGATGCATAGTTGGCATCGGTGCCATCGGCGTTCTTCTCCAGGTTGGCTTCGTTGTGCTTGCGGCTGTAGGTGACCAGGTCATGCAGGGTGAAGCCGTCATGGGCGGTAACGAAATTGATACTGGCGGTCGGATGGCGTCCGTCGCGCTGGTAGAGGTCGCTCGATCCGGTGATGCGGTAGGCCAGCTCGGCAACCTGCCCGTCGTCGCCCTTCCAGTAGCGCCGCACCACGTCGCGGTAGCGGCCGTTCCACTCGGCCCACAGGTGCGGAAACTTGCCCACCTGGTAACCGCCCTCGCCCACGTCCCACGGCTCCGCGATCAGCTTTACCTGCGAGATCACGGGATCCTGGTTGATGGTATCGAAGAAGGCGGAGAGGCGGTTCATCTCGTGCAGCTCGCGGGCCAGCGCCGCGGCCAGGTCGAAGCGGAAACCGTCCACGTGCATCTCCTGGACCCAGTACCGCAGGCTGTCCATGATGAGCTTGAGCACCTGGGGATGCTGCACGTTGAGCGTATTGCCCGTGCCGGTGAAATCCTTGTAGAACCGCGGATTGTCCGGCATCAGGCGGTAATAGGTGCGGTTGTCGATGCCGCGATAACTCAGGGTGGGTCCCAGGTGGTTGCCCTCGGCGGTATGGTTGTACACCACGTCGAGGATCACCTCGATGCCGGCTCGGTGCAGCGCCTTCACCATGGACTTGAAAGCGTTCACCTGCTCGCCATGGTTTCCTCTTGCGGAATAGCGCTGTTCCGGCGCGAAGAAGTTGATCGAGTTATAGCCCCAGTAGTTGCGCAGCCCGGCTTCCACCAGGCGCTTATCGTCCACAAACTCGTGCACCGGCATCAGCTCAACCGCGGTGATCCGGAGCGACTTTAGGTATTCGATCATCACGGGATGGCTCAGGGCGGCAAAGCATCCGCGAATTTCCTCGGGGATCTCCGGGTGCCCGATGGTCATGCCCCGCACGTGCGTTTCGTAAAGAATGCTGTCGTGCAGCGGGATCATGGGCGGGCGATCGTTCTCCCAGTCGAAGAACGGAATGGTGACGACGCACTTGGGAATGCCGCGGCAGTCGTCGCGCTCGTCGGGGCACAGGTCCTGGCACTCCTGGCCGAGCTTGTAGCCGAAGACCGGCGCGCTCCAGTTCACCTCGCCTGCCAGCGCGCGGGCATACGGGTCGATGAGGAGCTTGGCGGGATTGAAGCGGTCGCCGTTTTCCGGGTCATAGGGTCCCGAAACGCGGTAGCCGTAGAGCTGGCCGGCGGGGAGACCCGGCAGGTAGCAGTGCCACGAGTACCCGGTTACTTCCTGCAAGGGTATGATCTCGGACGGTTGCTCGTCGGGCTCGTCGAACAGGCACAGCTCCACCGCGGTGGCCCGCTCGGAGTAGAGGGAGAAGTTCACTCCCGCGCCATCCCACGTCGCGCCTTGAGGATAGGGTTTGCCGGGCAGAACTGTGCGTCCCATGCTGCGCTCTCTCCGGGCGCCGGCGTCGCTCTATGGGAAAGCAACCGTCCTGCCAGTAGCGGGGGAGCGCGGTTCGAATCTGTCGCGGAATCAACCTGACGCGGGGCGTGGCCGCGCCGCTCAGGCGATTGCCGGAACCGCCGCGTCAGAGCGGAAGACCTGGGCCTGGAAAACAGAGAGCCGCGCGTCCGGCCGCGACCAGGCGTCCGGCGGCAGCCCGGCTTTCAGCGAGAGGGTGCTCAGGAACTCCGGCACGGTCCACTCGCGGTTTTCCGCCACCTGCGGGAGCAGCAGCGCGCGGCGGTCGCCCAATTCCAGGTGAACGCCGTGGCGTCCCAGCACGCATTGCGAGGGCCCGCGCACCCGCCTGTGCGGCGTCAGCACCGAAATTTCGATGCCCACGGGCCGCCGCGCCTGGCGCAGGGGATTGAAGCGCGGGTCGTCCAGCGCCGCTGAAAGCGTCAGTTCCGGTACCGCCTCCGCCAGCGGTTGAAAAGCGCAGCGGTGTCCCACGCAGCCGGCCAGGCTGGTACCTTCGTACAGCGTGACGAACGCCCCGCCCTTGCGCGCCAGTGCGGGGGTGACGCGAGCGGGCGGCACCGGCTTGCGCGCTCCCGTTTCCCACATCCTGCGCAGCGTCCGGCGCGCGCTCTCCAGCAGAAGTTCCCGGTCCTCGCTGCCCAGTTCGAACGAGCGCGCGCGAAAATAGCCCAGCGCGCCGTAGCTCACCGAGTGCTCCGTGTCGCCCGTGATCTCGGCCGAGGTCTGGTAGTCAATGGTCTCCTGGTAGATCTCGCCGTCCGGCAGGCACGCAAGCGCGGCCAGCAGCAGCGCCACGGGATCGGCGCCGCAGACGGTGGAACGCCCGGCGGCGAGGTGCTCGAGAAAGATCTCCGCGTCGAGACTGCCGGCGGCCTCGATCACGCGCTCGTCGAGTTCCCGCATGCGCTCATCGAAATCCTCGCCGGGAGGGAACGGCTGGTAGCGAAACGATTGCCCGTAGTGCGTCAGGTCCGTGCTGGCGATGAGCAGCGAGCCGGATTGCGCCAACTCCGCCAGTGCCCGCGCCGCCTCCGAGCGCGCCGCCTCGTCGAGCGCCCCCACATAGAGCGGCAGCACCGGGACGCCGGGAGCGGCCTTGATCAGCAGCGGAAGCTGGATTTCGACCGAGTGGTCGCAGACGCGCCGCTCCGGCACGATCTGGAATGGCTGATGGCCGGCCAGTTTGGCGGCCGCCGCGAGGTCCACCGCCACCTCGCCCAGCGGCGTCCCAATGCGCTCCACCTCCGGGATGGCCACCGCGCGCGGGCCGCCGCGGTGCGCGAAGCCCAGCAGCACGATTCGCCGGGGCGGGTCCTGGGCGATCATGCGGTACGCGCCCGCCGCCACTGCTCCGGAGTAGACCAGGCCGGCGTGCGGCACCACGAACCCCAACGGGTTTGCCAGCGCGCAGGCGCCCGTCCTTTCACTCGAACGCTCGAACAGGACGTCTAACAGGCGTTCCAGTTCGGCGGCATCCGCCGGGTACCACGTCCCGGCGTAAGGCGAACTATGGATGGCTTGCATTCTGTCAGCCGCAGCGGTTATGGACCAGCCCGGCCTCTTCCTGCGGGCGGGGCGCCAGTCCCCACACGCCGGGGATCGCAACGCCGCAATCCGGACAGCTTCCGCCGGCCGGCATCCGGTTGCGCACCACCCGGAACCCCATCCGCTCCACCAGCACCGCGCCGCATCCCGGGCACCGCGTGTTTTCCAGACCCGCGACCGAACCCGGCAGGTTGCCCGCGTAGACGAAGCGCAGGCCGGCCTCGCGCCCGATGCGCGCCGCGCGCCGCAGCGTATCCGCGGGCGTGTTCTCTGGTCCCGTCATCTTGTAATCCTTGTGGAACGCCGTCACGTGCCAGGGGATGTCGGGCGAAATGCCGGCGAGAAATTCGGCCATGGCGCGCAACTCCCCGTCGGAATCGTTGAAGCCCGGCACCACCAGGGTTACCACCTCCAGCCAAAAGCCCATGGCATGGATGCGGCGGATGGAATCGAGAATCGGACCGATGCGGGCGCCCAGCTCGCGGTAGCGCCGGTCGTCGAAGCTCTTCAAATCCACCTTGTACAGATCCACCCACGGCCGCAGGTACTCGAGCACCCGCGGGGTAGCGTTCCCATTGGAGACGAAGCCGGTCACCAGGCCCGCGCGGCGCGCCTCCCGGAAGACCGCCACGGCCCACTCCGCGGTAATGAGAGGCTCGTTGTAGGTGCTCACCACCGCCGCGGCGCGCTGCCGCACCGCCATCGTCACAATCTCCGCCGGTGTAACGGGGTGAAACTCCAGGCTGGAACGGAAATCCCGCAGCGCCTGCGAACTTACCCAATTCTGGCAGTAAGGGCAGTGTAAATCACACCCCAACATCCCAAAACTGAGCGCGCGGGCGCCGGGAAAGACGTGAAAGAACGGCTTTTTCTCGATCGGGTCGCAGCACAGGCCGTTGACGTATCCCCAGGGCGCAAACAGTTTGCCGCCGCGGTTGAAACGCACCTTGCAAACCCCGGGGAATCCTTCAGGGATGGGGCACTGGTGGCCGCAGGCGAAGCATCGCACGCGGTTGCGGTCCAGTTTTTCGTAAAGCTCCCCCTCGCGGGTCTGCTCGGCAAGTCGTTCAGCGAGCGTCATTATTTCCAGTGTAACCCGGCGCGCTCACCCGGCCAGCCGCATGATGAACCAGACGGCGCCCGCGGCGAACAGGCAGGAGGCGGCCACCGGCACCGGGCGATAGCCCGCCAGCCATCGCGCGGCGCGGTGAAACAGCACGGCCAACAGAAGCAGCAGCACGGCCTGTGCCGCCGCCGCGCCCGCCATGACCCAGGCGGCGCTGTAGCCGGACGCGCGGAGGAAGTGTGCGAAGTAGAGGCCGTGGAAGCCGCCCAGCACCCCGGCCACGGCCCAGCGCGACCCGGCCTTCGGCAGCAGCAGGATTTCGGCCGCCATGTACGCCACCGTAAGGGCGGCCGCGGCCTCCACGAAGCGCACCGGCGGGTTCCACTCGGTCAGCGGCACCACCACGGCGGAAGCCACCTGCCCCGCCAGGAACATGCCCGCCAGCGCCGCCAGTTCCTTCCGGCTGCGCGCCGCCAGCACCAGGCAGGCGAGGAAGAGCAACTCGACCGGCGTAAGGGCGCGGCCCGCCCCTGCCGCCGCCTGCGCCAGCGCTACGGCCGCGGCGGAGGGCGGCTCGAAGTCCACCGTCGCGGTAGGAAAGGAGAGATCCAGAACCGCGCGCCCCCCCGCACCGCCTCGCACCGCTCGCAGCAGGTGCACGTGGTTCGGCACCGTGATGGCGTGGTAGCGGCACTCGACTTCCAGCCGCTCCACCGGGGCGCCGAAATCGTACTCTCCCCGGCAGATATAGGCCCCCGCATCGGCATCCTCCCGGCAGGAACCCTCCAGCAGTTCGGCCGCCCGGCCATTGGCCGAGAACCGGATGCTCCGGAAGATGGAATCCCGCGGCTCCGTCATGTGGGAAATCTCGTAGAGCGGCATGCGCAGTTCATAGGCGCCCCGCGTCCCGCTGATTTCCATCTCCCCGGAGCTGAAGCTGATCACGTGCGCGGCCAGGGGCAGCGCCGCCAGCGCCAGCAGCGCCGCGCGTCTCATGGGCCCGAAACCGATACCGGCGAAGCCGCGCGCGCCTTCCGCGCGTGCCTATAGATGATGCGTAGGAGTGCCAGCACGGGCACTGAAAGAAAGGCGCCCGGAATGCCCGCCATCTCCATGCCTGCGAAGAAACCGAACAGCACCAGCAGCGGATGCATCCGGATCCCCGCGCCCATCACGTGCGGCAATAGCACGTAATCCTGGAACAGCCGATAGATCCCCATGAAAATCAGGATGGGCCAGATGCTCACCCCGCTCACCCCGGCCACGATCGTAATGACCACCGCCGCCGTCAGCGGCCCGATCATGGGGATGTACTCCAGCACCGCGGCCAGCACGCACAGCAGGATGGTATACGGCACCCCCAGAATGAAGAAACAGGCGCTGTAGGCCACGAAGGTGGCGAGGCTCAGGATGGTGAGGGACTGCATGTAGTGCGCCAGCAGCATGCTGACGTCCGCCATCAGGCTGTTCAACACCTGGCGGCGGCCGTCGTCTTCCACCAGGTCCAGCGCGTACTGTTTGATGGCGCGGGCGTCCTTCAGGAAAAAGAACGCCAGCAGCGGGACCACCACGATGTAGACCAGGTCGCCGGCCAGCGTAAGGACGCGCATGCCGGCGCCGGGCAGCGCCGCGATGACCATGTTGATGGATTCGCTGATCTGCTCCCGCACGCGCTCCAGAATTTCGGCGCGCAGCCCGGTGGCTACCGGGGCGGGCATCTCCCATTTGTGGATCAGCGCCGGGAACTGTCCCGCCAGGGTCTGGCCCTGCTCCACCACCCGCGCCCCCACCTGCACCCCCAATAGCGCCATCAGCGCGATCACCAGCACGTAGGCCAGGGCCAGCGCGGGCGTGCGGCTGCGGCTGGCCGGCAGCAGGCGATCGAGCACGCTCACCAGCGGATGAAGCAGGTAAGCGAACAGCAGAGAGATCACGAAGACGAACAGCGTTTTGCGCAGCAGGTAGGCGCCGTAGAGCGCCAGCAGAACGGCCACGGCCGTCCAGGTATACTTCGCCGCGCGGGTATCCAACCCCAACATGTTAAGCCCATGGTAACGCGGGGCGGCCCGCTGCCGCCGTTACTCCGCCGGCGACTCGGCCCGCGGCGCGAGCTTCTCGATCCGCACCCGCGCGATGCGCTTGTGGTCCATCTCCGTTACGGTAAAGCGGCGCCCTTCGTGCTCCACCGTGACGCCCGCTTCGGGGATGTATCCCAGCTTGTAGAGCAGGAAACCGGCCAGCGTCTCGAAGCCCTCGTCGTCGGGAATTTCGATGGCGTAGTCGATCTCCAGGTCGCGGATGCGCGTGGCGCCGTCGAGTTCGACCTCCTCCCACCCGTCCACCGGCCGCACGGCCGCTTTGTCGTACTCATCGGCGATGGGCCCCACGATGGTTTCGAGCACGTCCTCCACCGTGACGAGCCCCACGATGGTGCCGAACTCGTCCACCACCAGGGCCAGATGGGAGCGGCCCTGCTTGAATTCGGCCAGCATCTGGGTGAGCGGCTTGGTTTCCGGAACCACCAGGTGTTTGCGCATCAGGCGCCGCACCTGGAACGGCGGAGGAGGACGCCCGGCGCGCATGGCTGCCTTGTGCTCCTCCCAGACCGGCAGCAGGTCCTTGTAGTAAAGCACCCCGATGATGTGCTCCGGCTGGCCCTCCCACACCGGCAGGCGGGAGTGCTGTTGTCCGGTCATGGTCTGGAGCACCTGGTCGAGATCGGCATCGGCGGAGATCGAGTGGATATCCTTGCGCGGCACCATGATCTCGCGCACGTAGGTTTCGTCCAGGTCCAGCACGTGCTGGATCATCTCGCTCTGCTCCTCCGGCACCAGGCGGCTGGAGCGCACGATGAGCTTCAACTCCTCGGCCGAATGGCCGCCGGGAACCGCGCCCCCGGGGATGCGCAGCAGGCGCGCGATGGCCGCCGCCGAGCGCTCGATCACCACCACGAACGGCAGCGCCAGCCGGTAGAAGACCAGCAGCGGCGGCGCAACCAGCACCGCCAGGCGATCCGAACGGCTCATCGCCATGTTCTTCGGCAGCACCTCGCCGAAAACCACGTGGAAGTAGCTGATCAGCCCGAAGGCAATGGCGAAGCTGAAGATTCGCAGCGGAAGTTCGGTCTCCGGCACCCAGATGGGCCGCAGCAGGGTGGAGAGCATAGCGTAAATGGTCGGCTCGCCCGCCCATCCCAGCCCCAGGCTGGCCGCCGTGACCCCCACCTGCACGACCGAGAGCAGCCGCTCCGGGTTAGCCAGAATCTGCAGCGCCGATTGCGCCCCCACCACGCCCTCCTCGGCCATCTCGCGCAGGCGCGAATTCCGGACCGATACCAGCGCCACTTCGGCGCCGGCGAAAAACCCATTCACCATCACCAGCGCCGCCACCAGCAGCAGCCGGAAGATCATGTCGGAACTCAGCATGGAAGAGGGGCAGCGCCCCCCTTCATTGTAGCGGCGCCGGGCGGGGCCGTCCCCCATGACAAAATACTGGCGCCTGCACTACCATAGGCGAGCATGATCCGGCGAATCGCTACAGTGAAGACCCGGCCGGCGCATCCGGCACGCTCCGTCCCGCGGCTGGCCGCTGCGGCCCTTGTCCTGCTGCTGCCCGCGGCCGCTCAGCAATCCCCCGAGATGCGGCCGTTTCCGGTGCACGATACCCGGCCGGTTATCACCCACGGACCCTACCTGCTGGCGCCGACCGAGACCTCCGTGACGGTGGTCTGGACCACCGACACCCCCAGCCACTCCAGGGTGGAGTTCGGAACCGGCGGACGGCTCACACAGGTTGCCGAGCCGCAGGAACACGGCCTGGTTCCCGTCGGCCGGTACCACTCCGTGCGCCTTACCGGGCTTGAACCCGGCCGGACGTATCAATACCGGGCCGTCTCGACCCAGGTGGTCGAACTGAAGGCCTACCACTCCGAGAAGGGCCAAACGGTCCGCAGCCCCGTCTACTCGTTCACCACCTTCGACCGCAACAAGGCCTCCTACGCATTCAGCGCCATCACGGATTCCCACGGCGACATCGAGCGCATCAACCGCCTGACGCGGCGCATCGACTGGAAGCGAACCGATTTCCTGGTTCACCTCGGCGATGCCGTGAGTTCCATCGACAGCAGCGAGATGCTCTGGGAGCGCTGGCTGGGGCCGCTTGCGAAAGCTCTCGCCGGCACTACGCCCCTCGTCTACGCCCGCGGCAACCACGAGGCGCGAGGCGCCGCGGCCAGGTCGCTCTCCGAGCACGTCCCCATCCCGGAGGGCCAGTTCTATTACGCCCGCGACCACGGCCCCGCGCACCTCATCGTCCTGTTCACCGGAGAGGACAAGCCCGACAACACCCCTGTCTATGCGGAGCTCAACCGCTACAGGGAGTACAGGGAACAGGAGTTCGCCTGGTTCAAACACCACGTGGAAAGCGAAAGGCGAGTTGCCGAAGCACGCTTCCGGGTGCTCCTCATGCACGCACCGAACTGGGGCTGGACCGATGGCCAGGGCGAGAAGTGGACCGAAGTGGCCAACCGCGCCGGGATCGACCTGGCCATCTCCGGCCACACCCACCGCTTCGCGTACCACGAACCAGGCAGCGGAGCGAACCGGTATCACCAACTCGTGATCGGTCCCGAGGACCTGGCGCGCGTCGAAGTAGCGCCCAATGAAATGAAGGTAGAGGTCAGCCGCGGGGATGGATCCGCATTCGACTTCACCATCCCCGCAAAGCGCGGCCGCTAGAATCGCGACGCCACCAACCGCACGTCGGAGCGCTGCCAGGCCGTATCGAACTGCGCGCGCACCTGGTCCGCTTCCTTCGTCTTGCCCTGCTTCCGCAGCGCCTGCTCGAGGCCGTAGAGCGACCAGCCGTTGTTACGATGGCGCCTCAGGTCCTCGCGGTAGACCCGCTCGGCATCCTGCGACCGGCCCGCGGCCAGCAGGGTCTCGGCCAGGTACTGCCGCGGAGGCAGCGGCCAGTCGGGCGGCTCGCTGTAACGCAGGTTGTCGTCGGCCTCGACGGCCCGGCGGTACGCGGCCACGGCGGCATCGTAGTCGCCGCTTCGGCGCGCCACTTCGCCCTCCAGCATAGCCACCGCGATTTCGGCGAGCGCCGTGAGGTCATTCTGCTCGAAGATGGTCAGGTCCTTGAGGGACGGATCAGCCGCCAGTTTCCTGAGCGCGGCGAGTTCCGCCTGCGCCTGCTGCGGTTCCTTGCGCGCCGAGTAGGCATAGCCGCGGGCGAAGTGGTACATGGCGCGCCCGAACACCTGGTCGGCTGGCGGCGCGGGTTCTGCAACCGCCTCTTCCCACATGCCGAAGCGCACCATCGTCAGGGCCGGCATGGTCTTCAACAGGTGGGCAAAGCCGAAACCGGGCTCGTTCATCATCTGGTGATCGTGCTGCGAGGCCACTTTGCGGGCCGCCTCCAGCGCCTCCTTGCTGCGCCCGTCCATAGCCAGGGCGGCATTTAGAAAGTGGATGTTATGGGGGTAATAGGCGGCCGGGTAGATACCCTGGGCGCGGCACTGCGTGATGTAATCCTCGTCCGCCGCGATGGCGCGGATGTTGGCTTGCGCGGCATCCTCGTAGCGTCCCACCCGAATGTAGATGTGGGAGGGCATATGCACCAGGTGCCCCGCCGCAGGCACCAGGCCGCCCAGCCGGTCGGCCGACGGCACCGCCAGGTCCACGTGGTCGGAGGCCTCGATCAGGTGGATGTAAATATGGTTGACGCCCGGGTGGTTGGGATAGCTGCGCAGGGCCTTTTCCAAGGCCGCGCGCGCCGGCGCGATGCCGGGCCGCGGTTTGCTGTCCCGCGTCCAGTAGTTCCAGGGGCTGGTGTTCATCACCGCGTCGGCATACAGGGTCGCCACGTCCGGGTCGTCCGGATAGCGGGCGTAGACCTTCCCCATGGCTTCGGCATACCGGCGGTTGAGCGCGTCGCGGTCGCCGGGGTCGCCGGAGAACCGGGCGTGCAATGCGTCGATCAGGGCCTGTTCCTTGGCCGAGGCTCCGGCCTTACGCCGGACCGCCTCGTTGATGGCCTCGTAGCCCTGCTTCTCGCGGTCTTCCCCGATAGCTGGGTCGTTGATGTTCGGCGCCAGCGCCAGCGCCTGGCCCCAGTAAGCCATGGCACATTCCGGGTCCAGCCGTGCGGCCTCCCGGAACGAGCGCAGCGCCTCGGCATGGTTGAACGCGTAGACCAGGGTCAGGCCCTGGTTGATAAAGCGCTGCGCCTCCGGTGACCGGGTGGCCACGGGATAGCTCAGGTTACCCACGTTCTCGAGCAGCGGCGCGAGCCGCCCGTCACGAGTCGTGTTGCTCAACGCTTCTGTATGCTGAGCGGGAGCGGCAAGCGACAGGGCGAGGACGGCGGCCACCGAGAGCGGCCGGGCATAGTACTTCACCTGCATCTCAAATCCCCTCCGATGCCTTCATCCTAACGCGCCGGTCGCACTGCTTCCGTATGATTGCAAACCAACCGGTGTTAACTGCTGGGACGCCGGCGTACGGATGGTACGTGGTTGACTCCCGCCCGCGGCTGCACTAACGTTGATCTTTGGATTCCCATCCAAACGAAAACGAAAAGGAGGCGGTATGACGCGGATCGCCGTGGCCGGACTGATCCTACTGGCGGGACTGGCGAGTCCTGCAGCCGCGCAGAAGAAGCGAGTCGCCGTACTCGACTTCGACTACGCCACGGTTCATAGCAGAGTGAGCGCTATTTTCGGCACCGACCAGGACATCGGCAAAGGTATTACGGACCTGCTGGTCGACAAACTGGTGGCTTCCGGCGCCTACTCGGTGATTGAACGCAAGGCGCTCGACAAGATTCTCGCGGAGCAGAACTTTTCCAACAGCGACCGTGCCGACAGCACCACCGCGGCCAAGATCGCCCGCGTCCTGGGCGTCGACGCCATCATCATCGGCAGCATCACGCAGTTCGGACGCGACGACAAGAGCACCAACATCGGTGGAGGCGCCCTGGGCGGCATCAGCGGGCGCTTCGGGGTGGGCGGCGTTCGACGCAGCAAGGCCACCGCGGTGGTGGGAATTACTGCCCGGATGATCAACACGGAAACCGCCGAGATCCTGGCCAGCGCCAGCGGCAAGGGCGAATCCAGCCGCAGCGGCACCGGGCTGCTCGGCGCCGGGGGCGGCGGCGGAACTGCCGCCGGCGGCGTCCTCGACATGCGCGCCTCCAACTTCGCCAACACCGTCCTGGGCGAAGCCACCAATGCCGCCGTGGAAGACGTGGCCTCGCAGCTCGCCGCCAAGGCAGGCTCGCTGCCTACCCGCGCCGTGGTGATCGACGGACTGGTGGCCGACGCCGCGCCTGACGGCACCATCATCATCAACATCGGCTCCCGCGCCGGCGTGAAGGTAGGGGACAAGCTCACGGTCCGCCGCAAGGTGCGGGAAGTGAAAGATCCCGCTACCGGCCGTGTTCTCCGCTCCGTGGAGAACACGCTCGGTGAATTGGTGATCAACGAAGTGGACGAGCAGTCCGCCGTGGGTAAGTTCAACGGCTCGGAATTGCCCAAAGTGGGCGACGCGGTAAGGAACTAGCACAACAGCCGGACAGCGGGAGAGCGCCATGCAACTCGAAATCGGCAGTACCATCGGAGACTACCAGGTTGTCGGCATGCTGGGAGCCGGCGGCATGGGCAAGGTGTACAAGGTCCGCAACGTCATCTCGGATCGCATTGAAGCCCTGAAAGTGCTCCTGCCCGACCTGGCCGGGCAATCCGAACTCGCGGACCGCTTCGTGCGCGAAATCAAGCTCCAGGCGAGTTTGGAGCACCCCAACATCGCCGCCCTACACACCGCCCTGCGGGTCGAGAACCAGCTCCTGATGCTGATGGAGTTCGTCGAGGGCGAGACGCTGGACCAAAAGCTCAAGGGCGGTCCGCTTCCCGCCGCCGAGGCCGTGGAGTACATCATCCAGGCGCTCGCGGCGCTCTCCTACGCCCACCAGCGGGGCGTGATCCACCGCGACATCAAGCCGGCCAACATGATGCTCACGCCCGAAGGCGTCGTCAAACTGATGGACTTCGGCATCGCCAAGGCCGCCACAGACCGCAAGCTGACCATGACCGGCACCACCATGGGATCGCTCTACTATATGTCGCCGGAGCAGATCCAGGGGTCGGCGGCGCTGGACGCCCGCAGCGATCTCTATTCGGTGGGGGTGACGCTCTACGAGCTGGTGACCGGCAAGCGGCCCTTCGACGGGGATAGCCAGTTCGCCATCATGGCGGCGCACCTGGAGAAGGCGCCGGTGCCGCCGGTGACCATCGATCCGCGGCTCCCGGCGGAATTGAACGACGTCATTCTGCTCTCCGTGTCCAAGGACCCCAACCAGCGCTTCCAAACGGCCGAGGCATTCCGCAACGCGCTGGTGAGCGTGCAGCAGATTCTCGGGCGTCCGGCCGGCGCCGCCGCGGCGGCTCCGGTGAGCGCGCCCCAGCCGCCACCCGAGGCTGCGGCACCGGCAGCGGCCCCCCCTGCCCCGGCAGCGGCGCGGACCAGCGGCGGCCATCGTGGGCTGTGGCTCGCCGCGGGCGCCTTGTGCATGGCGCTGGCGGCGGTGGCGGTAATTCAGTTCGGGCCCTGGAAGCAGGCCGGGGCGGCGGGCGCGCCCGAGGCCGAAGAGGAAGCCATTCTGACCCCGGCTCCGGAAACTGCCCCGCCCGTTGTCCCCGCGGCAATCGAACCCGAGCCCGCACCCGCGGCGGCTCCGGCGGCAGTAGATTTCGCACCGCCGCCGCCGCGCGTCGAGCAGGCCCCTGCGCCCGCCGCGCGCCGGCCGGCGCCCGCACCCAGCCGAGCCCAACGCCCCGTTACCCAGCCTCCGCCGGCTCCGGCGCAGGCCGTGGCTTCCCCTCAGGCCGCTCCCGCTGAGCAGCCTCCGGCGGCCGCACCGGCGCCCGCGCCCGCCGGACCTTCGGCAGCCGAACTGGCCGCACGCCGCGCCGAACTGCAGCAGGTGCGGGAAGATTTGGTGCGGGTCACCGCACGCTTCAGCGCCGCGCGCGGCAGCCTCGAGAATATGCGGCGCGCCCAGGCCGCTTCCGGACTGGGTCTGCGGGCGGACATCACCGAAGCCGCCAGCCTGGCGGCGTCTTTCCTCGAAGGCGGCAAAGCCGCACTGGACGCCGGCGATGCTCCGTCCGCCCGCGACTTCACCGAGAAGGCCGAGCGCCAGGTGCGAACCATCGAAAAATTCCTCGGGAGGTAGAACCGTGAATCGTAGAGCCTTTCTCGCAACCACGGCGGCATCGGCCGCGCGCGTTGCCGGAGCCAACGAGCAGATCCGTGTGGGACTCATCGGCGCGGGCGGCCGCGGCCGCCTGCTCGCCGGCGTCTTTAAGGAAGTCGGCGCGCCGGTCACGGCGGTCTGCGACATCTATGAAGCCAACCTTGCCGCCGGTCTCCGGGTGGCCTCCACCGGCGCCAAACCCTACGACCACTACAAGAAACTGCTCGAGGACAAGTCCATCGACGCGGTGATCGTCGCCACCCCGGACCACAGCCACGCGCGCCTCACCATCGACGCCGTGGAAGCCGGCAAGGACGTCTACGTCGAAAAGCCTCTCGCCCACCTCATCGACGAGGGCTTCCGCATGGTGGAAGCCGTGCGCCGCACCCGGCGCGTGGTCCAGGTGGGCACCCAGCGCCGCAGCTACGACGTATTCCAGGAAGCTCGCGAGATCATAGCCTCCGGCGCCCTGGGCGATGTGCGGCTGGTCAACGCCTGGTGGCTCAACCACGCCGGCGACCTGCGCGGCCGGGAGCTGAAGGGCAAGCTCGACTGGGATCAGTGGCTGGGCACCGCGCCCAAGCGCCCCCTCGATACCCTGCGCTTCTTCAACTGGTACTACTTCTGGGACTATTCGGGAGGTTTGATGGTCGGGCAGGCGGCGCACGTGGTGGACGCCATCCACTGGCTCATGGGATCCACCTTCCCCACCGCCGTCACCTGCTCGGCCGGCCGTCCCAACCTGGGCGGCGCCGAAGTCCCCGAAACCACCTGCATGACCATGGAGTACCCCGAAAACTACCTGGCGGTGTTCACCGTGGGGTACAAGGCCATGCGCTATCACACCTTCTGCGACCAGATGAAGCAGTTCCACGGCTCCAAGGCCCGCTTCGATGTTTCGCGCGAATCCTACGCGCTCTATCCCGCCGACCCCAAGGTTTTGGAACTCAAGCCCGTCAAGGACGTCAAGCGGCCGGGCACCTTCGTTCCCGCCACCATGGCGCACATTCGTAACTTCCTGGAGTGCATACGCACCCGCAAGGACCCTAACGCCACCGTGGAGATGGGCAATCACACCAACGTGGTGCTGTGCATGGCGATTGAATCGCTGCGCACCGGGCGGCGCATCCGCTTCAACCCCCAAACCCGCCGGATGGAGGCCTGAGCATGGCGCGCGCGCTGCTGTCGCTGCTACTGGCGGCCGCGGGAGTAAGCGCCGCGGCCGCGGAGTTGCGGGTAGGCCGGGCGGCGGTCGTGATCACCCCGCCGGTGGGCGCGCCCATGGCGGGCTACTACTATAACCGCGGGGCCGAAGGCACCCACGACGACCTGCACGCCAAGGCGCTGGTCTTCGAAGCCGGCGGTGTCAAGGCGGCGGTGGTGGCCTGCGACCTCATCGGCATTCCCGCGGAGTTCATCGAACAGGCGCGCCGCCTGATTGCCGAAGATCCCGGCATACCCGCGGAACGCGTCATGATCAGCGCCACCCATGCCCACACCGGGCCGCTTCTCTCCGGCGGCGCATCCCGCACCGCCAACCTCGAAGGCGAGATGCTGGCTATTTCGCGTCGTTACGCCGCCGAGTTGCCCGGCAAAATCGCGGAAAGCGTCCGCCGCGCTCACGGGGATCTCGCGCCGGCGCGCATCTCCGCCGGCGTGGGCCGCGAGGAGAGCATCAGCTTCAACCGCCGCTACTGGATGACCGACGGCACGGTGGGCTGGAACCCTGGCAAGCTGAATCCCAAGATCGTCAAGCCCGCCGGCCCGATCGATCCCGAAGTCCCGGTGCTCTACTTCGAATCTCCCAGCGGCGATCCCTTGGCCACCTACGTGAATTTCGCGATGCATCTCGATACGGTTGGCGGCCGGCAGTTTTCGGCCGATTTTCCCTATACCCTGGCCACGCTGCTCGGCAAGGTCAAGGGGCCGCGGATGCTGACCGTCTTCACCATGGGGGCATCCGGCAATGTCAATCACGTGGACGTGAGCACAAAAGCGCGGCAAAACGGCCACGGCGAGGCCGCGCGCATCGGCACCGTGCTCGCCGGAGAGGTCTTGAAGACCTACACGCGCCTCCGCCCGGTGGAGATCGCGGCGGTGGCGGGCCGCAGCAGAGTGCTGGGGCTGCCGCTTCCTGAAATCCGCCCGGGCGAGGTCGAAAAGGCCCGTGCCGTGGCCGCCAAGTACGGGCAGCCCGGCGCCGCGCCGTTCATGGAGATGGTCCACGCCTTCAAGGTGCTGGCCGTGGCCGAACGCAACGGCAAACCGCTCGAAGCCGAGGTGCAGACGATCGCGCTCGCACCCGGCATCGCCTTCGTCGGGTTGCCGGGCGAGATCTTCACCGAACTCGGGATGGCGATCAAGAAAGCCTCGCCCTTCCCTCACACCATCGTCGTCAGCCTGGCGAACGGCAGCATCGGCTACGTGCCGGACAGCCGCGCCTACCCGCAGGGAGCGTACGAACCGGTCAGCGCCCGCTGCGCCCAGGGCTCCGGCGAGATGCTGGTGGAAACAGCGCTCGATCTGCTGAAGGAACTCGCCGGCAAGCGCTGACTCTCCGCGGCGCGGGAAATCACAACCGGCGGAAGGCTTCGCCGGCCGCCTTCACGGTGCGCTCGATATCGGCGTCGCTGTGGGCCGCCGAAACGAACGCCGCCTCGAACTGCGACGGCGCCAGGTAGATGCCGCTCTCCAGCATCGACCGGAAGAAGTTGCTGAAACGCGCCGCATCGGAGCGTTTGGCGGATTCATAGTCCGTCACCGGTTCATCGGTGAAGAAGAACGTGAACATGGAGCCGACACGGTTCACCGTGACGCCGGCAGGCGCGGAGGCGGCGAGCGCCGCGGTGTGCCGTTCCAGCTGCTGATAAGTCTCCGGGTGTTCTTTCAGAAACCGCAGCATGGCCAGCCCGGCGGCCACCGCCAGAGGGTTGCCCGAGAGCGTCCCGGCCTGGTAAACCGGGCCCGCGGGCGCCACCAGCCGCATAATGTCCGCCCGGCCGCCGTAGGCTCCTACCGGCAGCCCGCCGCCGATCACCTTTCCCAGCGTGGTGAGATCGGGGCGGACGCCGTACAGCGACTGCGCACCGCCGTAGGCTACCCGGAAGCCCGTCATGACCTCGTCAAAGATGAGCAGCGCGCCGTAGCGCGTGGTGAGATCGCGCAGCGTTTCAAGGAAGCCCGGCGCGGGCGGCACGCACCCCATGTTGCCGGCCACCGGCTCCACAATCACGGCGGCCACATGGTACCCGTGCGCCTCGAAGGCCCGCTCCGCCGCTTCCGCGTCGTTGTACGGCAGCGCCAGGGTGGTCTCGCAGAAACGCTCCGGCACGCCGCGGGTATCGGGCAGCCCCAGGGTGGCCACACCCGAGCCGGCCTTCACCAGCAGGGAATCCACGTGGCCGTGATAGCAGCCTTCGAACTTGACGACCAGGTCGCGTCCGGTGAAGCCGCGCGCCAGCCGCAGCGCCGCCATGGTGGCTTCGGTACCGGAGTTGACCAGCCGCACCATCTCGATGGAGGGCACGGCCTGGCAGATGGCCTCGGCCAGTTCGATCTCCTGCGGGGTGGGCGCGCCGAAACTGGTGCCGATCTCGAGCGCCCGCTCCAGCGCCTCGACAATAGCCGGGTGGCGATGGCCGAGCAGCAGCGGCCCCCAGGAGCAGACATAGTCGATGTATTCGTTGCCATCCACGTCCCAGATGCGGCTGCCTTGGCCGCGAGCGATGAACGGCGGGGTGAGCCCCACGCTGCGGTAGGCTCGTACGGGGGAATTGACACCGCCCGGAATGCGCTGCTGCGCGCGTTCGAACAGCTCTCGCGATCTCGTATGGGTCATCGGAAATTCCAGGGAACGATGCGGCTCAGCCCCAGGTTCATGGCGATCTCATAGAGCGTGCCGTTGAGGTTCCGCAACAGGCGGCGCTTCAGCCCCTGGTACCGTTGGGTGCCGGCGAACAGGTCCTGCATGACGGCGGCGAAGCGCGGGCTGCGGGCGGTGAAGTGCACCACGCGCGCGGGCACGGAGCCGAACAGGAAGCGGCCCAGAAAGAAGCGCCGGGCCAGCCGCGAAGCCAGCTCCAGGTCGGCCATGAAGTCGTGGCGCAGAATGCGGCGGTAATGCTGGAGGCGCTCGGAGATCGCACCGCTGCCGGTGGTCAGCAGGCCCGCGGCAAGATCGGCCGAGCGGATGGCATAGTAGAGGCCCTCGCCGGTGATGGGGTCCACCAGCCCCGCGGCATCCCCCACCGCCAGCCAGCCCTCGCCCGCCACGCGGTTGGTCCTCCACGACGCGGTGCCCAGCGCCGGTAACAGGTGGCTGTAAAACGCTGCGCCTTTCCATTCCAGGCCCTGGGAGGCCATGTACCGCTCCAGGCGGCGGCGCAGCGAAGAGGCCGGCTCCCCCTTGCCGCAGATCCCCACCGAAAGATGGCCGCACCGGGGGAAGACCCAGACGTAGCCCTCCAGTTGCGGGAGAAACTGGATATCGATGCACTGCTGGTCCCCGGGGATGTAGTAGCCCAAGGCGGACATGGTGTCGGCGGAGGTCAACTGGGTGCCCACGCCGCGCAGGGCGTTGCGCGCGCCGGTGGCCACGATACAGAAGTCCGCCTCCAGCCGTCCCCCGCTGGTGCGCAGCAGCCAGCGGCCGTTGCGCTCCATCTCCAGGACGCGGGCCTGCTCGATGCGCGCTCCGGCGCGTTCGGCGCGCTCCAGCAGCATGCGGTTCAAATCCAGCCGCGAGTAGATCACCAGCGGCTCGCGCAGGCGCAGCCGCACGGAGCTGCCGCCCGGCTCGCTGAGCACGGTTTCATCGATCAGCCGCTTGGGAGTGGAATTGTCGATGAGGAAGGGGTAGCGGCTGTAGGCCTTGTAAGTAAGGCCGCCGCCGCAGGGCTTTTCCCAGGCCAGTTTCTCGTCGAACAGGACGGTCTCGATGCCCGCCGCCGCCAGCCTCTCGGCGGCAAAGGCACCCGCAGGCCCCCCTCCCAGAATCGCGACCCGCTTCATTTCTGGCCGGAACCAGGCACGGGCGGATGGCCGGGCGGCATTTCGCCCGCGGGCGCGGAGGGTGGCGGCATCGTGCCGTGCGGATCCGCGCCGGAATCGCTCCTGCTCTTGACCACCCAGCGGTTGCCCTGCCGTTCGAGCAGGTAGCGCATCGACATGCCCTGGCCCCCTCCGGCGGCACCGCGCGGCGTGAAGGAAACCGCCGCGTCGGCCTCGTCGCCCTTGAAGGTCACGGATGTCACCTCGATGTTCATGGAGGCTACATTCAGGTCGCGGCCCGCCAGGTAGTCGATGACGCCCTGCCGCACCGCTTCCTTGTTTTCAATGCCTCCGCGCTGGCAGCCCGCCAGCAGGATCCCCGTTAACAATACGGCCGCAAACTTCACATCCCGATTATAGCCGGGCCGTCAACAGAGCGGCCGGGCGTCCGCACGCGGACCTGTGGCCGAAGTCGGCTCCAGAGCGGTGTGATACATTCGTGGATACATGCAAGACGGGATCGGGGCGCCGCCCGCCCCGAGTGTGCAGAGTTCCTTATTCTTCGAAACCCCGGAAGAGATGTACCGGCGAGTTTTCCGCGAACTGAAGCCCCGCGCGCGCATGCCGGAGTTCCGGGTGGAGTTCCGCCGCTTCGTCAACGCCGACAGCTTCATCCGGATGGAGGACGGGCACGTTCACGTGCGCATCTCCGACATGCTGGAGGGCGCACCGGCCCCCGTCATGGAGGCCTTGGCGCAGATCCTGCTGCACAAGCTCTACCGGCGCCCCGTGCCGCGCGTCTACAATCACCGCTACCGGCTCTACCTGAACCGCAAGGACATGCGACGGCGCATGCACCTGGTTCGCCAGATCCGCGGGCGCAAGTTCCTCTCCGGACCGCAGGGCGAGCATTACAACCTGGAGGAGATCTTCGAAGAGATCAACGCCGCGCACTTCGACGGCCTGCTGGGGCGCCCGCAACTGGGCTGGAGCCGCCGCCTGTCACGCACCATGCTGGGACACTTCGACCCGTCCCACAACGCCATCGTCATCAGCAGGATCTTCGACCATGCCAAAGTGCCGCGGCTGGCGCTGGAGTACGTGATGTTCCACGAGATGCTCCACCTGCGCTATCCGGTGATCCACAACGGCGTGCGGCGCCGTGTGCACACGCGCGAGTTCCGCGAGGCGGAAAAGCGGTTCCCGCGCCTCGCGGAAGCGAAAGAGCTGATCAAGCGGCTGTAGGTTAGTCGCCGGTGGTCTTCTTGCGAGCCCGGGTGGTGCGCTTCTTGGGCGCCGCGGTGCTCCCGTCCGCCGCGGTCTTGCGGGTGGTGCGGCGCGGGCGCTTCACCTTGGGCGGCTCCTCCACCAGAGGTTGCTCGATAATGCCGAGGGCGTTGGGCTGGCCGGCCACCAGCGGCTGCTTCTCCTCTTCCTCCTCCGGCTCGGGCGGCGGCTCGACCGGCGGTGGAGCCGGCGGGTGGAACTCCGCACCCAGGTAGACCATCAGGCCCTGCTCCTCATCCGGCTGGA
Organism: Bryobacteraceae bacterium; assembly: GCA_041685075.1. GTDB lineage: Bacteria > Acidobacteriota > Terriglobia > Bryobacterales > Bryobacteraceae > JAMCRM01. The sequence goes on from JAWLGN010000015.1 coordinate 21,016, forward strand.
TGCGCACCACGCCCTTATCCTGGGCGTAGTTGAGCAGTTCGCTGAACTCCTGGAAGCCGAATTCCTTCCAGTCGAAGTTGGGGGCTTCCTGGGAGACCCATTCCGCCAACGTATCGGCCAGGACGCCATCCTCCATCTCCAGGCGGTGCGTCTCCAGCACGTCGCGCAGCACCGGCAGCGACTCTTCCGGCTTGGCCGCGGCCTTCTCCGGCACTGCCGCGCCCTTGCGGCGGATCATGTAGCGGCCTTCGCCGCCGGTCACCTGCACGAAGTTCGACTTCTGGAGTTTTTCGATGAAGTCGGTGAAGGAGCCGGAACCGTAGGCCTTCTCGTTGAAGGTCGGGTCCAGTTGCAGCATGGTGGACTTCAGCAGACCGAGCTGAGGGCGCACTTCGCGGCGCTCGAGCACCGCCAGGGCGCGCTCCACCAGCGGCATGGCCTGCGCCAGGTCCAGCGCCGGCGACGAGCGCCGCTGCTGGTTCTTCTGCTGGTGCTGCTGCTGCTGCTGGTGATGCTGCCCGCCGCCGCGCGAGGGCCGGCCCTCGTCCAGCAGCGATTCGTAGCTGATGAACTCGTGGCAGTTCTTCTGCAGGATGGTGCTGGTGAAGGCGCGCCCGCCCACGACAAACACGCGCTTGTCGTACTGCTTGAGCTTGTTCACCAGGGCGATGAAATCACTGTCTCCGCTGACGATGGCGAACGAATTGATGTGATCGTGCGTGAAGGCCATCTCCAGCGCATCGAGCGCCAGGTTGATATCGGCGCCGTTTTTGTCCCCGCGGGGCGAGGGGTCCCGCTGGACCATTTGCACGGCGTGCTCGGCGAGCGCGCGCGTGGCGGTTTCCTGCCGTCCCCAGTTCGCATAGGCGACCTTGGTGGCAACCTCGCCGCGTTCCTTCAGCGCGTCCAGAACCGCGGCAACGTCGAATTCGCGTTGCAGCGTGGACTTCACGCCGATTTCGATATTATCGAAATCGATGAACACGGCTATTTTCAACTTCTCTTCCATGTGAGCTTTCCTTTGTGAGGCACTCGGCATCGAGGAATGCCGATCGCGGATGGCGCGACCTCGAGGCGGGACGCCGGATGGCGATCTCGGCTCGCTGGTGATCCCCAACGTAAGTTTATCGTAAACCACACCCGCTGTGGTAGACATGAATGTGCAGGGCGGCCGACGGATAAGGGACGGGCGGCACGGCGCGAGCCATGCGTCCTTCCCATACTTCATCCTACCACGCCGGGGTGGATGCGCCGATAAGAATTCGCGGGCTGCGACCGCAAATTTCCGCGCGGTGCAGCCGCCCATCCGCCCTGGCTGAGGTACCCATTCGCGCGGGCGCGACCATCCACTAGCGCGGGCCTCGACCGCCCACTCCGGCCGGGCGCGACCGCCCACTCGCGCGGGCCGCGGTGTCCCACTCCGGCGGGCTGCGACCGACCACTCGCGCGTGCCTCGACCGCCCACTCCGGCCGGCGCGACCGCCCACGCGCTCGGCCTCGACCTCCCACTCCGGCGGGCTGCGGCCGCCTATCTACGCGGGCTGCGGCGTCCCACTCCGGCGGGCTTACAATAAATCCTATGATCCGCTGGCTCCTGCTGCTGGCGCTGGGGATGGGATGCTACGGGGCGGAAGCGACGCCCGACTCCCTGCGGGGCAAACTCGCCGAGCACATGGGGCAACCCGCGCTGGAAACCGCACCCGGCAAGTTCATCTACCTGGAAGGCGATCCGGATACCACCGCGGTGCTCCGCGACCGGCGCCTGCGAGGCTCCGATTTCGAGGCCCGCGGCCGCTTCCTCGCGCCGGACCGCTTCCGCATCGCCCCCATCCACACCGGCGCCATGCGGGTCTACAAAGACGGCCGGCCCAGGCGCATCACCTACTGGTGCGCCACCTGCTCCATCCGCACCTACAAACCCGGCACCTGCTGGTGCTGCCAGGAAGAAACCGCGCTGGATCTGCGTGATCCCGAGTAGCCCCTATACAGGATAGAATCGGTAAGATGATGCGCGCCTCTTGGGGCGTCCGTGTGGCGCCGTTCGTGTTCGCATCCCTGGTACAGGTTATGCAAGCTGCCAACTACTCGGCTGTGATTGCCGTCGCCGATGGGATTGAAGTGGTGCGTCTCGCCGATGCCGCGCGCCGCGTCGAAGTCTCGATCGTTCCTTCCGTGGGAAACCTGGCTTATGAGATGAAGGTGGGGGGCAAGAACATTCTGTGGTTCCCCTACTCCTCGCCGGCGGAGTTGAAGGCCAAGCCGGCGCTCTGCGGCATTCCCTTCCTGGCTCCTTGGGCCAACCGCGTGGACCAGGACGCCTTCTGGGCCAACGGCAAGAAGTACCTGCTGAACCCGGAACTCGGCAACCTGCGGCGGGACCCCAACGGCAAGCCCATTCACGGGCTGCTGGCCTTCTCCCCGGAGTGGAAGATCCTGGCGGTGGAAGCCGATGCGCGCCAGGCCCGGCTGACCAGCCGGCTGGAGTTCTGGCGGTATCCGGACATGATGGCGCAGTTCCCCTTCGCCCACGCCATCGAGATGACCTACCGTCTGCACGACGGCGTGCTGGAGGTGGAGACCGCGATAGAGAATCTCTCGATCGCCCCCATGCCGGTAGCGGTGGGCTACCATCCTTACTTCCAGGTGCCGGGCGTGCCGCGCGATTCCTGGAAGGCGCACGTGGCCGCCCGCGAGCACGTCACGCTCTCGAGTGACCTGATCCCCACCGGCGAGCGCAGCCCCGTGACCCTGGCCGACCCGCACCCGCTGGCCGGGTCGCAACTGGACGATGTCTTCACCGGGCTGGTGCGAGGCGCCGACGGCCGGGCCGAGTTCTGGGTGGAAGGCGGCGATGCGCGCGTCACCGTGAGCTACGGGCCGCTCTATAAAGTGGCCGTCGTGTACGCCCCGCCGGGACGCGACTTCATCTGCTTCGAACCCATGGCCGGCCTCACCAACGCCTTCAACCTGGCGCAGGCGGGCAAGTACGACGAACTGCAGAGCGTGCCGCCGGGCGGGCGCTGGCGCGAGAGCTTCTGGATCTCGACCAGCGGCCTGTAAGCGCTACACTGTACGTTTCTATGCGTACGGTGTGCTGTGTTCTCGCGGCCGCGCTGGCCCTGGCGGCCCAGGAAAGTTTCGAGTACTGGCCGGGCGCATCTTACGACGCCCGCATTCCCACCTACCGCAGCGTTCTGGGCTACGACGCCGGTGAGCGCATCGCCACCCATGCGGAGCTGGTCCGCTACCTGGAAGCCCTGGCGGAGGCCTCGCCGCGGCTGCGCGTCTTCGACTACGGCCGCACGTGGCAGGGGCGCCGGCTGATCTACGCCGCGCTCGGCTCGGAAGCCAACCTGCGCCGCCTGCCGGAGATCCGCGCCGCCATGGCGCGCCTGGCCGACCCTCGCAAGACGCCGCCCGAGGAGGCGCGCAAGCTCATCGCCGGGCTGCCCGTGGTGATCTGGCTTTCGGCCGGGGTCCACGGCAACGAGATCTCCTCGCCCGAAGCCGCGCTGCTGGTGTGCCATCACCTGCTGGCCGCGCGCCAGGACCGGGTGGTGGACCAGGTGCTCGCCAACGTGCTGCTGCTGGTGGCGCCCCTCCAGAACCCCGATGGCCGCGACCGCTTCATCCACCACTTCGAACAGCATCGCGGGCTGGAGCCGGACCCCAGCCCGCTCGCCGCCGAGCGCAACGAATCCTGGCCCGGGGGACGCTCGAACCATTACCTGTTCGACATGAACCGCGACTGGATTGCCCTCACCCAGCCGGAGATCCGCAACCAGGTGAAGGCCATCCTGGAATGGTTTCCGCAGGTCTCTGTGGATCTTCACGAGATGAGCGGTGACTCCACCTACTTCTTCGCGCCGGATCCCGATCCCCTCAACCCGCACCTCACCCCAACCCAGCGCGAGAGCCTGGCGATGTTCGGGAAGAACAACGCCCGCTGGTTCGACCGCTTCGGCATCGACTACTTCACCCGCGAAATCTTCGACGGCTTCTATCCCGGTTACGGCGCAAGCTGGCCGGCCTACCACGGGGCCATCTCCATGACCTACGAGCAGACCACCGCCCGCGGCCTGGTGCGGCGCCGCGGCGACGGCAGGCTGCTGCGTTTCCGCGATTCCATACGGCACCACTTCATCGCCTCGCTGGCCACGGCGGAAAACGCCGCGCGGCACCGCGAAAAGCTGCTCGGAGACTTCTACGCCTACCGCGCTTCGGCGGTGGAAGAGGGCCGCCGCGAGACGGTGAAGGAATACATCCTCCCGCGCGGGCGGGATGCCTCCGCCACGGACAAGCTGGCGTGGCTGCTGGCCGCCCAGGGGGTGGAGGTCGAGCGCGCCGCCGCCGCCTTCCGCAACGCCGGACGCGAGTTCCCCGCCGGTACCTATGTAGTGCGACTGGCCCAGCCCGCCAAGCGGCTGATCCGTACCCTGCTCGATCCCCACGTGCCCATGGACGATCCCTTCATCACCGCGGAGGAGAAGCGCCGACGTGCCGGGCAGCCGAGCCAGATCTACGATGTAACGGCGTGGTCGCTGCCCCTGATGTTCAACATAGAGGCGGTGGCCTCCGCGGAGGTATCCGCAGGCGAGTTCCAGCCCGCCGGCGAGGCGCCCATTCTGCCGGGCGAGGTGCGGGGCAAGGCCGGTGTGGCCTACCTCGCGCCCTGGGGATCGGCCGCCGCGGGCCGCCTGCTGGCCGCCGCGCTGCGCCAGGACTTGCGCGTGCACTCGAGCGACAAGCCGTTCACGCTCGATGGCGCCAGCTACCCTTCCGGCACCCTGATCTTCAAGGTCCGGGATAACCCGCCCGATCTTCATGAGCGGCTGGCGGCGCTGGCGCGCTCCACCGGGGCGGAGATTCACGCCGCCGCCGGAAGCTGGGTGGAAGAAGGTGTCAACTTCGGCAGCCGCAACGTGGTTCACGTGCGGAAGCCCGCGGTGGCGATGGCCTGGGACACGCCCGTTGCCGGCGGTGCGGCCGGCGCCACACGCTTCGTCCTCGAGCGGCAGTACGGCTATCCGGTGACGGTGATCCGTACCCGGCAACTCGCGCGCGCGGACCTGGGCGATTTCCATGTCCTGATCCTGCCGCCGGGCGGCGACTACGCCCGGGAACTCGGCCCCGCGGGCATCCGGCGCGTGAAAGAGTGGGTCGCCGCCGGGGGCACCCTGGTGGCGGCCGGAGAAGCGGTCTCTTTCCTCACCCGGCGCGACGTGCAGCTACTCTCGGCCAACCAGGAGGATCTCTATCGCGAAGGCCAAGACAAGAAACCCGCGGAGGCGCAGCATGAGCCCGCGCGGGCGCCGGGAACCATCCTGGCCAGCCAGGAGGAGTACCGCAAGGCCATCGCAGCCGAGCGGCGCGCCCCCGACCGCGTCCCAGGGGTGCTGGTGCGCGCCCGCCTCGACCCGGAGCACTGGATTACCGCGGGCATGGGCGAAACCGTCACGGCACTCTTCTCCGGCGCCGCCATCTACACCCCCATCAAGCTCGATAAGGGCGTGAACGCAGCTCTCTTCGAAAGCGCGGACAAGCTGGTAGCCAGCGGCTACATGTGGGAGGAGAACCGGCGGCAACTGGCCTTCAAGCCGCTTCTTATGGTACAGCCGGAGGGCCGCGGCAACGTGGTGGCTTTCACCGCCGACCCCAACTTCCGCGCCTATCTGGACGGGATGAACATCCTGTTTCTGAACGCCATCTTCCGCGGTCCGGCGCACACACGCCTCGCCGGTATGTAGGTGCAAAACGAACCCGCGCGCGATGCGGCGGCGCGGTCAGACGGCTCGCCGCCCGCTGATGAGCTGTATGAGCGCAATAGCGATCGCCACGACCAGCAGAATCCAGATGAACCCGCCCAGCGTATACTGCGTCACCATGCCGAGCAGCCACAGAACCAACAGAATCACGAAGATTGTCCAAAGCATTCCTTGACCCCCAAGTTCGGATGCGTGGCTCGGGCCACGCAGGTTCTACGAGCAGTTGGGGTACCAAAGAGGCTCGACGAAACGGGAGGGTGATGACCCGTACAGCCGTCTTGCTAGCCCGCCAGCGAGCGGGCCCGGTCAATGGGAGTGACGCTCGGCTGATGGTTGCGCACGCCCTGGGTGCGGAATTCATACCGCTCGATGGCCACCGCGGCTTCGTTCTCCGTGCTGCGGATGACGCAGCCATAGATCATCAGCTTCATGGGACAGAAATTGTTGAGCAGAACGGGCCAGTTGACCGAGATCTCTACCGGCAGCCCGGGGTTCAACTGCGTTTGCGTAGTAAGCCAAACGCCGCTGCTGCTCATATTGAGCGTCCGGCCGATACCGGTCTCGGCGATCCGGTGTCCGTACAGGAGCCGGTAGCGCACTTCCTGCTCGATCTGGAAACGGCGTTTTCCGCGCCGGTCTGTCTCGCCCTGCCAGCCGAACTCCGCTCCAGACAAACCCTGATCCATTTTTCTATCGGCTCCAACGTGGATTTACTTCTAGCAAACTACCATTACCGGCCGGCGGCCACAATACACACTTTGGTTAGTCGGGACCTGATAACCGCAACGTTCCCGTCTGACCGGTGCCGGCGGGGTTGAGCAGTGCGGCTTGGACGGCATCGATGACTCCGGCGCCGCCTGTAACGGGAAATACAGCGCGCAGCAAAAAAACGCCGCCCACGCCGGCGGTGTCGAAGTGGCGGCGAAACTCCTCGGTGGCGTCCACCCGGATAGCCCCCGGGGCCACCTCCTTGCCGGACTTGTCGAAGAAAGTGAAGCTCAACTCGGAGACCGCCCGGGTGTTATCCCATCCGGCGATCTCGACCTCTACAAACGCTCCGGCGCGCACCGCGCGGGTGCGGCTGATCCCTACCGGCGCGGGGGCGATGGGGAGAGTGTAGCGCTCGTGGTGGCCGCCGCCCTCTATGGTGAACACCAGGTTGCCGGCCGTGCTGCCGGTTTGAAACTCCATCCAGGAGCGCTCGCCGAAACGGGCCGACATCTCCCCCGCTTCCACTGCGAACACCGCCGTGGGATGGCCGTTGGCGAAGAGGACGGCGGGATCGGGTCCCAGTCCTGGGGCGGGCTCGAATTCAAGCCGCACCACGCCGCCGCCGCGCGTCGCCGGAGGCTCCGCAAACCGCACCGATACCCTGCCCTGCCGCGCGCTGCCGGGCTCATCCAGCTCGATGACGAACTCCGGACGGGGAAGCGGCGGCTCGATCACGTTCACGCGCAGCCTGAACTGCCGCACCCCCACTTTCAACAGCGCCTCCTGCACTCCCGCGCTCTCCGGCGCACAGTTCACGGTGAAGATCACGGTCTCGCCGGGCGGGACCACCGCTTGCGCGGGCGCGTCCGGTCCCAGAGAGAAGACGCCCGGCGTCAGCCCCAGCTCGGCCGGCGGCAGCTCCGTACCCGTGAGGTTCGATAGCGCGAAGCGCCGCCCGGCAGGGGCGCCGATCGAGATGTCGCCAAAATCCACGACCATTTCCGAGGACAACGCGCTCCATCCGCCGCCCTCCTCCTCCACCGCCACCCTGAGGGAGGCGGTAGTGGAGGCCAACAGGATAACCGAAACCGAATCGGCCACCAGGGCGGCGCTATAGTCTCCCGCCCGGACGGGTGCGAACCGAACGGTGAACTCTACGCCCGTGCCGGGCCACACCGTTTGGGGCAGCGCGGGATCGCCCGTCATGGAGAAGCCGGTGCCCGCGATGTCGAGCACCGTAAGAGGTTCGGGAAACGGTCCGATGTTGCGCAGTTGGAAACGCATTTCCAGGACATCTCCAGCGGCGATGCTCCCCATGTGAAAGGCGCTTTCGATGCGCCGCTCCGGTTCCACGGTGTACAGCGCCAACTGGGCCGGTAGAGCGGCCGCGCACGCCAGCGCCACGAGCAGGACTCTCATGGCTTCCCCACCCAGATGACGGGCGGCCCCACGCTGGCGGAAGGTGGAGCCGCCGAGCCCACGGTGGAGCCGCCCAGCGCCGCCGCGGCAATCCCGCCCGCGGCGGCTCCGGCGGCCACCAGCAGCACCCTGCGCCACGGGATCCTCCGGCCGGGGCGCACCGCCCGGACGGGCTTCGCATCCGAGACGAACTGGAAGGCCACCGTGCCCGCGCGCACCTGCTCCTTCACCACGCTGATCCGGATCTCGAATTGCCCCGGGGTGCGGTTCACCTCGAAGGGGCGCATGGAGGCGCGGCCGCGGGCGTCGGTGATGGCAAGATCCGAGCGCAGGCCCCCGCCGAACGTGCCGCCCGGCCCTTCATCCGGCAGCCGGAAACTCACGGTGGCGTTCTCTACCGGCCGGCCTGTCTCGTCGGTAACCGAAACGCTCAGGGGCCTGGCGGCCCGGGATCCCGCCTGGTGCACCGCACCCTCGCCCTCCAACACATGGATCTGCAGCACGGCGACCTGGGCGGTCGCGGCAAGGGGGAGCGCCAGCGCCAAGAGCGCTCTCCCGAAATAAGCACCCATCCCGAACTAGTGCATTCTGTCGTGCGGTGCTCTCAGGAGAATGACCGTAATGTTGTCGGGGCCGCCGCCGGCGCGCGCTGCGGCAATCAACCGGCGGCACTTCTCCTCCAGCGGCTCGGCTCCGCTCGAGCGCAGAATCTCCTCGATACCGGCGCCGTCCACCACGCCATGCAACCCGTCGCTGCTCATCAGCAGGAGGGCGCCGGGTTCCAGCGGCACCCGGTAAGAGCGAATGGTCAGGGGAGCGCTGGCGCCGATGGCCATGGTCAGGACGTGCCGCATGGGATGGTTGCGCAGGCTCTCCTCGTCCAGCCCCAGGGGGCGGCCCACTTCGTTGACCCAGGTCTGGTCGTCGGTGACGGGGCGGAATCCCCGGCTATCGAGCAGGTAGGCGCGGCTGTCGCCCACGCTGGCGATGGCCACTTCCGAGCCGAGATCGAGCGCCGCCACCAGGGTGGTGCCCATGCCTTCCAGGGTGGGGTCGCTGCCCGCGGCTTCGATCACACGCCGGTTGGCCTCCTCCACCGCCGCCAGCAGCACCTGCCCGTCGCGCTGCTGGGCGAACAACATGTACTCCGCTACCGTCTCCACCGCCAGCCGCGATGCGCGCTCTCCGGCACGTGCGCCGCCCATGCCGTCCGCCAGCAGGTAGAGTCCCAGTTCGGGTTCTATCTGGCAGTAATCTTCGTTGTTCGTCCTGACACAGCCGACATCGGACAGGGCCGCGGCTTCGAGCATGCCCTCATCTTACATTGGCGCGCGGCGAATCGGATAGCCCCGGGGTGGAACCGCTTACAACCCCAGCCGCAGCCCGATCTGCAGCACGCGGCCGTCGTTCAGGGTATTGGTAATCTTGCCGAAGGCCGGTGAACTCAGGTTGCGCTGCGGCTCATCGAACTGCGGGTGGTTGCCCAGGTTGAAGGCTTCGGCGCGCAGCGAGATGGTACGCTCGCCGCCGGGTCCCCAACGCCAGGAGCGGCTCACCGCGGCATTCACGTTGGCGATGCCGCCCTTGCGGAAGGTATTCCGCCCCAGGGAACCGCGCGCGTCGCCGGGCGTGATGTAGGCGAAGCGTTCGCGCCGCAGGATGGATTGCGCGGTGTCAGGGTCCCCCACGGTCATCCCCAGAGTGGAGGGGTCGACGATGTTGGGCCGGTCGCTGGGACCGCCGTCCACGTTGCCGAAGCCCGGAGCGTCGCTGCCCACGTAAAGCGTAAACGGAGTACCGGATTTGAACAGGGTGGAGCCGGAGATCTGCCAGCCCTCGAGACGCGGCACGTCCCAGACCCAGTGCAGCAGCAAGGAGTGGGTGGAGTCGAGCGCGCTGAGGCCCTTCTTATCGTCGAAAGCGCCGAACTGCGACTGGCTGCGCCCCTTGCTGATGTCGTTGTTGGCTGCCGTGCCGGAGTAGTCCGTGCCGGTATCCAGCGCCTTGCCGAAGGTGTAGGTGGCGCCCCAGGTCAGGCCGCGGTCGAGCGACGCTTCGAGCGAAGCCTGGGCCGCGTCCAGGTAAGCCGCGCCCGCGTTGAGCACCCACTTCACGTCGTAATAGCGCGGATCGGCGCGCCGCTGGTCCACCGTGGCGGTAGTGAGGGGGATGCCCTCCACCGGCACCGCGCGGTTCACCGTAAAAACGTCCAGCAGCTTGAACGTACGGCTGCCGATGTAAGCCAGGCGCAGCAGATAGTTATCCTGAATTCTTCTCTCCAGGCTGAACTGGTACTGGTGCGCGTAGGGCGCCACCAGGTCCGGCGAGAAGAACGTGGGGGTGGCGCGGCCGGTGGGGTTGTTGAGGTCGATGCCGCGGAGCGGGTCGAGCAGGTCCGGGTTCTGCACCTGGATGTAGCGCGCGTGCGGCAAGTTATAGCGCACCTGCTGGTAGGTCACCGGCAGCACCTGGCCGAAGGACACCGTATAGCCTGTGCGCAGCACCCATTCCCGCGGACCGCGCCAGGCGAGCGAAACGCGCGGGCTGAAGTTGTTGCAGTCGCAGCCGTAGGGGAGTTCGTTCCGGCCGTTGACTTCATAAGGCGTGGTGTCCAGGTTGTAGCGCAGGCCGTAATAGAGCTGGAAGCGCTGCGTGATCCTCCACTGGTCGGCGGCAAAGAGGTTTACGCTCCAGTTGCGGAAGCCGCGCGCCATGGGCCCCACGGTGGCCTCGTAGAGGGTGGGGGTGCCCATCCGCATATTCTCGATGGCGGTGCGGCCGAAGTTGTTGCCGAACCAGACCACGCCGCGGGCGTTATTGGTTTCGATGCCGTTCAGGCGCGTGCGGGTCAAGTCGCCGCCGAAGGTGATGGCATGAGCGCCGCCGGAGGTGCGGTGCCCCGCCACCGCTCCCCAACGAAAGCGGTTCAGAGCCCGGTGAATGGGGAACTGGCTGTCGGGTCCGAGTTCCTCCACCTGGTAGCCTGTGCGCACCCGCGGCCCCACGGCGTTGGGCTCCGGCCTTAGATCGCTCATCGCGCGCGTGAAGCCGGCGCCGAAACTCACGTCGCTGCTTTCGGAGATATCGCGCCGGTAGGTGAGCTGAGAGCGGTGGCTGTGGATTTCGGTATCGGGATTCTGGCCCGCTACAAACTGGAAGGCGTCGATGCGTTGCCGGCCCAGCGAGTGGGTGAGGAACAGGCGCCCTCGCGCGCCGGCGCCGCGGTCCAGCCGCAGCGTGCCGTCCAGTTCGTCGATGCGCTGCGGGGCGTTGGTATTCAGCGCCCGAGGATCGAAATCCGGGCGGTTGGGCAGTTCCGCGGGATAGGCGTTCAGAAACCGCTCCACCACGGCGCGCACCGCGGGGTCGGTGGCCAGGGGAGTGCGCTCGCCGGCCAGCGGCACCAGCACGTTGCCGTTGACCATGCCGCGCGTCTTGCGCTGCTGGAAGCTGCCGGTCAGGGCGCCCAGTTTCTCCCAGGCGCCCGAGAAGCGCGCGCCGTAGTGGTTTTGCCGCGAGGGCTGGACCGGCCCCACCTGAAAGAAGGTGCGGGCGTTGAACACGCTGTTCTTGTGCGAATAGAAAAGATCGCCGTGCCATCCCGCAAGCGGTGCGGCGGGGCGCAGCACGGGAGCCTCGCCGGGAGGCCGGCCGTGTTCGGTGGCGAAGTAGTTGGCTTCCACCGGCGCCTCCGTAACAAGCGTGACATTGGCTCCCAGCCGTACGTTCGAAAGCTTCAGGGCGTCGTTGTCGATACGGTTGGCCTGCACGTTTTCATTGCGCAGCGAGGCGGCGTGGGACAGACCGGCTTGCGCCGGGGCGGGAGCGGCCGAGGTCGCGGCCTGCCATGCCGATGCGGAAACAGCGCAGAGCACAGCCAGCACGAGTGCGGATGACATGGAAAGATGGCTTATTGTAACAGCGGGAAGGGACGAACTCACTCAAACGCCGGGCTCGAGCGCGCCGCGCACCGCTTTGGCCAGGTCCATGGGTGTGAACGGCTTGGGCAAAAAGCGACACACCGACTCCGCGGCCTGTTCAAAAACCGGCTGGTCGGCGTAGCCGGACATGAAAATCACGGCGGTCTCGGGCGTCTTTTCCTTGATCCGGCGGGCGAGTTCCGGGCCGCCCATGCGGGGCATCACCACATCGGTCAATACCACCCGGATGCCCGGCCCGTGGCGCAGCCACATATCCAGCGCCTCTTCGCCGTTGCTGGCCTCCAGAACTTCGTAGCCGTCTTGAGACAGCACGGCGCGGATGAACATCCGCACCGGCTGCTCGTCCTCTACTATCAGAATTTTGTGCGCCACTGGGAAAATACCAGACTCCGGGAATTTGTGAGCATGCAACGTGCCAAAACACTCGTTTCAGGAAATGAGAGCACCTGGCAGTTGCTGCAGCGGCCCTGAAATTGTTAGAATGGCGGTTTCGATCCAGGAGATTATTCAGAATGGCACGAGTATGCGAAGTGTGTGGCCGCGGACCCAAGTTCGGCCACCGGATCAGCCACGCCCACAACCTCACCAAGCGCCGCTGGAATGTCAACCTGCAGCCGGTCCGCGCGTTGATCAACGGAGCCACTAAGCGGCTCCGGGTCTGCACCGCCTGCATTCGCGCCGGAAAGATCCAGAAGGCTGCCTGACAAAGGTCCAGAAGACCCCCTGCCACGGAGCGGCGGGCCGTAGTGGCCCGCCATCAACCTCCCGTTCCGGTTATCAGATAAACATTTCCTCGTCCTGGGTGACGTGGTCCACCGAAGGACGTCTGCCGCGGGCATAGGTAACCAGGGCGGCCCGAACGCCTGCCATGATAGCGTTCATCTCGCGGACGGGCTTCATGACTACGGTCTTCACCGCCCCGCCCACCTGTCCGACCTGCTCGACGGTTTCCTCCACCTTTTCATCCAGATCCGCCAGCCGGATGCGGGCGCGCGTGGAGGTTTCATCCAGCAGTTCCCCGATTTGTGTAGTCTGCCGCCGGACGGATTTGGCCACCTCGACGGCGTGGGTGGAGATCTCGGCAACGCGGGGCCGGTTCTCCGCCAGCATCTGGCGGGTGGTGTCCAGAATGGGTTCGGCACGCTCGGCCAAAGGCGTCACTTTGGCCTGCATACGTCGCGCAATTCTGTAGAGCGCCACCGCGATACCAGCCTGTATCAGGAAGGCGATTGCGGCCAGCGCGACCCCAATCGCGATCACCCACCGAAACACGTCGTCTGTCATAGGACGGGTCTATCCTGGGCGATCAGAGCGTGGTGCCGGGCGCGGGGGACGGCGGCTGCTGCATCCCCTCGCGGGTCTCGTGGTAGGCCTGGCGGCCGGCTTCCATCGCCTCCCCCACGGACTCTCGCTGGCGGCCCAGGGCTCCCCTGCCCTTTTCGATCAATTCGCCGGCCTGGTCGCGCAGTTCAGTGGTGCGATGCTTCAGGTAATCCCGGCTTTCACCGGCTTTATTGCGGATGATCTGGCGCGTTTCGCCGCCGGTTTTCGGGGCGAACAGCATGCCAATGGCGACGCCTACACCCAGCCCTGCCAGGAACGACCCGAATGCGGAACCTTTTTCCATGTGCGATCCTCCTCTAGCTTTCAGCGTTCAGTATACAGCGGCCATTTCGAGGGCCCCTTATTTCCAAGGTACTCCAAGGTAAGCTTATATACAATCAGAGAAGGCTATCCGAATCGCATGGCCAAACGTCCCGCACCCAAACTCGACAGCGAAGCGCTGTTCCAATACGCCGTTTCGCGGCTGGCGGCCCGCGCCTTCTCCACGGGGGAGTTGCGGCAGAGGCTGCGTCCCCGCGCCGCGCGCCCGGAGGACGTCGAGGCCGTCATTGCGCGGCTCAAGGAGTACGGGTATCTCGACGACCGCGCCTTCGCCGAGTCCTACGCGGCGGCGCGCCTCGACAGCGGGCGATTCGGGGCCCGGCGCGTGCTGCGCGACCTGCGGAGCCGGCGCGTGGCGCCCTCGATTGCCGAGAGCACCGTCCGGGAGATTTATGCCAAGGTAGATGAAGACGCCCTGATCGAAGACTACCTGCGCCGCAAGTATCCTTCGGCGACGGCCCTCGGCGACCGGAAGGTGATGGCAGCGGCCTACGGCCGGCTGCTGCGGGCAGGCTTCACACCGGGCAACATTATCCGGGTGCTGAAAAATTTTACACACAACCCGGAATTGCTGGACGGCTTCGAGCCCCCCGAGGAGCCGCTCGAGGAGTAGCGATGAAGCGCATCGTCCTGCTGCTGTGCCTGGCAGCCGCCGTGGCCGCCCAGGTGGACCATCCCCACCGGCACCCTCCCCGCTCGGCCCGGGAGTATGCCCGAGTCCTGAACGACCCCAAGCGCGACGCCTGGCAGTTGCCCGATCAGGTGATCCAGGCGTTGAACCTGAAACCCGACGAAGTGGTGGCGGACCTCGGCGCGGGTGCAGGCTACTTCAGCCGCCGTTTTGCCCACCACGCCGCCAAAGTCTACGCCGTCGATATCAACGGCGAGCTCCTGCGCATGGCCGCCGAGGGCGCTCCGGCCAACATGGAGACCATCCTGGCCGCTCCGGACGACCCCCGCCTGCCCCCAGGCGCCGTCGATATGGTCTTTCTCTGCAACGTGTTGCACCACATCGCGAATCGCCCCGCCTATCTCCCCAAGCTGGCCAGGGCCCTCAAGCCGGGCGGGCGTATCGTGAACATCGACTTCTACAAGAAGCCGCTGCCGGTGGGGCCGCCGGAAGCCATGAAGATTGCCGAGCGCGATG
>JAWLGN010000323.1:0-5997 GCA_041685075.1 Bryobacteraceae bacterium
GCCGGCCACACCAGCTACATGCTGGCCAACGAATTCGGGGCCGACGGCTTCGCGCTGGACATCTCCGCCGACGCCCTGCGGCACGGCTGCGCCCTGATGGACCGCTGGAAGCTCTCGCGCGCGCCCGTGCGGCTGGCCGGCGATGCGCTGAACCTGCCCTTCCGCGACGGCTCGCTACGGATGGTGGCGGCCTTCCAGATGCTCAGCCAGTTCATGGACATCGAGAGCGTCTTCTTGGAAGTGAAGCGCGTGCTGGCGCCCGGCGGCGTGTTCCTGTTTGCCGAGGAGCCGCTGCGGCGCGTCCTCACTCTGCGGCTCTACCGGGCCCCCTATTACGAGTTGATGAAGCCGTGGGAGCGCAGGCTGTTCCACTGGGGCTTGTTGGATTACCTGGTGAAGGACGTCATCGGGGCGCACCAGGAGGAGAGTTTCGGCATCCGCCAGAACCACACCATGAATCTCAAGGACTGGCACCGGCTGGTCTCGAAACACTTTGCGGCCCACGAGTACGAGATTTTCGTGCGGCAGCGGGGTGTGGATGGCTGGGTGAAGCGGGTGGCGACGCGCCTGGATCCCCACCGCTCCGTGTGGCGCGCGGCACGGCTGCTGGGCGGCACCCTCTCGGCGGTATGCCGTAAGGCCGGCGATGCCGCACCGCAGCCCGCCCCCTTCGAATGCTTCGAACGCCTGCTGCGCTGCCCCGACTGCGCGGGCCAACTGGCCCGCGATGCCGCCGATACCCTGGCCTGCACGTGCGGCTACCGCGCTCCCAACGAAGGCGGTGTGTACAACCTGCTGGCCAGCGCCGACCGCGCGGAACTCTACCCCGGCGATCGCGAAGACGCCATCGACCTTTCCCTGCCCGGCCACGAGGCGCGCCTCCTCGAGGGCTGGTACGAGCTGGAGGGCGTTTTTGGCAACAAGTTCCGCTGGATCGGGCCGCGGGCTACGGCGCGGCTGCGCAGCCTCCGCTCCGGCCCCCAGCGCCTGCGCATTCGGGGGCACGCCCATGAGAACTCCTTCGTTCAGGGAGAACCGGTCCGGATCGCCGTCTCGGCCAACGGGCGGCGCCTGGTGGAGACGGCCCTGGAACGCCCCGGGCTGTTCATCCTGGAGGCCGATCTTCCGTCCGGCAGCGGGGAGCACCTGGTCGAGGTGTGCGCCTCCCCGTCGTGGACCGCGCCGCCCGACGGCCGCCTCTTCACCGTGAACCTCAGCATGATCCGTCTGGTGCCGCCGGAAGACTGAACCGCGCCTTCCCGGAACAAATCGTCGGGGGCCTGCGTATGAGGCTGGTGAGGTGAGTATGCATCAGCGCATCCTGGCGGTGGCCATGGCGGCGGCAGTGGCTTTCCTGGCCGCCTGCGACATAGAGGACCTGGGAGATCTTGGCGGTTCGGAGCGCTACACCGAGGACTTCCAGCATTCCTTCCCACTCCGTCCGGGGGGCCGAATCTCAGTAGAGAACTTCAACGGCAGCATAGAGATATCCTCCTGGAACGAGAATTCAGTTGAGATCCGGGGGACGAAGTACGCTCGATCTATCGAGCTGCGCGACGCCATCAAAATCGACATCTCGGCCCAGCCGGAGGCGATCCAGGTTCGCACGATCCGGCCGTCGGGGATGCGCGGCAACATGGGGGCGCGCTACTACATCCGGGTGCCGCGAAAGACCGAACTGGAGCGCATCACCAGCACCAACGGCAGCATCCGGGTGGCGGACGTCGAAGGCGAGGCGCGGCTGAGGACCACCAACGGAGCGGTGCGGGTTGAGGACCTCCTCGGCCGGCTCGACGTGCAGACCTCCAACGGCAGCGTGGAGGTGACCGGACAGGAGGGTGGCGCGGTGCTGCGGACCTCCAACGGGCGCATCCGCGCCGAGGACGTACGCGGCGGCCTGAACGCCAGCACCTCGAACGGCAGCATCACGGCCCGCCTCGCTGATGCCGACCCGGGGCGCACTATCCGGATCGGGACCAGCAACGGCCCGGTGGACCTCTCGCTGGACGGCACAGCCGGCGATGTGCGGGTATCAACCACCAACGGCGGCATCACCGTGCGGCTGCCGGAGCAGATCAACGCGCGCGTGGTGGCGGCAACCACCAACTCGTCGATCAAGAGCGACTTCGAGGTAATAGCCAAGGGCGAGCTGAGCAAAAAACGGATCGAGGGGCTGATCGGGTCGGGCGACGGCCCAACGATTGATCTCTCGACCACCAACGGCGGCATCCGGCTGATGCGGCAGTAGAGGCGGAGTTCAGTCCGGCTCTCCGAGCGCCTCCCGGATGCGCTCGCTCAGCATGTCGACAAAGCGGCTGGGGACGAAGCCATTCATGCGGCTGACCACCTTTCCGCGGCGGTCGATGACGATGGTGGTGGGGATGGAGGAGATCTTCAGCGCGCGCGAGAGGCCGTCTTCAAACCACACCTCGACGCGCCAGCCGTTGGCCTCTAAGAACGGCTCCACCGCCTCGCGGTCCTCGTCCGTGTTGATGGAGAGGAAGACCACCTCGGGATTATCCCGAAAGCGCTCCTTCACTTCCTCGTAGAGGGGATGTTGTGCGCGGCAGGGCCCGCACCAGGTGGCCCAGAAATCGAAGACCACGGTCTTGCCCTTTAGGGCGGCGAGCGAGAGAGTGCCGCCACCCAGGCCGGAGAGGGTGAACTCCATGGGGTCGGTGAGATGCAGGTTGGGGTCGCTTTCGCGCAGGCGCAGGCGGCGGGCGGCGAGCACCGCGGTGGTGCGGTCGTAGGCCGCCAGGATCAGGTCGCCCAGGCCGGCTTCGGAGTCGTGGAACTGCCTGTACAGCTCGCTCAACCGGGCGCGGTCTCTGCGGCGAGCGGCATCGGTGGCGCGTTCGTCGGGGATCATGAACGCTTCCGCCAGGCGCTCGATGGCTTCGGCGCGGCGCCCGGCGCGTTCCAGCCAGCGGCTCTCCTCGCGCGCCGCTTCCGCGCTGGGGAAGGCTTCAAAGCCGCGCGCGGCGGCGGCGATGGCCTCCTCGATGCGTCCCAGGTTGCCGAGCGCGCGAGCTTCCAGCACAAGGGCACGACCCCTGCCGCGGTCCAGGGCATCGCTCCACTCTCCCCTGCCCAGGCGCGCCGGCGGCTCCCGGTCGCCCATGGCGGAGACCCGCTCCCCGTAGAGCCGGGCATACTTCAGGGCGCGCGCGGAGGTCTCCTTGGCCTCGCTCGAAAGCAGCGCGCGAGTGACCCGGTCGAGCACCTGGATATCGCCCGGTTCGCGCGCCAGCACGCGCTCGCCGTATTCGATGATGCGCTTTTCGTCGCCGGCTTCGATAGCGGCCTTTACCAGGGCCTCCTCGAGTTCGGCGCGGTGGCCGCTTTCGGGATACCTCTCGAGGTGCTTTTCGATAGCGCGGATCAACTCGATGGGGCTGGAACCGGCCTCCCCGATAGCGCGCCCGAGGTCCCGCTCTTCGTTTTCGGCAACCTGGCCCGCGGCGGCGGCGGCCAGCAGCAGCAACGCGAGCGCCGCCCGCCTCATGGCTGGACCACAGCCCGGATGGTATCGGCGATGCCGGCGGCGCGCACGCGCGCCGTGTGCATATAGACGCCGTTCTTGGCGATGCGGTCGAGCAGCGGCAGGTACTGCTCGAGCGCCACCAGCCGCTTGCGGTCGAGCGAGGTCTCCAGCAGCAGCAGCGCCTTGAGCACGCCCAGGCGGTCATACTTGGCGGCACGCTCCAGGTTGATGTAGTGCTGCTCGGATTCGGCGATGCGCTCGAACCAGTCGGCCAGGCCGCGGGCGGAGAGATCGTCGGAGAAGTTGAACTTCACTTCGCTTTTCTCCGGACCGTTCTCCAACCGGAAGGTCTTGGTGCCCATGAAGGCGACCTTCGACGCCGACTCCAGGGGGCGGCGGAAGTACTCCAGCTTCTCCACCAGCGCGAAGATCTCGTCGACCTCCGCCTAGGAGAGGCGGAACTGGAGGGGCCGGTCGTCGTCCGGCGCTTCCTTGTACTCGCCGGCCCCGGTGCGGTCCACGTTGATCTCTATGTAGGCGGGGACGCTGCCCGGAAACGACTTGGAATAGGAGATGCGGGGCGCGGAATCGCCCCACGCTGCGGCGCCGGCCAAAAGGAAACCGGCCACCGCGGCCACAACCCGCCTGCTCATGTCGCTAAACCCCTCCGCGTTACGTGGCAAATGGCCACTGCCAGGGCGTCGCAGGCGTCCTCGGACGCGACCGGTGCCTCCAGCCGCAGCAGCGACTGGACCATGAGCTGTACCTGGCACTTCTCCGCCCGGCCGTAGCCCACGACGCTGGTTTTTACTTCCAGCGGGGAGTACTCCCCGCACTCGAGCCCCGCTTCCGCAATGGCCAGCAGAGCGATGCCCCTCACGTGCGCCAGCTTCAACGCCGAACGGGCGTTGGCTGCAAAGAACACACTTTCCACGGCGGCGGCCGCAGGCGAATACGTGCGGATGACCTCCCGCAATCCCCGGGAGATCTCCAGCAGCCGTTCGGCCAACGGGCGGGTGTTGCGGGTGCGGATCACCCCGGAAGCCACCATCCGATGAAGGCGGCCGTCGCTCTCCACGACGCCGTAACCGGTGCGTTCCGTACCGCAATCGACGCCCAGAACCCGCATGGGGTGTCGTGCCGCCCCCTAACGGGAGGCCATGGCCTCCATTTCCTTCTCGTCGATATCGAAGTTCGAGTAGACGTTCTGCACGTCGTCGTGCTCCTCGAGCGCTTCGGCCAGGCGTAGCAACTGCTCGGCGTTCTTTCCCTCGACCTTCACCAGGTTCTTGGGAATCATGGCAATGCTGGATGCGCTGGTCTCCACCTTCGCCTTCTGCAGCGCCTCCATCACCGTTGCGTGCGCTTCTACGGGGGAGAGCACCTCCCAGTTGTCGCCGTCGCTGCGGATGTCCTCGGCGCCGGCGTCTAGGACGGCGTTCATGAGATCCTCCTCGCCGATTTTTTCTGCGGGGATGAGGATCTGGCTCTTGCGGTCGAACATCCAGGCCACGCTGCCTTCGCCGCCGAGGTTGCCGCCGTTCTTGGAAAAGATGTGGCGGATTTCGCTTACGGTGCGATTCCGGTTGTCGGTAGCCACCGCCACCATCACGGCGGCGCCGCCCGGCCCGTAACCTTCGAAAGTTACTTCTTCAATCTGGCCGCCCTCCAGTTCGCCGGTGCCGCGCATGATCGCCTTCTTGATGTTATCGGCGGGCATGCTGACGGCTTTGGCGGCCAGGATGGCGGTACGCAGGCGCGGATTGGCATCGGGATCACCGCCGCCCCGGGCGGCGATGGTGATCTCCTTGATAATGCGGGTGAATGTCTTCCCGCGTTTGGCATCCGCTGCGGCTTTCTTGTGTTTTATGGTGGCCCATTTCGAATGGCCTGACATGCGGCACCTCTCAGGTAGGCCCGATCTGCGGATCGGGAGGACAAGTGTATGAATCCAACCACCGAAGGATAGCAAAAATAAGGGGTTTCCTCAACTCGGGAAGGAGTTCTGCGGAAGGATTTCTGCCGCCCCGGGGAAGATTTTTTGCGGGTGCCGGAAGCGTACGCAGCGGCAAAAACGGGGGGCAAGGGGTGTTCGAGGCGCCAGTCGCGCCTGGTTGCGATATTCTGATAGGCCGCGAGTGCATAGCGGCCGAGAGGTGCAGTGTGAGTCAACCATCGAGCATACCCAGACGGAACTTCTTCCGGGCGGCTGCAGTCGGCGGGCTGCTCGGCTTCACTGAACGCCAGGCCCGGGCCGCGCAGCAGGCGGAGCGGGCCACACGCGGCCTGCCCTCGCCCAAGATCCGCGACGTGCAGGTGATCGTCACCGCCCCGGCCGGCCTGCGGCTCACGGTGGTGAAAGTGATCACCGACCAGGACGGCCTCTACGGCTACGGCTGCGGCACGTATACGCAGCGCGCCGAACTGGTGAACGCCGCGGTGGAGCGCTACCTCCGCCCCTTCCTCGCGGGCAAGCCCGCCGACCGCATCGACGATATCTGGCAGGCCTG
>JAWLGN010000324.1:0-5973 GCA_041685075.1 Bryobacteraceae bacterium
CGAACAACAGCGCGATGGACCTGCCGGCCAGGGATTGGGAATAGACGGCAGGCGAGCGTTTCATATCGGCTGCCAGGTCGAGCAGCGCGCACAGTTCCTCGTCGGTGACATCGAGGTCCCGCACGAAATCCGGGGCGGCGATTCGCATGATGCCGTTCGGGGCGGTCAAAAGGATCTCCAGTTTCAGGCTGTATTTTTATTCAGCCCAATGAATAATTAAACAACGCCGGCGGTACCGGCGTCAAGTTCAGGATAATACGATGCGCGCTGTGGGGCAGACCGCTGCGTCACTTCGCCGGCCCGCCCTCCGCGCCGAACCGGATGGGCGACTCCACCGAGAGATACCAGGTGAAGCGCTGGGAGTTCCGGAACAATTGGGCGAACAGTTTCAGCCGGTCGGTGAGGCGGGCGTCGCGGGTCTGCCGCTCGAAGCTTTCGAGCGCCACGTCCCAGTACTTCCGCTCGCCGCTCGTCTCGCCGATGTAGGCCAACCCCGGGGTCAGCATCACGGAGTGCACGGGCGCGTTGAGGAACATGCGGCGCCCGGGGTCCCACTCCTTCGGGTTGGCGAAGATCCAGTCCGCCGCGCGCTTCATATACGCGGGCATCTCCGGCCGCCCCAGGTATTGGGAAGCCTGCGCCATCCCCTCCAGCGCGATGCCATACATCCAGGACTGACGGCTGTAGCCGCCGGCGAACTCCGGCGACCATTTCGCGCGGCGGTTGAGCTGCTCCAGTTTCTCTACATCGCCGTCCTGCCAGGCGTGCACGCAGTCGATGATCCAGTTAGCGCGGTCCAGGTACTTGCGGTCGCCGAACACCTCGTAGGCCCGGAGCATGGCGAACAGGCCGTGGCCGATCGAGCGCGTATTGCTTTGCAGGTCCAGCCCGTTGTACTCCACGCCCCAATCGGCCGATAGGCGCGCCACGTCGCGCGACCACAGATCGCCTGTCAGCAGATAACGGTTGAACAGGCTCTCGTTCTTGTAGAACGCCCAGCTCGTCGAGGAGATGAACTCGCCATTCGAGTAGCGCGTCCAGTGGTTCAGTCCGGGGCCTGTGCGGGCGGCGCCGGCCGGCTGATCGACTTCGTGATGAGAGATATCCACGTCGGCCAGGTGGGCGGCCGCTTCGATGGCCGCGCGGAAGGAGGTCATGTCGCCGGTGCGGAAGAAGTGCAGGAAGAGGGCCTGCGGGAAGTCGTAGTACTCGGTATCCCAGTGCACGCCGTAGTCGCGGCGGTTCGGGTTGGTGACGATCTTGTGGATGGCGTCGCCGAAGTGGAGCATGCCGTACTCGTCGAGCACGCGGTCGCCGAAGCGGAAGCCGCGGTCGCGCTTGGCGAGCACCGCGTCGCGGCACTCGGCCAGCCAGCGGTCGTAGCGCTCCACCAGGTTACGGTACTCGGGCCGGATGGCTTCGGGCGAGGACTCCACCAGCCGCCCCAGCGCCTTGGTCTCCCGGGTGTACCACTTCGGCGGCGCCACGGCGTACAGCGGATGGTCGATCTGGGCGGAAAAATTCCCGCCGCCGAAGGCAAGCAGCATCTCGTGCGTCTTGGCGACGCCCGTGTAGATGTTCTGTGGGCGGGCGGTTTCGGGGAATAGAGCCAGCCGCAGGCGGCCGCCGGCGCGGACCTCGAAGGCCTTGGGATACAACTGCCAGAACCACCGCAGCCCCACCCCCACGCCGCCGGCTTCGAACCAGCCGGTGCGCCGGGGATCGGCCGAAAGCTGCTCGACGCGCGCCGGCTGCGCGGAACCCTCGAGCTGCCCTTCGAGCCACAGGCCGTCCAGCCGCACGAAATCGCTCAAGCGGCGCCCCTGCCGGTTCACGAAGCTGTGGATCACCTGAATGTGCGGGCGCCCGGCCCAGGCAATGATCCGCACCA
Source organism: Bryobacteraceae bacterium (assembly GCA_041685075.1). GTDB lineage: Bacteria > Acidobacteriota > Terriglobia > Bryobacterales > Bryobacteraceae > JAMCRM01. Next base: position 1,892 of record JAWLGN010000324.1, read on the forward strand.
CGTAGTCGAGCGCCTTGTCCCGCCCATTCACCCAGCCATGAGCACCGGTGCGCTTCAGCACCACGCGCAACGGATTCTGTTCCTCGATTTCAAGCGTCGTAGCGGGCCAGTTGCCGGCCTTGTACATGCGCTCGTCGCTGCGGAGAACAAAATCCACAGCGCGCAGGCCGGGCGCATCCAGCAGGCGGCCGGTACGATGGACGGTGAAGGCCAGGGGACCGGTATCGACTCGAATCTCCTCGCCGGCCGCCTCGACGCGCAAGGGCGCGGGCGGAGGCGGCGAATTCTCCTGCGAGAGTCGCACGCGGTAGACGGCCTCGGAGTTCGCCGCGACATCCGCGAGGAAGTCTACGTGCACCCACTGGATGGCCGCAACCTGAGTGGACGCCTCGTCCCACCATCGGTTCACCACCCGGAAGACCGCGGGGACCGTCTGACCGCCGGGCCCCACCAGCCTCAGGCGGGACTCATCCCGGATGGCGGCCGGACCGCTGCGGGGAAAGGGCACCCCGGCGGTGACCGGCTCGGAAGTGCGCGCCACCCCGGCTGTCTCCCGGATGGTGAGGGGAATATCCAGCGTCTGGGCGCGGCTCGCCCGAAGGCACGGGGACCACGGCAGCATCAAGCTCAGCACGGCACCCGCCACCAACCGGCGAGTTCCGGGCGGAACGGAAAGTATCCTGGGGATCATGGTAACGGCAGCGCCCGACGGCTGCCTTCACAAGGTAGCTAAACCCGTCCTGCCACGGCAAGCGGCAGGCTTAGAGCGCCGCCTGCGCCGCGTGGTACGAACTGCGCACCAGGGGCCCGGATTCGACGTGGCGGAAGCCCATGGCGCGGCCGGCGGCGCCTAGTTCGGCAAACTCCTGTGGGGTGGCATACCGCACGATGGGCAGGTGGCGCGGCGAGGGACGCAGGTATTGCCCCAGCGTGAGGATGTCCACGTCATGCGCGCGCAGGTCCCGCATCACCGCCAGTACCTCGTCGTTGGTTTCCCCGAGCCCCAGCATCAGGCCGGACTTGGTGGGGGTCTCCGGCGCAACCCGCTTGGCATAAGCCAGGACGTCGAGCGAACGCTCATAGCGCGCGCCCAGCCGCACCTGGCGGTACAGCCGCGGTACCGTCTCGGTGTTGTGGTTGAAAACATCCGGCCGTGCATCCATTACGGTTCCGACGGCCGCGTGGCTGCCCTGAAAATCGGGCACCAGCACCTCGACGCCGCAACCGGGAACGCGCTCCCGTATGGCCCGGATCACCAGGGCGAACAACTCCGCGCCGCCATCCTTGCGGTCGTCGCGGTTCACGCTGGTGATGACCGCGAACTTCAGCCCCATGGCGGCCACCGCCTCCGCCACGCGGCGCGGCTCGTCGTAGTCCACCGCCAGCGGGGCGCCTTTCTGCACGGCGCAAAAGCCGCAGCGGCGCGTGCAGACGTTCCCCAGAATCATGAACGTGGCGGTGCGGTGGTTCCAGCACTCCCCCACGTTGGGGCAGGCGGCGGATTCACAGACGGTGTTCAGCCGCAGGCGCCCGATCAGATCCTTCAGGTCGCGGTAGTTCTCGCCGGCGGGGGCCGGCGCGCGCAGCCACTTGGGGCGGGACGGCTTGGAATCGATGGTGACCAACACTGCTTCCATTGTCCCGCGCCGGAGCCCGCCGCTCAAGCAGGTAAACTGGAGCCATGAGACGAAGGGCACTGGTGAGCGCGCTGCTCGTGGCGTCGGTTGCGGCGGCCGCGGCGGAGGGCGACGCCGAGAAGCGGATCCGCGCCGTGGTGGATGAGATCTCCGCACACGATCCGCTGGCCAACGTACCGCCCGAAGACGGAAAGATGCTGCGGGTGCTGGCCGAATCGACCGGCGCCAGGCGGGTGGTCGAATTGGGCACCTCCACGGGCGCCTCCGCCCTGTGGTTCTGCCTGGCGCTGGCGCGTACGGGCGGGACACTCGAGACCTTCGAGATCAACTCCGGGCGCGCCGCGGCCGCGCGCGCCAATTTCAAGAAAGCCGGGGTGGAAAAAATGGTGCGGGTGGTGGTGGGGGATGCGCACGTGGAAGCCCGCAAGCTGAAGGGGCCCATCGATCTTCTTTTCCTCGATGCGGACAAGGACGGATACAAGGATTACCTCGAGCAACTCGGGCCGCTGGTGCGGCCAGGCGGGTTGATCCTGGCGCACAACATAGACAGCGCGCCCGATTATATCGAAGCCGTCACAACCGGCGCCGCCTATGAAACGGTGCTCTTCAACGAGGGCGAGGGGCTGTCGATTACGTTGAAAAAGCGCTGAAGCCGACAGGCGCTACCAGATGTGGTAGTAGCCGTTGCGGCATACCAGCTCGACCGGGGTGCCGAACAGCTCGGTCAGCAGCTCCGGGGTGAGCACCTCGCTCTTAGAGCCGTCCCGGAAGACACGCCCGTTCTTCAACAGCACCACGCGGCCGATTTCGGGAATGATATCGGTAAGGTTGTGGGTGACCATGACGATCCCAATGCCCGACTGCGCCAGCTTGCGCAGCATGTTGCGCAGCTCGTGCTTGGCGTGGAAGTCGAGGCTGGTGGTCGGCTCGTCGAGCACCAGCGCCTTGGGGCCGTGCACCAGGGCGCGGGCGATCACCGCGCGGCGCGCCTCCCCGGAGGAGAGTTCTTCGACGGGCCGGTCCGCCAGGTGCTCGATTTCCATCAGGGCCATCACCTCGTCGGTGCGCCGCTCGATTTCGGGCGTCACTTCGTGATTCGGCCATACCCCTATGCTGCCGAACAGGCCCGACATCACCACCTCGCGCGCCGGATAGCTGCAGGTGCAGGACTGAACCAGGTCGTTCGACACCACACCCATTTGGGCGCGCAGGTCGAACAGGTTCCACACGTCGGCACCCAGAATGCGCAGTTCGGACCCGGCCAGCGGATAACACTCCCGCGCGATGGTCTTAATCAGGGAAGATTTACCGGAGCCGTTGGGGCCCAGCACGGCAACCTGCTCGCCGGATCCGATCGAGAGGTTGAGGGAGTCCAGCACGAGCTTCCCGTTCCGTTTCACGGAGACGTTTCGAAACTCAATTAGAGGGATATGGTTGGTGGTCATTTTCCGATGCAGAAAGTGCTGAAGATGCGGTTCAGAATATCGTCGGCCGTGGTGGCTCCGGTGATGGCGTCGATGGGGGCGAGCGCGGCGTAAAGGTCCAGCAGCAGCATCTCGTGGGGGATGCCTTCCACGGCGGCGGCGCGAGCCTTCTCGAGCGCGGCCTGGGATTCGCGCACCAGGCGCTCGTGGCGCGCGCTGGTGAGGAACCCGGGTTCCTGGTCGAAGCCGCCCGGCGCAAGGCACTCGATGATGGCGCGGCGCAGTTCGGGGACGCCGGCGCCGGTAAGCGCGGAGACCTCCAGCACCGGCTCGGGCGGCTCGGCAACCCGCGGCAGATCGCACTTGTTCCCCGCGGCCAGCCAGCGGCCCGAGGCGCGGGCACGTTCCAGCAACAAGTTGTCCTGCGGCTCGAGCGGCGCGGAGAGATCCAGCACCACCAGCACCAGGTCGGCATCGGCCATGGCCTCGTAGCTGCGCTCGATCCCCAGCGACTCGACCAGTCCCTCGGCTCCCCGGATGCCGGCCGTGTCGTAGAGCTTTACAGGGATGCCCTCGATGGCGGCCACCTCCGAAACCACGTCGCGCGTGGTGCCGGGAATGTCGGTGACGATGGCGCGGTCCTGCTCGAGCAGGCGGTTGAAGAGGCTGCTTTTGCCGACGTTGGGCCGGCCCACGATCGCCAGGGTGAAGCCGGAGCGTACTACCCCGCCCCAGGCGAAGCTCGAGGCCAGCCGCGCGGCGCCGTCGATGATGGCATCGAGGCGCGCCAGGATCTCTTCGGGCGCCGCCACCGGGAGGTCGTCGTCGGCGAAGTCGATGCCCGCTTCGAGCAGCGCGATGAGTTCCAGAAGCTGCTCTTTGATGGGCGCCAGGCGGCGGGAGACGGAGCCGCCGGTCTGCTGCGCGGCCACGCGCGCCTGGTAGAGCGTGGTGGCTTCGATGAGGTCGCGTACGGCCTCCGCGCGGGGCAGGTCGATGCGGCCGTTGAGGAAGGCGCGCA
>JAWLGN010000016.1:0-35139 GCA_041685075.1 Bryobacteraceae bacterium
CCCCGGCCGCCGGGCGGTGTTGAGATGCATCTCCGCCGCCTCCGGCACGCGTGAGCTTCTAGAAAGTTTGTGGCTGTCTCCGGCAACTCGGAGCGGCGGCGAGTCCGAAACCCACGCAGGGCGTCTACGTTCCTCCCAGGATCGAGAGCGCCGGCGGGGAGCGGCCGGTAAGCACGGCCGTCCCGCCGTTCGCCTCCGCAAAGAACCGAACCGGCCCGGGGAGGCAGAATTGTCAAAGGAACTGATTATTTCGTCCAACCGCCACGAAACCAAGGTGGCGGTACTCGAGGACGACCAGGTAGTCGAAGTTTATTTCCAGCGCGAGAACGAGTATTCGCTGGCCGGCAGCATTCATAAGGGCCGGGTCACGCGGGTACTGCCCGGCATGCAATCGGCATTCGTGGATATCGGGCTGGAACGCGACGCATTCTTGTACGTCTCGGATTTTTTCGAGGACAACGAAGAATACGACAAAATCGTTACCAGCGTAGAAGAAAGAGTTCTGCGGCTGGATAAAGGGAGCGCCGCGGCAGCGGCGGCCGCATCCGACACCGTCGCAGCCGCGCGACCGGCCGAAGCGGCGGAGCCCGCGGCCCAACCCGAAGCGCGGCCGGAACGAGAACCGCGTGAGCGCGACCGCCGGGGTGGCCGCCGCTCGCGCCGCCGGCGCCCGGGTGGCGACAAGACGCCGCGCGTCCCGGAATCCAAGTTTTACCGCCTCGTGCGCGGCGAGAGCGAAGAGGCGCCGCCCGCCTCCGCGCCTCGGGAAGACCGGGAAAACCGGGAAGACCGGGACAGGGAAGAGAAGGATTTCTTCGTGCTTCCCGGCGAGTCGCTGGCCAAGTACTCCCGTAACGACGGGAACCACGAAGCCGCGGCCGAAACCACGGAAGCCGAGCAGGCCAACGGCAACGGGACCGAGCAACCCGAGGTGGTGTTGAGCGAGGAGTCCGAGGTGGCCGCCGAAATGGGGGTAGCCGCGGCTGAGAACATTGACCTGCCGGGCGCCGTCCCCGAGAACGGTCCGGAAACCGTGGTGGAGGAGGAAAGCGAGGAATCCGCTCCTGCTCCGGAAGGGGAAGCCTCCCGGGAAGCCGAGCCCGAGCGGCAGGCTGAAGAGGCACAGGCTGAAGCGGAGCAGGCTGAAGAAGAAGAGGTCTCCCGGCCCGCCGCTGCTGAGGAATCTGAAGAGGAGAATGGGCCGGTCCTGGCCGCCGCTGCCGAAGTGGCCGTCTCGGCCGAAGATGTAGAGCCGGCAGCTCCGGAAGACGAAGCCGCAACCGAGTCCGCCGAGGAAGAAGAAAAGGCCGAACCCGAGCCGGCGCGCATCATTACGAGCCTTACCGCTACCCTGCGGGAGCGGGAGCAGGGGCCGCGCTATCTGCAGCGGATGTCCCGGCGCATGCGGCGCAAGGGCGGACGCGGCGGCGACGCCTCCGAGTACCGCACCGACAACCCGGCCCCGCAGCGCACCTCTTCACGGCCGGAACACCATCGCACCGCTGCCCGCCCAGAAAACGGCCGGGATAAGGCCGCTGCCCCTTCGATTTCGGACCTGCTCCGCGAAGGGCAGGAGATCATCGTCCAGATCGCCAAGGAGCCCCTGGGCCAGAAGGGCGCCCGCATCACCTCGCATATCGCCCTGCCCGGCCGCTTCCTGGTCTACATGCCCACGGTGGACCACATCGGGGTCTCCCGTAAGATCGCTTCCGACGAGGAGCGCACGCGCCTGAAGCGCGTGCTGCAATCGCACCGCGCGGGTATCCCCGGTGGCTTCATCGTCCGCACTGCCGGCGAGGGCCGTCCCGAGCAGGAACTCCGCGCCGACATGATCTTCCTCTACAACCTCTGGCTGGACATGCGCCAGAAGGCCGAGAAGCAACCCGCTCCCGCACTGATCCATCACGATCTGGACGTCGTGGAGCGCACCCTGCGCGACCAACTCACCCCGGTCTTCAAGAACATCTGGGTGGACAGCGAGGACGTCTACGAAAAGACCCTGCGGTTCGTGCAGCGCTTCCAGCCGGCCCTAGTCGGCCGCGTGAAGCTCTACACCCGCCCCACCCCCATCTTCGATGAGTTCAGCGTCACCTCCGAACTGGAGAAGGCGCTGCGCCCGAAGGTGTGGCTGAAGTCCGGCGGCTACATCGTCATCAACCAGACCGAGGCGCTGGTAGCCATCGACGTGAACACCGGCAAGTACGTCGGTAAGTCGAACCGTCTGGAAGATACGATTGTGAAGACCAATACCGATGCCATCCGGGAGATCGTGCGGCAGATCCGCCTGCGCGACCTGGGGGGCATCATCGTGGTCGATTTCATCGACATGGACGAGCGCAAGAATCGCCAGCGGGTGATGCAGGCGCTCGAAGAAGCCATGCGCAGCGACCGCGCGCCGTACAAGATTCTTCAATTCAACGATTTCGGCCTGGTGGCCATTACTCGGAAGCGCGTCAAGCAGAGCTTGGAGCGGACGTTGTGCTCGCCCTGCCCCTACTGCGAGGGCGCCGGCTACGTGAAGAGCGTGGCTACGGTGATTTCGGAGATCCTGGTGGAGGCGCAGAAGATCGCTCGAGCTGTCGAGGGCGAGGACGTCATCCTGCGGGTCAACCCGGAGGTCGCCAAGGTGCTGAAATCCGCAGAAAACAACTACCTCCAGGAGTTGGAGGAGGTTTTGGGCCGTCCCGTGCTGGTCAAGGGAGACCCGCAGCTCCACCAGGAGAAATTCGACCTGGCGTAAGTATCCTCACCAAGCGGGCGGCCGTCTACAGGCCGCCCGCACATTTCCCGCACACCTTCCCCCGTCCTCGCTATAATTTCCACAGAAGCACTCTTGGAGGGAAAGGAACAAATGGACTACGCGCATCCGGAAACACTTGTATCTACGGAGTGGATCGCCGAACACGCCTCGGACCCCAAAGTCCGAGTCGTCGAGGTGGACGTGGATACGAAGGCCTATGACGAGGGCCATGTGCCCGGCGCTATCGCCTGGGCATGGACAACGCAGTTGAGCGACAACATCCGGCGGGACATCCTATCACGGGATCAGTTCCAGGAGTTGATGGCCGCTTCCGGAATTTCCAACGACACCACCGTAGTGATCTACGGTGATAACAATAACTGGTTCGCCGCCTGGGCCTTCTGGCAGATGAAGATCTACGGCCACCGCGACGTCCGGCTGATGAACGGCGGGCGGAAGAAATGGTTGGCGGAGGGGCGGCCGCTCTCGCAGGATCGGCCCCAGGTAAGCCGCGCCACCTACCGCGCGCAGGCACCCGACCTGGCGTTGCGCGCCATGTTGCCGCAGGTGCGGGAGGCTGTCGAATCGGCCACCGCGGCGCTGGTGGACGTGCGCAGCCCGCAGGAGTTCACTGGAGAAATTCTGGCGCCTCCGGGGCTGCCGGAAACCTGCCAGCGTGGCGGCCACGTTCCAGGGGCGCGCAACATCCCGTGGGGCAGGGCGTGCAACGACGACGGCACGTTCAAGTCGCCCGAGGAATTGCGCCGGATCTACGGCGCCGAAGGGGTGGACGGCTCGCGCCCGGTGATCGCCTACTGCCGCATCGGCGAGCGCTCCAGCCATACCTGGTTCGTCTTGAAATACCTGCTCGGATTCGACGAAGTGAGCAACTACGACGGCTCCTGGACCGAGTGGGGCAACCTGGTGGGAGCGCCGGTCGAGCGAGGCGCGCCCGCGGCGACCAGCACGGCGGGGAGGTGAACCATGCAGGCCGAAGAATATCGCGAACGCAAAGTGGAAGTGGCCGGCTGGCCGGTGAATATTTCCAGTTACAAGGCCGGCGAAGTGTATCACGCCAAAGCCGATAACGTTTCCCCAGGGGCGGCGCTGGCGCGTGCCACCAGCGCGACCCGCGAGGAAGCGGAGCAGCGCGTGCTGGAACGCGCCGGCGAACTGCTGGCGCGAACCCGCAGGATGTCTGTGTAATACCGGGTGGCGGGAGCCCTCGCCCGCGCGCGGCCCTCAAGCGGGCCAATGGGGGCGGGCGAGAGCCTCCGCCGAAGCCGTCAGGACCGCACTCCGTTACGATTGCTGCGACTGGTCCGCGACGCCGGCAATAAGGAGATAGCTGTACTCTCCCGCTTCGCCGCAATGGTGTAGCTCCCAGTCGTACTCCAGGGTACGGATGGTGTCCCACATGGGCACACGCCGCTCCGGCAGCGGGCCCGGAGGGTGGGGTGCGTCGTGCCGCCAGTCGATGAGCACCAGCCGCCCGCCGGGTTTCAGAATGCGCGCCATCTCCCGCAGCACCGCCGCGTGATCCTCCAGCGCATGCCATAAGTTAGCCAGGAACACGACGTCGCAACTCTCTTCCGGAAGCGGGGTGCGAGCCGGGTGGGTACTAATCAACTCTATGTTGCCGGGAGCGTCCGGCGCCGCCAGTCTGGCCGCCAGCGGCTCCAGCGCCTCCGGCTCCGCATCCAGCGCATACACTTTGCCGGCATGGCCCACCCGGTGCGCCATCGGAATGGCGAAGTAGCCTGAGCCGGCGCCAATATCCGCCACCGTCATGCCGGGCTGCAGGCCCGCAACCGCCAGGACCTCGTCCGCCGGCAGCCATTTGAGGCGCTCGGGATCTTCGCGCTCCCGAACCGCCGAAGGTGTGAAAGTCAGCTCGGTCATCCAGCCCCCCTGCCCGCAGGCTCCCAACCTGCCAGGCACTTTTATTGTAGCGCCGGGGCCCGGGCACGAACTTTCTTCTGCAATCCAATCGCAACAAGGTATTGTGCTTGACCGTGCCCTCTCCGTGCTATACTATGGATTCACCTCTATGTTGCAACTGAGTGGCAACACCCTCCAGGCCCAAGCCGCTCGTCCCGTCCGGCCCACTGCCACGCTGGTCGATCTCCGGCGCGGTGAACAGGGCATCCTGGAGTCTCTCGACCTACCCGAAGATGAAGCCCGCCGTCTGATGGAACTCGGATTCATACCCGGATCTCCCGTCACGGTAGGATACAGCGCGCCCGGAGGCGACCCCCGGGTCTTCCAGGTAGATGGTTCCGAGGTCGCTTTACGCGGCGAGACGGCCGCCAGGTTGAGGGTGCGACTGCGCCCGCCGGACGACACAGTGTGAGCGGCTGTCACGACTGCGCCTTTCGATCCATAGCCACGGTAAGCGAACCTGCATCCATACCGGCCGAGCCGCGCGTGGTAGCTCTGGTCGGCCCGCCGAATTCCGGCAAATCCACTCTTTTCAATCGTCTGACCGGCCTCCGCCAGAAGGTGGCCAACTTCCCCGGCGTCACGGTGGAGCAGCACACCGGGGAGTTGGCGCTGGAGGGCGGGGGCGAGATCACCATCATCGATCTTCCGGGTATCTACAGCCTGTCTCCCCGCTCGGAGGACGAGCAGGTGGCCCACGATGTGCTGAAGGGCCTGCGTCCGGAGACGCCGCGTCCCGACGCGGTGCTGCTGATTCTGGATTCCACGAACCTGGCCCGCCACCTCATGCTGGCCGCGCCCGTGCTGTCCCTGGGAATCCCCACCCTGGTGGTGCTGAACATGGCGGACGACCTGCGGCGCCGCGGGGGAGAAGTGGACGTGGAGGCGTTGGGGCGCCAGCTCGGCGCGCCCATCGCGCTCATCAGCGCGCGGCAGGGTGAGGGGATCGAGAGCATCTACCGTTTTCTCGAGAGCGCGGTTCCGCCGCCGCGGCCGGTGGAGTTGCCGGTCCTTACCGACGTTCCCAAGTGCCGCGCCTGGGCGGGCCGCATGGGTAGCAGGGCGGCTTACCACCCGCCCGCTCCGCCGCGCTGGACGCGCCGCCTGGACGCCGTCTTTCTGCACCCCATTGCCGGCCCGCTGATCTTTCTGATGCTGGTGATGGCGGTCTTCCAGACCATCTTCACCGCCGCCGCGCCGCTCATGGACGCGGTGAGCGAGGCGGTGGCGTGGTCGGGCGAGGCGGTGGGCGCGGCGCTGCCGGAATCGGCGCTGCGATCCCTGCTGGTGGAAGGCGTGTGGGGCGGGGTGGGCGCCGTGGTGGTGTTTCTGCCCCAGATCCTGCTGCTGTTCCTGTTTATAGGGGTGCTGGAGGATTCCGGCTACCTGGCGCGTGCTGCGCTGATTGCCGACCGCACCATGGCCAAGGTGGGGTTGCAGGGCAAGTCCTTCATCCCGCTGCTCTCGGCCTACGCCTGCGCGGTGCCGGCGATACTCGCCACCCGCACCATCGAGAACAAGCGCGACCGCATTGCCACCATCCTGATCGCGCCGTTCATGACCTGCTCCGCGCGCCTGCCGGTCTATACCCTGATTATCGCGGCCTTCATTCCGAACCAGCGGCTGTTGGGTTCGTTTCTAGGTACTCGTGCGGCCGCCATGCTGGGCCTCTACGTCCTGGGTTTCCTGGCGGCGGTGGCCACGGCGCGGGTGTTGAAGTCGTCCGTGCTGAAGACCGACCGGACGCAATTTGTGCTGGAGATGCCGCCATACCGCTGGCCCACGGTGCGGTCGCTGGGGTTGCGGCTCTACGATCGCGCCCTGATCTTCCTGCGGCGCGCGGGAACCGTGATTCTGATTGCCGCCATTGTGATCTGGGCGTTGAGTCACCTGCCGCTCGAGAACGGCCAGGCGCCGTCCATCGAGCAGAGCCTGGCGGGCACCATCGGCCGCACCATCGAGCCGGCCATCGAGCCGCTGGGGTTCAACTGGAAGATCGGCATCGGTTTGATCACCTCGCTGGCGGCGCGTGAAGTGATCGTGGGCACCCTGGGGACGATCTACGGCATCGACGGCGAGGGCAACCCGGAGGGCTTGCATGCCGCGCTGCACCGCGATCTCACCCTGGGGGGCGCCGTCGCGCTGCTGGTGTTCTTCGCCTTCGCCATGCAGTGCATGTCCACCATCGCGGTGGTACGCCGGGAAACCGGCGGATGGAAATGGCCCATCGTGCAGTTCGCCTACATGGGAGCGCTGGCCTGGATCGGCGCCTTCGCCGCCAACCGTTTGGTTTCCCTGCTCTGAATCCGGCAGCCGGCAGGGCCCCGCATCTTTTATCATGGAATTGATCCATGGACCAAACCGAACCGCTGTCCACCCCCGTCTTGCTGCACGTTGCGCAGCAGCTATCCGTACCCCTGAAGAGCCTGGTTGCAACAATAGGGTTGCTCGATGAAGGCGCCACCGTGCCCTTTATCGCCCGCTACCGGAAGGAAGTCACCGGCAATCTCGACGAGGTCGCCATCCGCGCCGTTCAGGAGAAACTGGAGTACTTCCGGGAACTCGAGGAGCGCCGCCGGACCGTTCTGCACTCCATAGAAGAGCAGGGGAAACTGACCCCGGAACTGCGCGCCCGCATCGAGGCCACGCTGGAGAAGCACGAACTGGAGGACCTGTACCTCCCCTACAAGCCCAAGCGCCGCACCAAGGCCTCCATTGCCCGCGACAAGGGACTGGAGCCGCTGGCCGACTACATCTGGGATCAACAGGAAGCCGCCGGCTCCCTGGCCGAGTTCGCCGCCGCATTCGTGAACGAAGAAAAGGGCGTCGCCTCCATCGAGGAGGCGCTCGAAGGCGCGCGCCACATCATCGCCGAGCGCATCAGCGAGAACGCGCTCTTCCGCAAGGAAATCCGCCGCATGATGATGGAAGACGGCCGCGTTGCGAGCCGCGCGATTGAAGGCGTGGAGGATCCCGAGCAGAAGTACCGCATGTACGCCGACTACAGCGAACCGGCGGCGAAGATCCCCTCCCACCGCATGCTGGCCATCCGGCGCGGCGCCCGCGAGGGCTTCCTTACCTTCGAGATCGAACTCGACCCCGCCGCCCCCCTCACGTACCTGAGGGGCCAGACCATCCGGGTGACCGACGAGCGCGCCGCGCAGCTTGAAGCCGCGGTGGAGGACTCCTACCACCGGCTGCTCAATCCCTCCATTCAGACCGAGGTGCGGCTGGAGCTGAAAGACCGCTCCGACGATGAAGCCATCCGGGTCTTCCGCGAGAACCTCCAGAACCTGTTGCTTTCGCCGCCCGCCGGCATGTTGACGGTCATCGGTCTCGATCCCGGCATCCGCACCGGCTGCAAGGTGGCGGTGGTGGACGAGACCGGCAAGTTCGTCGAAAGCGCCGTGATCTACCCCTTGGAGCCGCGCCACGACGTAGCGGGCGCCGTCCGCACCCTGGCATCCCTCATCGCGCGGCACAACGTGAGGGCCATCGCCATCGGCAACGGCACCGGATCTCGCGAGACCGCCGCCTTCGTGCAGGATTTCCTGCGCCAGGCCAATCTTGCCAAAGTGTTCAGCGTGACGGTGAACGAATCCGGCGCCTCGGTTTACTCGGCCTCCGACATGGCGCGGGACGAGTTCCCGGACCTGGATGTCACCATCCGCGGCGCCATCTCCATCGCGCGCCGGCTGCAGGATCCCCTGGCCGAACTGGTGAAAATCGATCCCAAGTCTATCGGGGTGGGCCAGTACCAGCACGACGTCGATCAGCGCAAGCTCAAGCAGGGCCTGGAGAACACCGTGGAGTCTTGCGTCAACCGTGTGGGCGTGGATCTGAACACCGCCTCCTGGGCGCTGCTGCGCTACGTGGCGGGAATTACGGAGCGCACGGCGCGGAAGATCGTCGAACACCGCGATGCCAACGGCCGCTTCCGCTCCCGCGCGCAGCTCCTGGAGGTCTCCGGCTTCGGTCCCAAGACCTTCGAGCAATCCGCCGGTTTTCTACGCATCCGCGGCGGCGACAATCCGCTCGATATGACCGCTGTGCATCCGGAATCCTACCCGGTGGTGGAACGCATCGCCGCTTCCCTGGGGGTATCGGTCCCGGAACTCATCGCCAGCCCCCAACTGGTGGAGAAAGTGAAGCTGGAAGGCTTCCAGACCGAGACGGTGGGGATGTACACCCTGGGCGACATCCGGGAGGAACTGCGCAAACCGGGGCGCGACCCGCGCGAGCAGTTCGTCGCTCCGCAGTGGCGCGACGATGTGCGGGAGATCGCCGATCTGAAGCCCGATATGGTGCTTGAAGGCGTGGTCACCAACGTCACCAATTTCGGCGCCTTTGTCGATGTAGGGGTGCACCAGGACGGGCTGGTGCACATCAGCGAGCTATCCAACCGTTACATCCGGGACCCTAACGACGTCGTCAAGGTGGGGCAGATCGTGAAAGTGAAGGTGCTCTCGGTGGATCCGAAGCTGAAGCGCATCGGCCTGTCCATCAAGGCGCTGCTGCCTCCCGCGCAGCCGCAGGGCCGTCCCGGCAAGGCGAAGGCGCGGAAACTCACCATGGAAGAGCAACTGGCGCAGCTCTCCTCGCGTTTCCGCACCAGGGCGTGAGGGCGGCGTTCAGGGGCGGACCAGGTTGTGCCGGATGGCGTACCGCACCAGGCTGGCGGTTTCGTGCACCCCCAGCTTCTCCATGATCTTGCTGCGGTGGGAGTCGGCCGTCTTGTAGCTGATGCCGAGCAGCGCGGCGGTCTCCTTGGTGGTGTTGCCCTCGGCGATCAGCACCAGCACCTGCTTCTCGCGCGCGGTCAGCGGGACGGCGGCCGCGGCCGGGTCCGCCCGCTGTTCGTGGATGTCCACCGTGGAGCCGACCAGACCCGCGAAGGCGCCGTCGCGCTCGCAGCGCGGCACCCCGGCATCGGAGACCCAGCGGTATTCACCGCCCGCGCGCTCGAGCCGGTACTCGATGCGAAACTCGCGGCGGCATTCCGCGGCCCGCAGGTATGCCTGCACACAGCGCTCCCGGTCTTCGGGATGAATCCCCTCCATCCATCCGCGGCCCAGTTCCTGTTCGAGCGTGCGCCCGCGAAACGCCAGCCAGAGCTTGTTGCAGTACGTCCGCTCGCCCCCCGGATCCGAAGTCCAAATCATCACCGGCGCGGCGTCGGCCATCAGCCGGAAGATCTCTTCGCCTTGCCTGGATGCCCGGCTGCGAAGGTCCGTTGCTTCGGCCTCGAGCTGGGCGATGCGCAGGCGTAGCGCACGCGCCTCCTCGATGGGAATCGAGAGGCTTCCATTAGCATCTACCCCTTCCACAACTGCGATCATATCGCGGCCTCCCCCGGGGGTAAAGGAGGCGAATGTAACTTTGCGGGTTTGAAATGTGGGGAGTTGCGGGCAGCGGAGGCTGGGTCCGCCGCCCGCACGACGCTTTACACCAGCTTGCGCAGCAGTTCGACCGCTGCCTGGATGTCCTTCATCCGCTGCGCCTGGTCGGGCACTTCCCGCTCGATGTTGAGGGTGCCCTTGTAGCCGACCTGCTTCAGCTTGGCGATGAAACGTTCAATGCCCACGGCTCCCTGGCCCAGGGGCACTTCCACCCCCAGGGCGTTGGGCTGGTCCTTGGGCGGCCAGTGGCCGTCTTTGCAGTGTACCGAGATGATGTGCTGGGCCAGCACCTCGATCGCCTCCACCGGATCGCCCGTGCCGTACATGATCAGGTTGGCGGGGTCGAAGTTGATCGCCAGGTTGTCGCGGTTGACTTCCAGGAAGAAGTTGCGCAGCGTCTGGGCCGGCTCCTGCCCGGTTTCGAGGGCGAAGTTCTGCTTGTTCTTGGCGGCGTGATCCGCCACGCGGCGCACCATGTCGCGTACCGCAATGTAGTCGGCGTCGCGGTCGTCCTCCGGCACGAAGCCCACGTGCAGCGCAATCGCGGGGGCGCCCAGTTCGGCGGCGAAATCGCTGACCGCCAGGGTGCGGGCCTCGCGTTCGGCGCGCGTCTCCCGCGGGATGAAGCCCACCGTCCGCTGCACGGTGGGCATATCCGCGTAGTCCTCTCCGTTGTAGGCGCAGAAGACCGTTACCAGTTGGAAGTCTTCGTCGGCCAGGGCCTGCTTCCAGGCGGCGGCGGCTCCCTTCAACTCGTAGTCGCCCGGAATACCGATCTGCCCGCAGCGCACCCCCAGGGCCTTGAGTTCGCGCAAGGTCTCATGCGGGTCGCGGCCTGCCCAGAACATCACACCGATTTCGAGCTCTCTCAGATTCTGCATGAAATACGTTCTCCGTTGTTTTTCCTGGATTGGACCATGAGGTTGGTAAGTTTCACCGCCGCCGAAGATTGCTCGGGAGGACAGAATTCCGGCTTGACGCCTCGCGACGCACACTCGACGAAGTACCGGATCTCCTCTTCGTAACCGTCGACGTCCGGCACTTCGATCTTCTGCTCGGTGCCCTCAGCCGTGTACAGGGTCAGGGGAATGCCGTTCGAATCGAACTCCAGCGTGCCGCCGTCGGCTACGATGTTGTACTGCTGGGAGAAGGGGAAGGCCTTGGGATGGTGCCATCCGCCGGTGATCGCCACGGCGCCGATGCCCGGGTAGTGCAGGGATGCGAGGATCCAGTCGACCCCGCGGGGCATGTCTTCGTAGCCGGTGGCCGAGACGGCTTCCGGGTATCCGAAAAGCTGGATGCAGAAGTCCACGTCGTGGATGAGCAGGTCGAAGACGCCGCCGCCGCTCGCGGCGGGATCGCTCAGCCACTGGCTCCAGGCGGGCGCGGAGCAGCGCCGGCGGAAGATTGCGGAGCGCACCTGTCCCAGTTTGCCGCAGCGCACCAGGTCGGCGGCCTGGCGGTAGCCGGGCTCGAAACGCAGCACCTGCGCGGCCATCAGAATGCGGCCGCCGCGCTCGGCTTCCTCGATCATACAATCCGCCGTAGCGCCGTCGAGCGCCATGGGCTTCTCTACCAGCACGTGCTTGCCGGCGCGCAGCGCGGCCAGCGCCACGGGGGCGTGTTGGTGGGTGGGCAGGCAGATGTCGACCGCCTCTACGTCGGGGTCTTTGACCGCCTCCAGCGGATCGCGGTATTTCTTGACGGCGGAGAAATCCATCTTCTCCCCGGGGCCGCCAACGTTGCCTTGAATATCGGAAAGGTCGCCGGTGAGCTGCTTTTCGACATTGCTGGCCACCGCGACGATCTCGGCTTCGGAAATTTTCTTGTAGGCTTTCAAATGGGTCGAACCCATGAAGCCCAGACCTAGAACGGCGATTTTCATGTCAAATGAATTCTAGCACCATAGGACCGTAGGGCGGGCTTCGCCCGCTGCGGGGGCGCTCCGTCGGCCGTGGGGCGGGCTTTGCCAGCGGTAAGGCGCAATCTCCGTCAGGCGGAACCGGAACCCATCTTTGCCACCACGATGGTGACGTCATCCGCCGCGGGCGCTCCGCCGGTCCAGGCTGAAACGGCGGCGGTGATGGCTTCCACCACGGCCGCGGCGGGGCGTTGGCGGCCGGCGGCCACCAGCGCCGCCAGGCGCCGCTCGCCAAACTCCTCGTCGGCGCCGTTGGCGGCTTCGCTGACCCCGTCGCTGTAGATGGCGATCAGGTCGTCCGGGCACAGCCGGGTGCGCTGCTCTTCGTACACCGTGGTGTTGAAAATGCCGAGCGGCAGGCCGCTGGCAGGGAGGAACTCCAGCTCGCCCGACTGGCGGACCACGATGGCGGCGTTGTGGCCCGCGTTGGCCCAGGCCAGCTCGCCCGTGGCCGGGTCCAGCGCGCACAGAAACAGCGTGATAAAGCGATCCTCCGGCCAGTTGGCCGAAGTCGTATGGTTGAGACGCGTCATCAGGGCGCCCATGTCGCGCGCGTCCTCGGCCAGCGCCCGGACGCGCGCCTGCAGGCCCATCATGAGCAACGAGGCGGGCATGCCCTTACCGGAAACATCGCCCAGCAGCATGGCCAGGCGGCCGTCCGGGCAGGGGATGAAGTCGTAGTAGTCGCCCCCCACGGTGTGGCAGGGCATGTTGTACCCGGCCAGGTCGAGTCCCGGCAGATCGGGCGGTGCGGCGGGCAGGATGGTGCGCTGGATTTCGGCGGCCTGCTCGAGCTCATGCCGGATCAAACGCTCGGCGGCTTCCAGTTCGGCCAGGCGCGCCTGCTCGATGCGCGCCGCCGCCACGTTGGCCATGACGGTGAGCAGGTTCAGGTCCTCCATGGTGAAGCGGTGGAGGAAGGAAGGGGAGTCCAGGTAGATCAGCCCGATGATGCGGCCGCGGGTCTGGAGCGGCGCCGCCATCAGGGTGGCGACCCGCTGTTGCACGATGCTGACCCGCGCGCGCAGTGCCTCGTCGAGCTGCGTATCCCGCACCAGCACGGACTCTTTCCGGCTGAGCACGCGGTCGCGCACGGCGGCGCTGATGCGGAAGTCCTGCCCGCGGTGCGCCTGGACCACCAGGCTGCCGCCCTCGAGGGTCATCACCGCGCCGCGCTGCCCGCCCACCGCCCCGATGGCCAAATCGAGAATCAACTGGAAGAGCTCCGGCAGCGGCCGGTTGCCCGCCAGTTCCGTACCCGCCCGGATGAGCGCTTCCACCTGGCGGGCGCCGCGCGCGGCCGACATCACTCCTTCGAGGCTGGTGACGATGGTGGCGTTGGGGGCCGGCGCGGGCTCCTCGACGAAGACCACCGGGCCCCGCGGCGGCGCAGCGGGCGCTTCGTAGGTGAGGGTGAGGTGGCCCGCGGTGATGCGGTCTCCCGGCCGCAGCGGGGTTGGGCGTTTCACGGCGCTGTCGTTCAGGAAGGTGCCGTTCTTGCTTCCCAGGTCTTCCACCAGCCAGGAGTTGCCTTCCCGGATGAGCCGGAAGTGGCGGCGCGACAGTCCCGCGTCTTCGGGAAAGCTCAGCTCCGCGGTCTTCGACCGCCCCACCATCAGGTCGCCGGGGCCGAGCGGAACCCGCCGCGTCGTACCGTCCGGGCCCGCGATGAGCAGGTGGCCCATACTACGGCAGCAGCTCCTTGAGCAGCGCCTCGGTGTGGTAGAGGTTGCGCAACACCTCGATGATTCCCTGGCTGGCCACGTGGATGGCGCGGGCACGCGTATCGTCGTACAGGAACTCGTTCGGCAGGCTGTAAATGTTGCCGTCGAAGACGATCCCCACGATCTCGTTCTGCGCATTCACCGTGGGGCTGCCGGAGTTGCCGCCGGTGATGTCCACGGTGCTGACGAAGTTGAGCGGGGTCTTCAGGTCCAGCGCGGCCTTGCCCTTCACCCAGCGCTCGGGCAGGCGGTAGGGGTCCTTGCCGGTGGCGCGGCGGAAGAGTCCCACGAAGGTGGTGAAGGGCGCCACCCGCCGGCCGTCCGGCGTGCGGTACTCCCGGATGGAGCCGAAGGAGACGCGCGGGGTGAAGGTGGCGTCGGGATACTCGTTGGAGGGACCGTAGACCGCCAGCCGCGCCGCGGCGATGCGCGCCACTCCCTGGGTGTTGACGGTTTCGATGGTGTCCTCGTAGCGCTTGCGCAACTCGCGCGCCCGCGCGTCCACCAGGCGGGCGAGCTGGAGCATGCCGTCGTTGGAGGTGCGCGCCGCCTCTCCGCCGGCGGCCAGCCGCTTGCGCTCGTCCACGCTCTCGAGCCGGCTGGTGTTGACGTAATGCTCGGCCGCCTCCCGCGGGGATCTGCCGGCGAGCACCGCCTTGACGGTAGGATCTTCCGCCCCCAGGTACTTGCGCATCTCCTCGAAGTGCTGCGCCAGCAGGACGATTTCGAGCGACTTGGTGATGGGCGCCGGGGAGTAGAGCTGCAGGGCCAGAGAATCGAGCGCCGAATCGCGGTACTCGCGCAGGCGCTCCTCGTTGGGCCGCGCTTTCTCCACGGGCAGCCGCAGCGTCCAGCGGGCGATACGGAAGAGGCGCGACCCCATCGGCCCGCCCTCGAGCAGGTTGTAAGCGCGGGAGTGGGGTTGCCATTCGCGGTAGGCGCGCGCCACTTCTTCCCACACGTCGCCGGTTTGTTTCCGCAACTCCGGGTCGCGCGCCACGGCGGCTTTGAGCGCCTCCTCCTGCCGCGCCTTGCGGCTCATCAACGCGGGGTCGCGCAAGCCCGCCTGCTCGCCGCTGACGGCCTTGAAGGCGTTCTCGAAACCGAAGAGCAGATCGTGCGCCACGCGCGCGTGCTCCTCGCTTTGCTTTGCGTACTCTTCCAGCAGGCGGATGCGGGACTGGAGCCGCTCGAGATAGAACGGGTTGGCCGTGTCGCGGCGGTATTCGAGCTGCGCCACGGTGTCCAGCCGCGAGGTGCTCCCCGGGTTGCCCGAGACGAAGACCAACTGCCCGTTGCGCGCCCCTTCGCGGCTCCACCGCAGGTACTCGGTGGTGGCGGCCGGCTTGCCGTTTTCGTAGGCGCGCAGGAAGGCCACGTCCATGACGTAGCGCGGGAAGGTGAAGTTGTCCGGGTGGCCGCCGAAAAAGGCCGCCAGAAACTCCGGCGCGAAGACCAGCCGGACGTCGGTGTATTTCTTGTACTGGTAAAGATCGTAGCGCTCGCCGGAGAACAGGGTGACCATGTCGCAGCGGTTTCCGGTGCGCTGGGCGCACTCCTTCTCCAGGCGCGCGATGGCGGCGTTGCGCTGCCGGTTGGCCTGTTCGGGCGAGGCGTTCGGCGCTACGGCCTGCTTCACCGCGGCGGTGGACTCCGTCATCGCCACCAGCACGTTGATCTCGAGATCCGGGCAGCGCAACTCTTCGGCCTCGGTGGCCGCATAGAAGCCGTCGCGCATATAGTTGCGCTCGGCGGTGCCGAGTTTCTGAATGCAGTCGGCGGCCACGTGATGATTGGTGAACAGCAGGCCGCGCGGGGAGACGAAGGAACCGGAGCCGCCGTTATTGAGCCGCACGCTTGAAAGCCGCAGGTGATCGAGAAACCGGGGCCCCGGTTCGAAACCGTAGCTCCGGCGCACGCGTTCGGCGGGGAAGTCGTTGAACAGCCACATCCCTTCGTCGGCCGCGGCGTGGCCGGAGGCCACCAGGCCCGCCAGGATGGAAACGGAAAGACGCCATCGCATCCGCATATACACAGTCTAGCCAGCGGGACACCGCCCTGTACGGGCGTTTCGGGCGCGACGGTACGTTAGCGCGAGCGCACCCAGTGGATGGCCTCCGGATGGGCGGCCCAGGCGAACCCCATCATGTAGAGGCAGTGCACCGCCTCTTCCCGGGTGCCCGGGGTATAGGTCTCCGGCTTGCAATCGGGCGGCTGCCGGCGGAAGGTGATGAAGCGTTCGACGTAGGGGTTCTGGTCGCGGGCGCGTTCGAGGGCCGCCGCGGCGCCGGCGGCATCGTCCGAGAGCAGGCGCTCCAGCAGGCGCCCCCAGCGGAAAACGGCGCTCTCGTCTTCATAAAAGCGCGCCAGCAGTTCCCGTGCCTCGTCGAGCCGGCCCTGGGAGAGATAGCAGGCCAGCAGCGGCTCGCGCGCCCGCTGGTGGTCGTCCGGGTTGAGGTCCATGAGCGCTTCCAGGTGCTCCACGGCCTCGCCGTAGCGGCCCACTACGCGCAGCGCATCGGCCAGGCGGAAACGGGCGCGCATGTAGGGGCGGGCTTCGAGAGAATCCCAGAGCGGGCCGCCGGCATCGTGCGGTTCCCCGGCGAGGGCCTTACGGCCCACCGCTACGGCCTCCTTCAGGCGCTCGAGGAATTCCTCGACGCGATCGCCGGAGGTGAGTTCTGCCAGCACCGCCAATGCGTCCACGCACTCCGGGTCCGCCTTTAGGGCGCGCCGTGCCAGCGCCACGGCTTCTTCATCGGAGCCGGCCTCCAGTATGGCCCGGAAGGCCAGGTCCTGCGCGCGTGCCCGCGGCCCGGAAGCGATCCACTTGTCCCGGGCGCGCTCGAACTCCTCCGAAGACAGCTCGTTCATGAGCTTTTCCATCTCTTCCGGGGTGGTGACGCTTCTCTCGGCCGCCGCGTGCTCGATGATGCGCAGGATGCTCTCCATCGCCACTGCGGGGCCCGGCTGGGACTCTTCGAGCGGGATCTCGTCGATGCCTGGGGCAAGCGGAGGCGTTGCCTCGGTCCTCTCCGGCCGGGGTTGCTGCTCCGCCTCCGGGACGCGGTCCTCTTCGGGCCGCTTGCGCTTCTGTTTCGCGGCGCTCATGCCGGTCAGCGTAACACTTCTGAGATCGCCACGGGGCGAAAAATCAGCGCGCCGCGTACGGAGCCCGGCCCGCCGGTTCCACCGTCCAGCGCCCGGGCGCCAGTTCGACGCCGGCGATGAGTTCCGACCCCAGCCTCACGGCGGCCTCCCCGCCTTCAGCGCGCCGCAGCCGGTAGAGGGTGTTCTCGTCCACCGTGTACCACTCGGGGAACTCGTTCAGCCGCACGTAGTTGCGGTCCAGGTTCAGCACCCGCCGGTGGCGCGCGTAGTCGAACTGCACTACTTCGGGCGCCGCGGCTTCCAGGCTCAGCAGCAGCCGCTCCCCCTGCCGCACCGCGCCCACGCGCACGCCCGGTTTCCAGTGCCGCGGCCGCACGCCCTGGCTCTTCATCAACGCGTAGAGCATAACGGTGCGGTTGAAATTGCCTTCCCCGTACCAGTGCTCGAGGTGGCCGTCCGGCCGCTGCATCCCGAGCATCACGCGGGTCTCGGATTCGATCCAGTCCAGGGCTTCCGCCACAGGCTCGCGGTTCACCAGGTAGATGGCGCTTTCAATCGAGTCCGCGTAGCCGTCGAAGGACCCCAACTTCGTCCCCGCTCGGGGCTCCCAGGCATGGTTGCGATATTTCGGCAGGTTGCCGAGCACGTGCCGCACGGCGTCCCGGTACCTGGTTTCGCCGGTGCACTGGTAGTAGGTATAGACCGCGCCGTAGACGTAGCCCCAGTTGTCGGAGAGGCGGGAGTCGACGGGCTTCAACGTGGCGGCTTCCACCTGGTTGAAGAGCATGCCGTCCGGATTGGCGGATTCCAGGATGCGGTCCAGCATGCGGGCGATGGCCGGTTTCCACCTGGCCGCCCGTTCCGTGCCCAGGTGGTTTTCGAGCGCGAACTGCAGCACCAGCCCCACAACGGCTTCGTTGCCGTGGTCGCGCAGGCGCAGCATCCCGTCTCCGGTGTGCTTTTCGAAGTCCCACTTACTGGAGGGCACCATGTGGTTGCCCGGCAGCACCTCTTCGAAGTAGGCGTCGGCGATGCGGCGGCCCCACTCAAGAAAGCGCGGGTCGCCGGTCATGGCCGCCAGCCGCACCAGCACCTGCAGGTAATCGCCGTTGAGTTCGGCGTCTGATGCCGGCAGGTTACCGAAGCGCGTCCGCACGGGGGCCCGGTTCATGGCGTCGGCAATCATGTCCACCATGCGGTAGAACCAGGGGCTGCGTCCCAGGTATTCGGTGACGGTGAGCAGGCCGTCCTTGGCATACTCGCCCGCGCCGAACAGGCTGGGAGGCCCCGCTTTCCCGCCGGCCAGGTCCAGGTTGCCCGGGATGGACTCCTCGACGGTGGTGTAGCGCACCTCGTTGCGCAGCATCTCCATCATTCTGCCGGTGTAGAGGTCCGGAGCGGTCAGGTGAGCGGTGAGGATGAGGTAAGGGTAGAGGTCCGCGCCCGAATTGTGCGGCGTGTAGAGAGGGGAGGCGCCCGGCTTGAGCCCCTGGCCGGGGCCCGGAACGCGGTCGGGCAACAGCAGCGTTTTCGAATCCGCGTGCGCCAGCCATGCCTTGAGGACCCGGTCCATAGCCCCCACCGCGGCTTCGAAGCGGCGGCCGTTTTCGCGCGCTGCGGCGAACGGCCGAGCATCGCCGTCCGCCGCCACAAGCGCGGGAACCAGAAGCAACGGCAGGATGAGCCGGCGCATATGGCTAGATCCGCAGGTCTTCGCCCAACATCTCCTTGGGCTTTTCCACCCCCAGGATACCCAGCATCGTGGGGGCGATGTCCTTCAACGATCCCCCTTCCCGCAGCTTGAAATTCGAACCGTCGGCCAGGATGAAGGGCACGGGGTTGGTGGTGTGGTAGGTGTGGGCCCCGCCGGTGACGGGGTCGATCATCATCTCGGCGTTGCCGTGGTCGGCGGTAATGATCATGGCGCCGCCCTTGGCCTTCACCGCCCGGTAGACCTCGCCCAAACAGGTGTCCACCACTTCAACGGCCCGGGTGGTCGGCTCGATCTTGCCCGAGTGCCCCACCATGTCGGGATTGGCGAAGTTCATCACGATGACGTCGAAGTCGCGGCTTTCGACGGCTTTGCGCGCCACCTCCGCCACGGTGAAGGCGCTCATCTCCGGCTTCAGGTCGTAGGTGGCCACCTTCGGGGAAGGCACCAGTTCCCGCTCTTCGCCGGGGAAGGGCTTCTCGTTGCCGCCGTTGAAAAAGTAGGTGACGTGCGCGTACTTCTCGGTTTCGGCCACCCGCAGGTTGCGCCAGTTCAACTCCGCCAGTACGTTCGCCAGAATGTTCTT
The DNA here is from genome assembly GCA_041685075.1 of Bryobacteraceae bacterium. Classification (GTDB taxonomy): domain Bacteria; phylum Acidobacteriota; class Terriglobia; order Bryobacterales; family Bryobacteraceae; genus JAMCRM01. The sequence goes on from JAWLGN010000016.1 coordinate 19,134, forward strand.
CGGCTGCTCGGGCGGCAGCACGTAGGGCAGGGTGAAGTTCTTGTCGTACCGGGTCATGGTGGTGAAGTGCAGGTTCTTGGGGGCCTGCGAACGCGGCGGGCGTTCGAGCGTGGCATCGGTGAGCGCCATGGTCATCTCCCTGGCGCGGTCGGCGCGGAAGTTGAAGAAGACGCAGGCGTCCTCGTCGCGGATAAGCCCCACCGGCCGGCCTTCGGCGTCCACGATGGTGATCGGCTCGATGAACTCATCGGTCACCCCGCGGTCATACGAGCGCTGGACGGCGGCGACGGGGTCGGCGGCCTTCTCGCCGTTGCCCAGCACCATGGCCCCGAAGGCGCGCTCGACGCGTTCCCAACGCTTGTCGCGGTCCATGGCCCAGTAGCGGCCCACCACGGTGGCGATGCGGCCCACGCCGATACGGGCGATCTGCCCCTGGAGTTCCCGCAGGTAATCGATGCCGCTGTGCGGAGGAACGTCGCGTCCGTCCATGAAGCAGTGGATGGCCACGTCGGAGACGCCCTCGCGTTTGGCCATCTCCAGCAGCGCGTAGAGGTGGGTCAACTGCGAGTGCACCCCGCCCTGGCTGCACAACCCCATGAAGTGCAGGCGCCGGGTGCGCGCGTGGCGCATGCTGTCGAGCAGGACCGGGTTGGTGAACAACTCGCCGTTTTCGATCATCAGGTCCACGCGGGTGATATCCATGTAGATGATGCGGCCGGCCCCGATGTTCAGGTGGCCCACCTCGCTGTTCCCCATCTGCCCGTTGGGCAGACCTACGGCGCGGCCGGAGGTGTGGATCAGGGTGTGGGGGAAGTCCCGCATCAGCATGTCGAAGGTCGGCTTGCGCGCCGCCGCGATAGCGTTGCCCTCGACGGCCGGGTTGTGGCCCCAGCCGTCGAGAATGGTCAGTACGAGTGGTTTAGGTCGCGTCATGAACGCCGGTATGCCTTTCTTCCGGGGAACTGCGCGGTGTCGCCGAGTTCCTCTTCGATGCGCAGCAACTGGTTGTACTTGGCGATGCGGTCGGTGCGGCTCGCCGAGCCGGTCTTGATCTGCCCGGCGCCGGTAGCCACCACCAGGTCCGCGATGAAGGCGTCCTCGGTCTCGCCGGAGCGGTGCGATACCACCGCCGTATAGCCCGCAATCGAGGCCAGCCGCATGGCTTCGAGCGTCTCGGTCAGGGTGCCGATCTGGTTCACCTTGATCAGAATCGAGTTGGCCACGCCCTTTTCAATGCCGCGCTTAAAGATCGTAGGATTGGTGACGAACAGGTCGTCGCCCACGAGCTGGATCTTGTCGCCCAGCGTCTTGGTGAGCAGCGCCCAGCCGTCCCAATCGTTCTCGGCCATGCCGTCTTCAATCGAGACGATGGGATACTGGCGCACCCAGTTGGACCAGAACTCCACCATCTGCTCGCTGGAGCGCTTGCTCTTGTCGGATTTCTTGAAGACGTACTGGCCGTTTTCGTAGAACTCGCTGGTGGCCGGGTCGAGGCAGATGCCGACCTGCTCGCCGGGCTTGTAACCGGCCTGGGTGATGGCCTCGAGCACCACTTCCAGCGCCTCGTCGTTGGATTTCAGGTTGGGAGCGAAGCCGCCCTCGTCCCCCACGGCCGTCGAATAGTTGCGCTTCTTGAGCACGCTCTTCAGGTTGTGAAAGACTTCCGTGCCCCAGCGCAGCGACTCGGAGAAGCTCTCCGCGCCGTAGGGGGCGATCATGAACTCCTGCACGTCCACGGAATTATCGGCGTGCGCGCCGCCGTTGACGATGTTCATCATGGGGACCGGAAGCACGCAGGCCCCCACGCCGCCCAGGTAGCGGTAGAGCGGCACCATGAGGCTCTCGGCGGCGGCGCGCGCCGTCGCCAGCGAGACCGCCAGGAGGGCGTTGGCGCCCAACCGGCCCTTGTTTTCCGTACCGTCCAGCGCGATCATGGCGCGGTCGATTTCCGCCTGCGCGGTGGCGTCCTTGCCTTCCAGCGCATCGGCGATTTCGCCGTTGATGTGGCTCACGGCCTTCTGGGTGCCCTTGCCCAGGTAGCGGGATTTGTCCCCGTCTCTCAGCTCAACGGCCTCGTTCTCGCCCGTGGACGCGCCGGAGGGCACGGCGGCCCTTCCCATGCTGCCGTCGGCGAGATAAACATCGGCCTCCACGGTCGGATTCCCGCGGGAATCCAGAATTTCGCGTCCAACTACATTTACAATCGTCGTCACCTGTCTCTGCTCCTTGAACTTGTGCCTGCGTACGCCGGCCGGCCTTACACGGCCCGCCGCTGGGCCGCCTGCAACCCGATAGCCTCCTGGGTTTCCGAGGCGGTCACCACCACGATGCCGGATTCGGTCACGTGGTAGCCCCGCGCGCGATCCTGTTCGGCGTCGTAGCCGATCACCGTGGACTCGGGAATCTTCACCCGCGTGTCGATGATGGCGCGCCGGATACGGCTGTACCGCCCGATCTCCACGTTGGGCATCAGGATGGAATACTCTACTTCACAATAGCTGTTTATGCGCACTCCCGGGGAGAGCACGCTGCGCAGCACGCGGCCGCCCGAGACGATACATCCCGCGCAGACGATGGAATCCATCGCCACGCCCATGCGGCGGCCCTCCTGCGCGAAGACGAATTTGGCCGGCGGCTGCTGCGGCATCTGGGTGCGCAGCGGCCAGCGCCGGTCGTAGAGGTTGAACTCCGGGGTGATGTCCACCAGGTCCATGTTGGCGGCGTAGTAGGCGTCGATGGTGCCCACGTCGCGCCAGTAGCGCGCGCCCCCGTTGTTCATGTCCCGGAAATCGTAGGCGAAGACGCGCGCGCGATCCAGCATCGCGGGCAGCACGTCGCGCCCGAAATCGTGGCTCGAGGCGGGGTTTTCGGCGTCGATGCGGAGCGCTTCCAGCAGCACCGCGGTGTTGAAGACGTAGATCCCCATCGAGGCGCTCACCATCTCGGAGTTGAACGACGAACGCCGCGGATTGCCGTGCTGCGGTTTCTCCTCGAAGCCCACGATGCGATAGTCGGAATCGATCTCGGTGATGCCGAACCGCCCGGCCTCCTCCGGCGGTACCTGGATGGTGGCGATGGTGATGTCGGCGCCGTGCCGCTGGTGGCACTCGATCATCTCATCGTAGTTCATCTTGTAGATGTGGTCGCCGGAGAGAATCAGCACGTACTCGGGATTCTCCGCCAGGACGCTGCTGGCGTTCTGGAAAACCGCGTCGGCGGTGCCCTGGTACCAGTCCTCGCCCAACTGCTTCATGGGGGGGATAATTTCGATGTACTCGCCCAGTTCGGGCGAGAGAATATTCCAGCCGTCCCGCACGTGGCGGATCAGGTCGAGCGCTTTATACTGTGTTAGGATGAAGATGCGCCGAACGTCGGAATTGATACAGTTGGAGAGTGTGAAGTCGATGATCCGGTAGGCGCCCCCGAAGGGTACCGCAGGTTTTGCGGTATTCCGGGTAAGCGGGTACAGACGTTCTCCCGCTCCACCCGCGAGCAGGATTGCCAGGACATTTTCCATTTCCCTGTATATTCCTGTAAAATAAGGTATTAGCGTTATGATGGCCGCGCGTTCCGAAGGATTGTCGCAATTTTCAGCTTGACTTTATCATTCAAGCACCTATGATATCAGTACCTTCCCCGCGAAGCGTGGGAAATCTTCGGTCTAGTTGGGAGGTGTTAGGTATTGGCTGAAGTGAGGCTCCAGGATGGCGAGACGCTTGAAAACGCCCTTCGCCGCTTCAAGCGCAAGGTCCAGCAAGAGGACATCATCAAGGAGGTCAAACGGCACTCCTTCTACTTGAAGCCTGGAGAGAAAAAACGGGTCAAGCAGGCGCTGGCCCGTAAGAGGAACCGGAAAAAATCACGCCGGGAGATTGAATAACCCGACGGGCGGGAGCGCGTACCGCCGCGCTTCCACCCGTTCCCAACCACCCATGACGATCACGGGGCGCGGAGCCGAGTCGGTATGCCGGAGTTTCAGGACCGCATTCTCACCTGTACGGAGTGCGGCGCAGAGTTCATCTTCACCGCGGGGGAGCAACACTTCTTCCACGACAAGAATTTCAAGAACGAGCCCAAACGCTGTAAATCCTGCAAAATGAAACGCCAGGGAGGATCGCCTCCCGGGTTCAACAAGACCGAAACCCTGACCACCTGCTCCCAATGCGGGCGTCAGACGACGGTGCCCTTCAAACCCACCCAAGGGCGGCCCGTTTACTGCCGGGAATGTTTCCAGAGCCGTAAGGGCTCGGCAGCGGCAGCGGGATAGGATACGGAATGCGCGGCCGGGTCCGGGCTCGCGCCTAGGATCCGGCGCCCGTCTTCTCTCTGCGCTTCTTCGCCCAGCCCTCTTTAACAACCTGCCGCGCACGGCCCAGCGCCAGTGCTTCGGGCGGGACATCCGCGGTGATCACTGAACCCGCGCCCACATAAGCGCCGGCGCCGATCCCCAGCGGCGCCACCAGCGTCGAGTTGCTGCCCACAAAAACGCCATCGGCGATGCGGGTGACGTGTTTGCGCTCGCCATCGTAGTTGCAGGTGATGGTGCCGGCCCCCACGTTCACTTCCGCGCCGATTTCGCAATCGCCCAGGTAGGCCAGGTGGGGAGCCTTGGTTTTCCGCCCCAGCTGCGCCTTTTTCAACTCCACGAAACTGCCCGCGCGCGCGCCTTCGGCCAGGTGATTCTCCGTGCGCAGCCGCGCGAATGGCCCCGCCTGCGCGCCACGCTCCAGCCTCGAATTCGTCACCATGCTGAACGGCAGCACCGCGGCGCCCTCGGCCAGGTGCGAGTCCCGGACGATGGAGCACGCCCCGATGCGGCAGTTCTCCCCGATGGTGGTGGCGCCCAGGAGCTGGGCGAACGGCTCCACCACGGTGTCGATCCCTATCGAGACGTCCGGGTCGATGGTGACGGTCTCGGGCCGCTCGATGGTGACGCCGTCGAGCATCAGTTGCCTGGTTTTGCGATCCCGCAGGATGCGGTCGGCCTCGGCCAGTTCCACCCGGTTGTTGATGCCCAGGGCCTCGCGCGCGTCCGGGATGGTCATGGCCTGAATGCTGTGGCCCGCCCGCCGCAGCACCTCCACCACATCGGTGAGGTAATATTCGCGCGCCGGGTTGTCCGGCCGGATCTCCGACAGGTATTTCCAGAACAGCTCCGCGCGGTAGCAGTAGATTCCCATGTTGACCTCCCGCACCGCAAGCTGCTCTGGGGTGGCGGCCTTCTGCTCCACGATCCCCAGGACATTGCCGTCGGCATCCCGCAGCACGCGGCCGTAGCCGGTGGGGTCGTCCATGGTGGCGGAGATCAGGGTGCCGGCGGCGGTGGAGCGGCGCTGCTGTTCCACCAGCCGGCCGAGCGTCGCCGGGGAGATCAGGGGGCAGTCGCCGTAAACGATCAGCAGCAGCCCAGAGAGCTTCTCCATGGCCTCGCGGGCCACCATCAGGGCGTGCCCGGTGCCCTGGGGATTCTCCTGAAGGACGAACTCGACGCCGCGCGCGCCGACGGCTTCCTGTACGGCAGCGGCCTGGTGCCCCACCACCACGAAGATGCGCTCGGCCGGCGCCAGCGGCTCCACCGCTCCGATGACGTGCGCGATCAGCGGCTTGCCGCCCGCTTCGTGAAGTACCTTGGCACGGCGCGACTTCATCCGGGTGCCGAGCCCCGCCGCCAGGATGGCTGCCGTTACGGGTGTATCGATATCCATGGGATTCAACCGGTATTCTTTCCTTTGCTGCGTTTGAGACGGCGCTGGCGGCCCTCGCGCGCCAGCCGCACCGCCAGCGCCGCAATGCGCGCCGGATCGTGGCGCACCCGCTCGCTCTGCTGGAGCAGGTCGGCCGCCATCACCTCGACGCCCATGGGGATAATGCGGTCCACGTCGTTTTCCACGGGCATGGCATGGGTGCGGGCGTAGCGTTTCTTCAGTGCCGGGCGGATGGGCGCGATGTTCACCACCGCGTAGTCCAGCAGCTTGCCGCGGGCGTGCTGGTGGATGGCGCGAATGTGGTCGGAGGCGGTGAACTCCACCGTTTCGCCCGGCTGCCACATCAGGTTTACGAAGTAGGCTTTCAACGCCGGGGAGCGCCGGATGGCCGGCGAAATCCCGCTCACCAGCAGGTTAGGCACTACGCTGGTGAACAGCGAACCCGGCCCCAGGGTAATCAGGTCGGCCTCCGCGATGGCGGCCAGGGTATCGGCCATGGGCCGCACCCGCCGCGGCACCAGCCGGATCGATCGGATACGCTTGCGGCTGGCGCTGATGCGCGTCTCCCCGGTAACCTGCGAGCCGTCCTCCAGAACTGCTTCCAGCGACACGTTGGCCGTTGTGGAGGGATAGATCCGGCCGGCGATGTTGAGCACCTCCGAGGAGACCCGTACCGCGCCCGGGAAGTCGCCGGTAATGCGGGTCAGGGCCGTCAGGAAGAGGTTGCCGAAGGTGTGGCCCTTCAACCCGCGGCCGGTATCGAAGCGGTACTGGAACAGGCGCGAGAGCAGGACGGCGTCCTGAGAAAGCGCCACCATGCAGTTGCGGATGTCTCCCGGGGGCAACACGTCGAATTCACGGCGCAGCCTGCCGGAGGAGCCGCCGTCGTCGGTGACGGTAACCACCACCGTGATGTCCACGCGGGGCAGGCCGCTCGCCGCCTCCGGTGCGGCATAGCGTTTCAGCCCCTCCAGCAGCGTGGAAAGCCCGGTGCCCCCGCCGATGGCCACTACCCTGAGCGGGCTGTTCATCGCGGCTGAGTCCGGCCCGGACGAGGCCGGATCCCTCCTCGGTTGGGACTAGAAGGCGTTGGTTTTCTCCGGATGGAGCAGGCGGTCGAGCGGAGGCAGGCCCGCGAAGGGCGCAAAATCGGCGTCCTGACGCGCCTGGATTCGATTCCGGGGCTGTAGTTCAATGGCACGTTTCAGGTTCTCGTACGATGCCTGCAAGTCTCCGGCCAAACCGTAGCATAGCGCCAGGGCGTAGTAGACGTGGTCGGCGTCGTTGGCCATGGCCAGGGCGGCCTGCAAATGCTCACGGGCGGCGGCCAGCTCGCGCGCGTTGATCAGCGCCACGCCGTAGGTGTAGTGCTCCTCGGCGGTCTGGGGCAGCGCCACGGGTTCCTCGAGCCGGCGATCGCAGATGCGCGCGTGCAGTTCGGCGCGGTGGGCGATCCCGCGGTCGTGCCCGCCGGCGGCTTCCGTGAACATCTCGCGCGCCTCGCGGTAGCGGCATTCATGAAACAGCCGGATGCCGGATTCGTAGAGCTGCAATTGATCGGGTCCCGCGGCCTTCCGCGGCGCGGCGGCGGCTCCGGAGGCGGCGCTCACCGCCTTTCCGCTCTTGGCGGCAGGCGCAGAGCTGCTCGCGGCGCTTTTCACAATCGTCTTGGATGCCGGTTTGGTTCTCTTCACAGCCATGGTGTCGCACGACCCCGCGTCCCGGGACTTGCAGCCGCGGCCGCCTGGTGCGGTCCGGAAGCCGGCCCTCCTTACCGGTCGGGCTGGAGACGGAGTTCTGGAATGCCTTATAGCAGACCCGGACAGGCCTTGCAACCTTCCGGCCAATCGCGAACTACCCCAGCCCCGCGTCCCGGAGGAAGCGGGCAGCCTCCTCGGGCGGCGTCGGGTTGACGTAGATGCCGGTCTTGGTTTCCAAACCCGCCACCTTGGTCAGCTTGGGAATCACTTCGATGTACCAGTGGTAGTGCGCCATGGGCCCTTCCTGCACCGGGGCGCTATGCAGCACGATGTTGTAAGGCGGCTTCTCCAGCACCTTGTCGATCTTCCGCAGCGTGGAGCGCAGCACCCACCCCAGGTTCTGCAGGGTGGCCGGCTCGGCGCTCTCAAAGTGCGATTCGTGGCGCCGCGGCACGATCCACGTCTCGAAGGGGAAACGCGACGCGTAGGGCGCCATCACAATGAAGCGGTCCGTTTCGGTCACCAGGCGCGCGCCGGCCTCGCTCTCGTACTGCACGATGTCGCAATAGATGCAGCGTTCGCGGAAATCGAAATAGATCTTGGCCCCCTCCACTTCCTCGCGCGCGCGCTTGGGGACGATGGGCAGCGCGACGAGTTGCCAGTGGGGGTGCTCCAGGGTGGCGCCGGCCGATTCGCCGTGGTTCTTAAAAACCACGATATAACGAAAGCGGCGGTCGCGCTTGAGGTCGTTGATGCGGTCGCGAACGGCCCAGAGCACCTCCTCGATCTGCTTTTCGGGCATATCGGGGATGGTGAGCTTGTGGTCCGGCGTCTCGATGATCACCTCGTGCGCGCCGATGCCGTTCATCTTGTCGTAGAGTCCCTCACCCTGCCGTTTCAGCTCGCCTTCGATTCCCAGGACGGGAAACTTGTTGGGCACCACCCGCACGGACCAGCCGGGCTGGTTGGGCGCGCCGTCCTGGCGAAAGGCCAGCACTTCCGGCGGGGTCTTCTGTTCGCTGCCGTAGCAGAAGGGGCAGAAGCGCATGCTCGGCGGGGGTACGCTCTCGCGGCTGAAATCCGAAGGGCGCCGCGCGCGATCCGTGGCGATGACCACCCAGCGCCCCGTGATGGGATCCTTACGCAGTTCGGGCAATAGCTGCTTCCTCCGATGAGCCGGTTGTTAGCGCCGGTGCGGCAAAATCGTAATTATAGCGTCTGCGTAAGATGGAACGCATCGGGAATCAGTTCCAGGCGCGGCGGATCGTCCATCACGACGTTGACGATGTCGAAGCGCACCCGGTCGCCCGGCACGCCGGCACGGCGGGCGTAATCGCGCGCGGCGCGATCGAGCAGGCGCTGCTTCTCGCGATCCACGGCGCGATCCGGGGCGCCGAACTCTTCGCTCGCGCGCGTCTTCACCTCGACGAAGACCAGCACCTCGCCATCCCATGCCACCAGGTCGATCTCGCCTCGCCCGGACGGCGGGCGGTAGTTGCGCGCCACCACGATGTAGCCGCGGCGCTGGAGGAAGCGGTGCGCCAGGTCCTCGCCACGCGCTCCCGTGGCGGCAGCCCCCCGCCCGCGGGCGCGGTGGCGCAGTTCATCGGCCCATCGATAGAGCCATCCCAGCATCGCCCCCTATTCTGCACCACCGGTGCGTGCGGGGCAATTCCGCCGCCCGCCGGACGCGTTGGCCCAGGCGTCGCGGACCCGAAACTGTGAGATTCACCACGCTCCCGCGATGCAAGAGGTACGCATTCACGCCCGCTCCGGTTATTCATAGAAGGATAGGCTGTCTATGTCCAACCAACTCTATGCACCGCATCCCGACTTCGTGAAGCGCGCGAACGTGCAGGGAATGGATCAATACTGCGATCTGTATCGCCGCGCCGAGGAGCGTCCGGAGGAGTTCTGGGGCGAGCTTGCCGCCAGCGAACTGCACTGGTTCGAGCCGTGGTCCCATGTCTTCGAATGGAATCCTCCATTCGCCCAATGGTTCGTCGGGGGAAAAATCAACGCGGCATATAACTGCCTGGACCGCCACCTCGCGACGCCGCGCAAGAACAAGGTCGCCATCCTGTGGGAGGGGGAGCCCGGAGATCAGCGCCAGATCTCCTACCAGGAACTGCACCGGCTGGTGTGCCGCTTCGCCAACGTGCTGAAGGCGCGCGGTCTGAAAACCGGCGACCGCGCCATCATCTACATGGGGATGATTCCGGAACTGCCCATCGCCATGCTGGCCTGCGCGCGGCTGGGCATCACCCATAGCGTGGTCTTCGGCGGATTCTCCGCCGAGGCGCTGAAGGCGCGCATTCAGGACCTGGAAGCCGCGGTGGTGATCACGGCCGACGGAGGATGGCGCCGCGGCCGCGAAATCAAGCTGAAGGAAGCCGCCGACCAGGCGCTTGCCGACTGTCCTTCCGTGCGCGACGTCATCGTTTATCGCCGCACCGGCGGGGAAGTGACCATGCAGCCCGGGCGCGACCACTGGTGGCACGAGCTGGACGCTTCCGCCCCGGAGGATTGCCCCGCCGAACCGCTCGACGCCGAGCACCCCCTCTACGTTCTCTACACTTCCGGCACTACGGGCAAGCCCAAGGGCATCGTCCACACCACCGCCGGCTACCTGCTGCAAAACCTCGCGACCATGAAGTGGGTCTTCGATTTGAAAGAGGAAGACACCTACTGGTGCACGGCCGATATCGGCTGGGTCACGGGCCACAGCTACATTGTTTACGGCCCGCTGGCCGCCGGCGCCACCAGCGTGATGTACGAGGGCGCGCCGGACTACCCGCAGCCGGACCGCTTCTGGCGCATCGTTGAAAAGTACCGCGTCAATATCTTCTACACCTCCCCCACCGCCATCCGCGCCTTCATCCGGATGGGCGACCAGTGGCCCGCCGGTCACGATCTCTCCAGCCTGCGGCTGCTGGGCAGCGTCGGGGAGCCTATCAACCCCGCCGCCTGGGAGTGGTACCACAAGACCATCGGCGGCGAGCGTTGCCCCATCGTCGACACCTGGTGGCAGACCGAGACCGGCTCCATCATGATCTCTCCCATACCGGGCGCCATACCCACCCGGCCCGGTTCCGCTACCTTGCCGTTGCCCGGCGTGCTCGCCGATGTCGTGGACCTGCACGGTAAGCCGGTAGAACCCGGGCGGGAAGGCTTCCTGGTGATCCGCCGCCCCTGGCCCGCCATGTTCCGAACTCTCTGGCGCGATCCGCAGCGCTACGCCTCCCAGTACTGGCAGCGCATCGAGGGCGTCTACATGACCGGCGACGCCGCCCGCCGCGGCGAGGACGGCTACTACTACATCCTGGGGCGCATCGATGACGTGATCAACGTCAGCGGCCACCGTCTCAGCACCATGGAACTGGAGTCCGCCCTGGTGCACCACCCCGCGGTCGCCGAGGCCGCCGTGGTCGGCAAGCCCCACGAGATCACCGGGCAGGCCGTGGCCGCCTTCGTCACCCTGAAGAAGGGCGAGTGGGACCGCACGCAACTGGCCGACGAACTGCGCCGCTGGATCACCCGCGAAATCGGCGCCTTCGCCCGGCCCGAGCAGATCCGCTTCACCGACGCCCTGCCCAAAACCCGCAGCGGCAAGATCATGCGCCGCCTGCTGCGTGAAATCGTCACCACCCGCGAAGTGAAGGGCGATGTCACCACCCTCGAGGACCTCACCGTGGTCTCGCGCCTGGCGTCCCAAAACGACGAGGAGAGCTGACCAGGGTAGCTGACAACGAAGAACTGCGCGATTTCGAACGGCATTCGGGATCTGCTATGATCTGAAGTGCTTGTTGCAGGCACCGGAATGTGCTGATTTGTACTCGCCCGGCCCCGGAGGCGGTTGTGGGGGCGGCTTGCGCCGCGCCGGCCGGATTCCGTCGCCCGGGCGGCAAGACCTATGCTGGCATATCCGTTGATCTTCGCTCTTGCAGCACCGCCCTCACCGGCGCAGCGTTTCGTTCGTAGCCTGTTCGACGACACGTTTGCGGGCATTCATCAGCTCGCCTGGTTCGATTGGGCCATGCTGGTTCCGTACTTCACCATCCTGGCCATCCTGTCGGTCTACGGGCTGCACCGTTACGACATCATCCGGACGTATTTCAAGTACCGCCGCAACGCGGTCACCGAGCCGCCGGCCCGATTCGAGCAGCTTCCCCCGGTTACCATCCAGCTTCCGCTGTACAACGAACGCTACGTCGTCGAGCGGCTGATCGAAGAAGTCGTCCGCATCGAGTATCCGCGGGAACTGCTGCAGATTCAGGTACTCGACGATTCCACCGACGATACCCACCCCTTCGCCGAAGCCCTGGTGGAGCGCTACCGCGCCCTGGGCTACCCCATCGAGTACCATCACCGGACCAACCGCGAAGGCTTCAAAGCGGGCGCTTTGCAGAAGGGCCTGGAAACCGCGACTGGCGAGCTGGTGGCGGTCTTCGACGCCGATTTCATCCCGCCTCCGGACTTTCTGAAGCGCACGGTCCACTTTTTCGCCGATCCCAAGGTGGGGGTGGTGCAGACCCGCTGGGGTTACGTCAACCGGGATTACAATTTCCTGACCGAAGTGGAAGGCGTGCTGCTCGACGGTCACTTCATCCTGGAGCACGGAGCGCGCTCCCGGGCGGGTTACTTTTTCAATTTCAACGGCACCGCCGGCATCCTGCGCAGGCGGATGATCGAAGATGCCGGCGGGTGGCAGCACGATACCCTGACGGAGGACTCCGACCTCAGCTACCGCGCGCAGCTCAAGGGCTGGCGTTTCGTCTACCTGCCCGGACTGGAGTGCCCCTCGGAGCTGCCCGTCGAGATGCACGGGTTCCAAGTGCAGCAGTCCCGGTGGGCCAAGGGGCTTACGCAGTGCGCCAGGAAGCTGCTTCCCACCATCCTGCGCTCCCGTATCCACTGGCGCCTGAAGCTGGAAGCGGTCATGCACATGACCCCCAACATCGCCTATCCCATGATGGTGGTGGTGGCGGCGCTCACCGTGCCGGTGATGATCGTGCGCTTCTACATGGGGATCTGGCAGATGGTGCTGATCGATTTTCCGCTGATCGCGGCCACGTTCCTGTCGATCGCCGCGTTCTACGTGATCGCCCAGCGCGAGCTGCACCCCAAGACCTGGAAGCGCACCATCCTGCTGTTGCCGCTGTTAATCGCGGTAGGCATCGGGCTGACCATCATCAACACCCGCGCCGTGCTGGAGGCGCTGTTCGGCATCCAGAGCAGCTTCGTGCGCACTCCCAAGTACGCCATCGGCGACCGCAAGGTGAACCTGGAAACGAAGAAATACCGGCGCCGCAGCGGCATGCTGCCCTATATCGAGATCGCCATCGGCACCTACTTCGCCCTCATGATCGGGTTTGCCGTCACCACGTATAACTACCTGGCCATCCCGTTCCTGGCGCTCTTCGTGGGCGGCTACTGGTGGGCCGGCTTCGCCACGCTCTACCAGGAGCACCAGAGCCGGCTGCGCTGGCTCAAACAGCAGCGCCTCGAACTGGAAACCGCGCGCTGAAACAAGCGATCAGCCACCAGCGTTCAGCGATCGGCCTGCAAGCCTGGGGTTGGCGCGTGCCGTGCGCTGATCGCTGAAAGCTCCTTCACAGACTCCGCAGGTGGAAGCCGCCGTCCACGTTCAGCACCTGGCCGGTGGAGTAATCGAGCAGGCCGTCGGCGATGGCGCGCACCGCGCGGGCCACGTCGGCACCTTCGCCCATGCGCCGCTGCGGCAGCAGTCCGGCGGCGATCTTCTCCTCGTAAGCCTTCTCCACCTTGGCAATCATGTCTGTGCGGATGATGCCCGGGCGGATCTCGAAGACTTTCACGCCGCAGGCCGCCAGGCGGTCCGCAAACAGCGCCACCGACATGCTCAGCCCGGCCTTCGAGAGGCAGTACTCGGGGCGGCTCACCGAGGAGGTGTAGGAGGAGATGGAGGTGACGAAGACGATGCGGCCTTCATTGCGCGGCATCATCCACTTGGCCGCCTCGCGGGTCAGGAAATGCGGGCCTTTCAGGTTGGTGGCGATCAGCTCGTCGAAGCTCTCCTCGGTGGCCTCCAGAATATCGCGCCGCTCCCGCACCCCCATGCCGGCGTTGTTCACCAGCAGGTCGAGGTGGTCGAAGCGGGAACGGGCGAATTCGAGCAGCGCTGCCCGGTCCGCCGCCGAAGAGATGTCGCAGCGGAAGATCTCCGCGCCTGTCTCCTCGCGCAGGCTCTCGGCGGCATCCAGCCGGCCGCGGTAGGTGGCGATCACGCGATGCGTCTTGGCGAGCTCCGTCGCGATGGCGCGGCCGATGCCACGGCTGGCTCCGGTCACGATGCAGGTGGGTTTCACCGGCGTAGTATTCATATCTTCACGGGTACGTCGAGAGTAAAGGTCAGGCGAGTCTCCGAGGGGATCTGCACCTTGGGACCGCCGGTGATCACCTGCACCGCGGTGCCGGCGCCGGCGCCCGAGACCGCGCCGATGGCCGCACCCTTGCCGCCCCCGGCGATGGCGCCGATGATGGCGCCCAGCGCGGCGCCGCCGGTAGCCATCTTGGCGGTCCTGCCGGTGCGCGATTCGCTGGCGCGCGTTACGGCCTGGGTGTTGATGTCCACCATGCGGTCGCCCACCTTGATGGAAACGATATCGAGCGCCAGTTCCGTCCGCCCGGTGAGCTTGCCGGCTTCACGGTCGTCCACCAGCTTCACCACCACGTCGGCATTGCGCGGGATCACCGTCCGCCCGCCCACCATAACCGGTTCATCCAGGCTGGCGGCGAAAGTCTGGCCCACGGTGCTCTGTTCGGAATCGATGCTATCGATCATCCGGATCACGATCTCGGTGCCGGCGGGAATCTCGACGCCCAATTCGGCCTCGGGCGTGGTGCTGGCCGCGGGAGCCGATGCGACCGGTGTGGTGGTCTGGGGCCGCAGGACGTTCTCGCTGCGCCGTAACCGGGGCCGCGGCGTTTCGGCCGCCGCCGCCGGCGCCGAAGCCGGCGCGCTCTGAGAAGCGCCGCTGAACTCGATGGAGGCGACCTCGCTCACCTCGAAGGTCTCGATGCGGTCCGCGACTTCCATCCGCACCTGCCGCGCGCTGCCGCCCAAGTACGTGCCGTTCACCACCCGGCCGCTGCGAAGCTTCAGGGTGTCGGCGAAACAGGCGCCTGTCAGCGCCAGTGCAAGTAAGGCATATCTGATGCGCATACCCTCTCCAAACTCCTCTTTTCATTGTAGGACGCGCGCGGCCGCCTTATGGTTGAGGCGAAAATGGGCTACGCTTCCGGCGGCGGCGTTTCCGTGGCGCCTTGGGCGATGGCCCTCCCCAGCGCCAACCCCTCCAGGTAGGCGGCCTGTTCCTCGGCGCGGCTCAACGGACGGCGCCCGTTATTCACCCGTTCCACGCCCTTGCCGATCACGAAGGTGCCGGCGTAGGCGATGGCGCCTTTAGCCGCCACGCCCGCACCCAGCGGTACCTTGCCGGCCAGCTCGCGCGCGAGCGAGCGCCAGCCCAGCGTGGCCGAAAGAATAGCTGTGATTTCGGCCTTTTGCTCCGCAAACCCGATCTCGCGCCCGGTGCACGCCGCGATCAGGAACGCCATGCGCACCTGGTTGAGCGTGATGAATACCGTATCGGAGGCGAACTCGCTCACCGCCCAGGGCAACTGAAAGATGCTCGGGATCACGTTGGGCAGCGCCGTGGCCACCGCGAACAGCGCGTTTTCACGGCAGATCCCCTGCACGATCATGTCCGCCATCTGCTTGCGGAAGTGGGGGAAAAAGCGCGCCAGCGCGATTCCCAGGTCCTGGCGTTTGTCCAGAATTTCGGCGATCGTGCGGCTGGGCTCGGCGGAGTGAAAGACGAAGCTTTCGACGGGGCAGAGGGCTCCTTCTTCACACATCACCAGGTCGCTCGGCACGGCATCGGCATCGCCGGCGCGATGCAGATAGTCCATCAGTTCCACGCGGCGCTCGTGCGAGACGGCGGCGGGGATAAGGAAGTCCTCCAGGGCCGCATAACCGGCCGGCGTGGCCGCCACCAGCCCGATGTGCGGCGGCTCGGCGCACGCGCGGCGCACCTGGTCGGGATTCAACAGGGACACCGCGGATCGAACTTGTCTCAGTAGTCGCAGCATAAGCAGGGAGCCTCAGTGCGGCCGCTCCGCACCCACGAGCCGGAACATGACCTCCAGCCCTTTCCGCCATTCTAACCCCACGCCAACGCGCTCCACCGGAATCGAGGGTGAAAAATAGCGCAGTATGGCTTCCGACGTGGGGTGGAATTCGAAGGCGGGCGAGACCAGCAGCAGCCGCGGCGGCTCGCACCGCAGAGCGAGGCCGGGGAAGTAGCCGCGCTCGACGAACTCGCCGCGCTCCAGGTGCCAGCGCACCCGCATCCAGTAGTCCAACGCCTGGAGCGGCAGATGCAGGTCGGCCGTGGCCTTGAGTTCCAGGATGGCCAGGCGCCCGGTGCGGTCCACCGCCAGCAGATCGATCACGCCGCGGTCGCCGCCGGCGAAGGCCAGCACCTGGGAGTACACCGGTTGGCGCACGAGCGAGGCGTCCACCGTCTCGATCTGCCGGCGCACCTGCGACTCGAGCCA
>JAWLGN010000325.1:0-5913 GCA_041685075.1 Bryobacteraceae bacterium
CTTCGCACGCTCGTATGAAGGACGCCAGATGAAGCAAACGGCATTGAACAAGCGGCTGCCTATCCCGCTCTATCACCAGCTCAAATCCGTCATCCTCAACGCCATCCAATCCGGCGAGTTGCAGCCCGAGGACCGGCTTCCCACCGAGAACGAACTGGCCCAGACATTCGGCGTGAGCAAGATCACGGTGCGGCAGGCGCTGCGCGAGCTTTCGGATTTGGGGTACGTGCGGCGGGAACAGGGCCGCGGCACGTTCGTGGCCCGCGTGCGCCTGGAGCAAGGCCCGCGGGAACTGACAGGCTTCACCGAGGAGATGCGGCGCCACGGCCTGGCCGCCTGCTCGCGGGTGCTGGAATGGGGGGTGATGCCCGCCGGCGCCGTCCTGGCCGACCGGCTGGGTATCGATGCCCCCAGCCAGGTTTATTTTCTGAAGCGCCTGCGGATTGCCGATGGTGAACCCATGGGCGTCCAGACCGCCTACGTGCCGCTCGAACTGGCGCCCGGCCTCCCGGGAGAGCCGATGGAGGATGCGTCGCTCTACGAAGTGATCGAGCGGCGCTACGGCCGGCGGCCCTCACGCGCGCGAGAGATTCACTCCGCCGTTCTGGCCGAGGGCGAGGACGCAGAACTGCTGGGCGTGCCCGCCGGCACCCCCGCGCTGGCCGCCGAACGCATCACCTATCTCGAAACGGGCCGCCCGCTCGAGTACGTGCAATCGGTGATGCGCGGCGACCGCTACCGCGTGATTCTCGACCTGGTCAAGGAGCGATGAACCGCGTCCTGGCAGTCGATCTCGGAGGCACCAAGACCGCCGCCGCCCTGGTGGACGAGGCCGGGCGCATGGAGTCGCGCGTGAAGGAACCAGCCGCGCATACGCCCGGCGAGACGGTGCGCGGCATCGCCGAACAGGCGGCGCGGCTCGAACCCGCGGCGGTGGGGATCATCGTCCCCGGCATTTACAATCCGCGCAGCGGCATGGCTTGGGCGCCCAACCTGTGGGGCTGGGACGAAGTGCCGCTGGGGGAACTGCTGGCCCGGCAGCTTTCGGTCCCGGCGGTGGTGGAATGCGACCGCGCGGGCTACGTGGCGGGCGAGCAGTGGCTGGGCGCCGCGCGCGGCCTCACCGACGTGGTGTTCGTGGCGGTGGGGACAGGGATCGGGGTGGGGATTCTATCCGGCGGCCGCATCGTCGGCGGCGCGCAGGGCATCGCCGGCTCGGCGGGCTGGTTCGCCCTGGATCCCCGCTGGAAGGACGAGTACGCGCGGCTGGGCTGCTGGGAGGCGGAGTCGGCCGGACCCGCGGTGGCCCGCCTGGCCGGATGCGCCACCGCCGAGGAGGCCGTGGCGGAGGCCTGCCGCGGGAACGCGCGCGCCCGCGCCGCGCTGGACAGCGCCGCCGGTTACCTGGCGATGGGAATCGCCAACCTCGTCAGCCTGCTCAACCCCGAGATGGTGGTCCTGGGCGGCGGCCTGATGCAGGCCGGCAATCTTCTGCTGCCGCGCATTCGGGAAGGCGTCAACAAGTGGGCCCAGCCCATCGCCGCGGCCCGCGCGCGCATCGAGCTTACCGCCCTGGGCGAGGATGCCGGCCTGTTGGGCGCCGCGCGCCTGGCCCTTCTCCATACCGGAATCCACGAGGGATAAACCATGTCCGCAAACCAATACTACGACCGCATTACAGAAGTGCTGGCGGCCATTCACGGCCGCGAAGCTTCGAAAATCGAGCAGGCGGCGGAACTCATGGCGGAGGCCATCGCCGCAGGCAAACGCGTCTACATATACGGCAGCGGCCACTCCGTGATTCCGGTGATGGACGTCTTCCCGCGCTACGGCAGCTTTGTGGGCTTCTACCCGCTCTACGACCCGCGGCTGATGTGGCACAACGTGATCGGCCCGGGCGGCGCGCGCGAACTGCTGTGGCTGGAACGGCGCGAGGGCTACGCCGAGCGGTTTCTGCAAAGCTACTCCTTCGAGCCGGGCGACTGCCTGCTGGTCTTCTCCCACGGCGGCTTGAACGCCGCCCCCATCGAGGCCGCGCTCTACGCCCGCGCCCGCGGCCTGAAGGTGGTGACGGTCTCCTCCCACGCCAACCGCACCGCCGCCGCCACGCACTCCAGCGGCAAGCAGCTTCCCGATACCGCGGACATCGCCATCGACAACTGCGTAGCCCCGGAAGACGCACAGGTGGACATCGGACGGCCGGAGAAGGTAGCGGCCGGCTCCACCATGGCGGCGGTGTTCATCGCCATGTCGCTGGTGGCGGAGACCGGGGCGCGGCTGGCCGCCCGCGGCGTCCATCCCCCCACCTTCGTTTCGCCCAACGTCCCCGGCATCGCGGGGGACCACAACCTGCGGGTGTTCGACGCCTACGCCGCCAGGTGGTACGAGCGCGGGCCGGCAGCCGTGGCCGCCACCGCCTCATGACCCCGGAGCCCGCTTCGGCGGCGGCGCACCGGCGCCTGCTGAGCGCGGCGGCCTATGCCGGCATGTTCGTCTTCGGCATCGTAATGGCCCTGCTGGGCGCGGTGCTGCCGGCGCTCTCCGGACGGCTGGCCTTCGAGGTGGCCGATATCGGAAGGCTGCTGCTCTATATGAACCTCACGATGCTGGCCGCGAGTTCGCTGGTGGGGGTGGGCATGGATCGCTACGGCATGAAGCCGCCGCTGGCGCTGGGCCCGCTGCTGGTGGCCGCCGCGCTGGCGCTGATTGCCCGCGCCGGGAGCCTGCCGGACCTGGTGCCCGCGGTCATCCTGCTGGGCGCGGGCGGCGCGGCACTCAACGCCTCGACCAACACCCTGGTGGCCGATTTGCACGACGACCCGGGGCGCAAGAGCGCGGCGCTCAACATCCTGGGGGTCTTCTTCGGCATCGGCGCCGTGTTTCTTCCGTTTGCGGCGGGCGCGCTCCTTGGCGCGCTGGGGATTGCGCGCCTGCTGGCGGCGGCGGCGGCGCTGTGCCTCGCGGCCGGCCTCTTCGCCGCCGCGCTGCGGTATCCCGCGCCCAAGCAGAAGCACGGCCTCCCCATCGCCGAAATTCCCCGTTTCCTGCGCTCTCCGTTCGTCCTGCTGATGGGGGGCCTGCTGTTTCTGCAGTCCGGCGTCGAGTTCACCATGGGCGGCTACATCTCGACGTACCTGACGCGCGGCTTCGGCCTGACGGTGGCGGCGGCGTCCTGGTGCCTGGCGGGCTACTGGGCTTCCATCATGCTGGCGCGCGTCTTCTGGAGCCGCGTACTGGTGCGGGTGAATCCGCGGATGGTGGTGGCGATCTGCGGCGGGTGCGCCTCGGCGGCGGCGCTGGCGGCGGCGCTGGCTCCCGGACCGGTCTTCGCCGCTACGGCGATTTGCCTGGCGGGGTTGGCGCTCTCCGGCATCTTCCCCACGGCGCTGGGGATTGCCGGGGCGGCTTTCAAAGAGCACTCCGGGACGGTCTTCGGCATCCTCTTCACCGCGGCCCTGACGGGCGGCACCCTGATGCCCTGGGCGGCCGGGCGGCTGGCGGGCGTCGCCGGCCTCCCCTGGGTTTTCGCTCTAGTGGCCGCCGCCCTGGCTATGATCGGCATCCTCGCGCGGGTGGTGGGGCGGGTTCCCGCCGGGCACGGGCGGGGGTAAGTGCGCTACTGTGAGCGCATGCGGTGCTGCGCCCTCCGAGTGGCGGCCCTCCTGTTCGGCGGGGCCGTCCTGCTGCCCTGCCCTGCGGCCGAATGGATTCCCGCAACCGATGAGGCGCGCGTGAAGCGCTCCGGCGCCTGGAGAGAGCATGCCTTCCGCCGCGCCAGCCTGGGCCACCTGGTTACGGAATCCGGCGGCGCGGCGCTCGAAGTGGCGTTTCAGGGCACCGGGATCGTGGTCACGCTGGATGGCCACGGGATGCCCTTCGCGCACATCGGCACCGAGCACCTGGGCACCCTTACGGCGGAGATCGACGGCCGGCAGGTGGCCACGGTCGTTCCGCAGCTCGAAGACCGCGACGTGGTGCTGGCCCGGGGGCTGGCTCCCGGAAGCCACACCCTCCGGCTGACGCACCAGGTCTCTGAGGGCCGCTCGGGCTGCCGCATCTCCGGCTTTCGCGTCCTCAGCGGCGGGGAGGGTGAACTCTCGCTGGTGGTGCACGGCGAAGACAATCGCTTCTTCACCGACCTGCGCGCGGTGCTTTCCAGAAACGGCCGGGTGGTGCGGAACGCCCTGTATCGCAACTGGATGACGGGCCTCTGCCGCATGGCCGCGCTGCCCGCCGGCGCCGGCTACGAACTGCGGCTTATCGCGGCAGGCTGGGAGACGCACTCGATCCTCGATATCGCGATCGCTCCCGGCAAAGAGACGGTGCTCCCGCCGGTTTACCTGCGCCGCACCGCGGATGTCACGCTCGACGGCGTGCAATATCCCCACACCGGGTGGCCCGCGATTCGCCGCCCCGGCGAGAGCTTCCCCACCCGCTTCAGAATCGATGGGCCCGAGCTGCAGTGGATCGAGCTGACGCGCCGGACCGGACCGGCGGTAATCTCCCGCCGGGCGCGCTTCATTGAGGACCGATCCGCGGCCTACGACGGCTGGGTCGAGGGCGAAATGCAGGTGCCCCGCGACACTCCTCCGGGGCTATACGACCTGGTGGTCCACCTGGCGCGCGACGGCGCCCCCCTGCTCCGCCGGTCGCCGCGGAGCGTTCACGTGGTGGCTGACTATCCGGGGGATCCGGTCTTCGTCACCTTCGGCCACATGGACACCTGGGGACAGGAGCAGGCCGAGTATCTCGAACGCCTGGCCGATATCGCGAACCTGCTGGGCGCCGACGCCGTGCTGGTCAGCACCGCCACCAACGCCGCCTACATCTCGGGCGGGCTGGCGCGGCTGCGCGTGCCTTACCTGATCAACTTCGGCAATCATCGCGTCGAAGGCTACCAGAAGTGGTACGGCAACGGGGTAAACCTGGTGGATTTCGGCCCCCGCTGGAGCATCCTGAACTTTTCCCCGCCCTGGCACGGCGACCTCTCGCACGCCTATGCTCTGCTGGAGTCCCGCGCCAAGGTTCCCTGCAAAATGGTGAACTCCTTCGAGCACGACGCGCCCGTGGAGGAGATGCTGGACCGCTACGGCATCACCTTCCTGCACGAAGCTCACGGGCCGAAACCCAAGGTCACCACCATGGGCCGGACCCCCACGCAGCGCGCGGGCAAGGAGAACAGCGAGAGCTTCCGGGTGGTGCGTTTCCAGGGCTGCCGCCCGGTGTCGTTCACCTATGCCGGCGACCCGCAGGCGCCGATCCCGCTTCCGCGGCACGAACCCTCGCCCATCGCCGTCTCCTGGTCGCCGGAGAACGATGGCACGCACCGCAGGCTTGAAGCCACGGTGCGCAACGACTGGAAACAGGCCTTCCCCGCCAGCCGCCTGGTCTTTGTAGTGCCCGCCGGAGAGTACCGGGCCGAAGGAGGAAGGATCGAGACCGCCATCGCCAGCGACGACCGGTACGTGGAACTTACCGTGCGTTTCGACCTTCCGGCTGAAGCCACTGCCCGCGTCAGGGTACTACCGCGGTGAGGTGCGACGGAGCTGAAGACCCCTCGACGACGGGAAGCGTCAGGCCCGTGCCCAGCGCCGCCTCGCCAGGGATCGTTACCGGCAGCCGTCCGGTGATGGCGATCTCGCCGAACAGCGCGCGTACGGCCGCGGTTTCCGAAACCGGCACGGTGCTGTAGGTGGCCAGATAGGCGTTCACCCGCGGGAAGCTGCGCAGCAGGTAAGGGTTCCCCAGCGCCACCAGCGCGGTGGGCTTGCCCAGCCCCAAGAGGCGCTCGAGCAACTGCGGGTAGCCGCCCGGCAGGCTGGTGTCGCCGCGATATGCCGCCACCGAGGCATAGGCCGCCACCACCACGCTTTCGCTCGCGGCGGCCTCCTGCAGGGCTTCATCCAGCGCAGC
>JAWLGN010000017.1:0-34756 GCA_041685075.1 Bryobacteraceae bacterium
CGCGCCCTGTTCGATGAATTGCTCGAGTTGCACGAGGTGAGGCGATGAACGAGAGAGACAGGCGACTGACGACGGCCGATTTGGCCGGAGCGGGCAGGCGGGAGCAAACCCGCGAGCGCATCCGGGGAGCCCCGCACGGCGAACGCCGGCCGGAGGCCGAGTACATGGAAACGCGCTCCCCGGGAGCCGGCATGGCGCGGGACACCGAAGCGCCCATGCTGTTCTCGCCGGAGGAATCCGAGGGCATGCGGGACCGCTGGAGCGATATCCAGGCCGGCTTTGTAGACGAGCCGCGCCGGGCCGTCGAGCAGGCCGATGAGCTGGTGGCCGAGTGCATCCGCCGGCTGGCCGAGAGCTTCGCCGAGGAGCGCGATCGCCTGGAACGCCAATGGGACCTCGGCGACAACGTCTCCACAGAGGATTTGCGCGTAGTGTTGCAGCGCTACCGTTCCTTTTTTACACGGCTGCTCTCGATGTGAGAGGGCGCCGCGGCGCGGATGGCGCGGTTTCGAATCAGTCGATGAGGCGGTTTGCGATCGAGCCGTAGGCGTCGATACGGCGGTCCCGCAGGAAGGGCCAGTTGCGCCGGACTTCCTCGATGCGCCGGGGGTCGATCTCCGCGATGAGGGTTTCTTCCTTGTCGTGAGAGGCTTGGGCGATCACCTGGCCAAAGGGATCGGCCACGAAGGATCCGCCCCAGAACTCGATTCCCTGCTCCGGCGGGCCTTCGAAGCCCACCCGGTTCACCGCCGCGACGTAGACCCCGTTGGCGATGGCATGGCCGCGCTGGATGGTGCGCCAGGCGTCATACTGCGCGGCGCCATACTGCGCCTTCTCCGAAGGATGCCAGCCGATGGCGGTGGGATAGAACAGCACCTCGGCGCCGCCCAGCGCGGCCAGCCGCGCGGCTTCCGGATACCACTGGTCCCAGCAGACCAGCGCGGCCACTCGGCCGCGGCGGGTATCGAAGGTACGGAAGCCGAGGTCGCCGGGGGTGAAATAGAACTTCTCGAAGTAGAGCGGATCTTCCGGGATGTGCATCTTCCGGTAGATGCCGCTCAACTCGCCCGTAGCGTCGATGACCGCGGCGGTGTTATGGTAGACGCCCGCGGCGCGGCGCTCGAATAGCGAGGCCACGATCACCACCCCGAGTTCTACCGCCAGGGCCGAGAGCCGCTGGGTGGTGGGGCCCGGGACAGGCTCCGCCAGGTCGAACCACTCCGCCTTCTCCTCCCGGCAGAAGTATTGAGAGCGGAACAGCTCCTGAAGACAGACGACCTGCGCGCCGCGTCCGGCGGCTTCGCGGATGCGCCACTCGGCCTTGGCCATGTTCTCCCCGGGATCGGCCGAGCAGGCCATCTGAATGAGTCCGATCTGGTAGCGTGCGGGCACACCCCTATTCTAGGGCCTCGGGCCCCGTGCTCGCGATGTTATGCTGCGATGTACATGCGCGCAAGATACCTTCTCGTACTACTCTGGGTCGCGGCGCTCTGCCGCGGCGCCGGGGTGCCGGCTCCCGCCGAACACTTCGGCTTCCGTCCGGGGGACGATTACAAGCTGGCCGATTATCGGCAGATCTCGAGCTACTTCCAGAAGCTGGCCGCCTCGAGCGACCGCATCCGGGTGGAGGAGTTCGGCAAATCTACCCTCGGCAAGCCGATGTACGTGGCGTTCATCTCCGATGCGGCCAACCTGCGGAGGCTGGACCGCTACCGCGAGATCAGCCGGCGGCTGGCGCTGGGGGAGGCCACCGCGGAGGAGGCGCGCCGGCTCGCGGCCGAGGGCAAAGCCATCGTGTGGATCGATTCCGGGCTGCACGCCACCGAGGTGGCGCCCGCGCAGCACGCTCCGGAACTGGCCTGGCGGCTCGTCACCGGCGAGGATGACGAAGTGCGCGCCATCCGGCGCGACGTGATCCTGCTGCAGGTGCCGGTCATCAACCCCGACGGCCTGGACTGGGTGGCGCACTGGTATCGCGATAACGTGGGCACGCCCCACGAGACAGCGTCGCTGCCGCGCCTCTACCATCGCTACGCCGGACACGACAACAACCGCGACTGGTTCATGCTCAACCTGGCGGAAACGCGCCACGTCACTCGCATGCTCTTCCAGGAGTGGTTCCCGCAAATCGTCTACAACCAGCACCAGAAGCCGCCCTTCCCTGCCCGCATCTTCGTTCCCCCCTACGCCGAACCGCTGAATCCCAACATCCCCGCTCCGGTGATGGCGGGGATCAACCTGATCGGCGCCGCCATGCGGGACCGCTTCGCCCGGGAGAACAAGCCCGGGGTGCTCTCCTACGTTTCGTTCGACGGCTGGTGGAACGGCGGCCTGCGCTCCGCACCGGCATTCCACAACATGCACGGCATCCTCACCGAGACGGCGCTCAACTCCTATGCCACCCCCAAGGTATACGAGGAAAGCGAAATTCACGGCACCTTCGCCAACGGCATTCCCGTGCGCGAGCCTTCGGTCTTCTACGACCGGCCCTGGATGGGCGGCCGTTGGGCCTTGCGCGACGCCATCGACTACATCCTTACTTCGGATTTCGCGCTGCTGAACACCGCCGCCGCCCTGCGGTCGGACTTTCTGCTGAAGGCCTGGCAGATGGCGCGCGCCGCGATTGCGACGGGCGAAAAGGGCGGGCCGTATGCTTACGTGGTGCCGCCGGAGCAGTGGGACGCCTCGGCGGCCGACGAGATGCTCGAACGTCTGGCCTTTGCGGGCGTCCAGGTGAAGCGCGCGCGCGAGGAGTTCACCGCCGGCGGCAAGCGCTATCCGGCGGGCACCGTGGTACTGCCCGCGGCGCAGCCCTTCCGGGCCTACCTGGTGGACCTGCTCGAGCCCCAACGCTATCCCGACATCCGCAGCGGGCCGGGCGGCCCGGTGAAGCGGCCCTACGACGTCGCCGGCTGGACCCTCAGGATGCTGATGGGGGTAGCGGTGGACCGCGTGGACCAGCGCTTCGAGGCGCCACTCGAGCCTTGGCGGCCCTCCGAACGGAAGCCCTCGCTCGACCGCCGCGATACTCACTCGTTCCTCACCCTGGCCGACATGCTGAAGCGCGGCGAGACGGTGCGGTGGGCCGCGGACGGCACCGCCAACGGCGCGGCTCCGGCGGCGTGGGAGCTGCGCGTCCCGCGGGTGGCTCTCTATCAGCCCCCTGCGGGCTACGCCGACGTGGGCTGGACCGAGTGGGTGCTGGAACGCTTCCGCGTCCCCTACACCGCGGTAGGCAATCAAGAGGTGCAGAAGGGCGGTTTGCGGGAGCGCTTCGACAGCCTGATCCTGGCTTCCCAGAGCGCCGCCTCGATCCTGCACGGCGCGCGGCAGGGGCGCTCTGATTCGCGCGACCGCAGCGCGCAGCGGCCCGAGTACCTGGGAGGCATCGGCCTGGAGGGCCTGGCCGCACTGGACGCCTTTGTGCGGGAGGGCGGCACCCTCATCACCTTCGACCGCGCCGCCGATCTGCCGGTCGAGTTCTTCCCCCTGCCGGTGCGCAACGTCCTGCGGTCGGGAACGGCGCGCTTCAACTGCCCCGGCTCGCTGTTGCGCGTCAACGTGGACAACTCGCACCCGCTGGCGCACGGCATGCCCCCCGAGGCCATCGCCTTCAGTACCGGCGGATACGCCTTCGAGGACGACAGCCCCGACGGCGAGGTGCGGGTGATCGCGCGCTACGCCACGAAGGACCTGCTCGCCAGCGGCTGGATCTCCGGCGAGAGCGCGGTTGCCGGCAAGGCCCTGCTGGTCGAGGTCCGGCACGGCGCCGGGCGCGTAGTGCTGTTCGGCTTCCGCCCGCAGTTCCGCTCCCAGACCTATGCGACCTTCCGGCTGCTGCTGAACGCGCTCTACCTGGCATCGGCCAGGGCGCTTTAGGCTTTCCAGGCCGCTCTAGGCTTTAATGGAAGCATGGAGGTCCTGGCGCTGTTCGATATCGACGGCACGCTGGTGCGGCGCGCCGGCCCCCACCACAGGCAGGCGCTGGTGGAGGCGGTCAGGAAGGTCGCGGGCCTGGAGACCACCATCGACGGCATCCCCGTGCATGGCATGCTGGACCCGGATATCGTGGCCGTCATGATGCGCTCCGCCGGCGCGCGGCCTGCAGCCATTCGCGCCGCCATGCCGGAGATCGCGCGCGCCGCCGAACGTCTCTATTTGCGGACCTGCCCGGACCTCACTCGCAAAACCTGCCCCGGCGCCCGCATGGCGCTGCGCCGGCTGGCCGCACGCGGCGCGGTGATGGGCCTGGTGACCGGAAACTTCACGCGCATCGGCTGGCGCAAGCTGGCGTGTGCGGGGCTGAAGGATTACTTCCGTTTCGGCGCCTTCGGGGAGATGGCGCGGACGCGCGCGGCGCTGGCCAAACTCGCCATCCGCCGGGCGCGCAAGGAAGGACTGATCGGCCGCGGCGCCCGCATCGCTCTGATCGGCGACGCCCCGGCCGATATCCTGGCGGCCCAGGCCAACGGCATCGCCTCCATCGCGGTCTCTACCGGTATCTCCACGCGCGAGGAACTGGCCTCCTGCCGGCCGGACGTGCTGCTGTCCGATCTGCGCGAACTGGACGGCGCACTCGAGCGCTGTTTCGGGTAGGTGAGTGGCAGAGACCGGTTGTGATAGCCTCGGGGTCATGCAACGCAGGAGTTTCTTGCTTTCGGCGGTACCGGTGTGGTTGAAAGCGGCCGCGGCACAACCGCAGACCCTCGTCTACAAGTCCGTTCCGGGCTGTGAGATCAAGGCGGATGTCTACCGGCGCGGGGATCCCGTGGCGGTGTGGATCCATGGCGGCGCGCTCATCATGGGGTCGCGCAGGCTGCCAGAGAGTTCCCGTATGCTGCGGCACCTGCTCGAAGCGGGCTTCACGGTGGTCTCGATCGATTACCGGCTGGCCCCGGAAACCAAGCTGCCCGGCATCATCGAAGACCTCGAGGACGCCTTCCGCTGGCTCCGCCGGGACGCCGCATCGCTCGGCATCGACGGCGGGCGCGTGGCCGTTTGCGGCGGATCGGCGGGCGGATACCTCACCCTGATGGCGGGCTTCCGCGTCGAGCCGCGGCCCAAGGCGCTGGTCTCCTACTGGGGCTATGGCGATATCGTCGGGCCCTGGTATTCGCGGCCCGATCCGTTCTACCTCAAGCAGCCCGCCATCTCCCGCCAAGAGGCCCTGGCCGTGGTGGGCAAAGCGCCCCTTTCCGAGCCGCCGCCGAACAACCGGCGGGGCCGCTTCTATCTCCACTGCCGCCAGCAAGGCACCTGGCCCAAGGAAGTGGCGGGCCATGATCCGGACACGAAGGACCGCTGGTTCGACTCTTACTGCCCCATCCGCAACGTGACCCACGACTATCCCCCCACCATGCTGGTGCACGGCACCGCGGACACCGATGTGCCCTACGAGCAATCGGCGATGATGGCGGAACGCCTGCGGCGCGAAGGCGTGGAACACCGGCTGGTGATGGTGCCGGACGGCGGGCACGGCCTCGGAAACATCGCGCCCGAGGAGCAGGAACGCATCTACCGGGACGCGGCCGCTTTCCTCAAGGAGCGGGTCTGAGCCGTCAGAGCGAATACTGCGGGATCTTCATCGTCTCCCCGTCCTTCATGGCGGAGAGGTGCGCGTAATAGCCGGGCACCGTCATGTTCAGCGCATCGATCACGTCCACCGCCGGTTTGCGGCCGCGCAGGATGGCGTCGATGAAATCCTCCGCCAGGTAGCCGTGGGAGCCGCCGTGGCCGCCCGGCCGGACGCCCGGAGGAAGCTGGTACTTCTTCAGCTTCAGGCCCTTCGCCAGGGCATCCTTCAACCGCTGCTTGCCGCGGGCGTCGCCGGTGAAGCCGCCGCCCCTGCCGTTGTGCCAGTCGTAGCCGCCGTACTCGCCGCGGATCCTCCCGGCTTCCAGGTACTCCCCCTGAGACTTGCAGACGATGAACCGGGCGATCCCGCCTTCGCTGGTGCGGAACAGGCCGGCCTCGGAGTTGAAGATGTTGCCGATGGCGTTGGGCCGCCGCTCGCGCGGATCGAACGGCGCGGTGCCCAGGCAGCTCACCTCCACCAGGCTCTTGTGCGTCACCCCGACGTAGTAGGCGGTGGCATGGGTCGGGTACCACATGGGGGAGCCGTGCGCCCGCCAGTCTTTGTAGGAAGCCAGCGGTGGCGTCCCCAGGACGTGCGGGTGGCAGTACTCCCCTTCGCTGTAGACCAGGTGGCCGAAGACACCCGCGGCATACAGCTTCTCCATGGCGTACAGGTCGTCGTGGAACACCGAGGTCTCGAACATGGCATAGACCAGGCCGCGGTTTTTCCGGACGCACTCGAGCAGCCGCTCCGCGTCTTCAATATCGCCGCGGAAGGCGGGCACGGCCGTGCAGACGTGCTTGCCGTGGTTCAGCACTTCGATGCAGTGCCGGGCGTGCGAGGGCGCGTCGGTGGCCACGAAGATGGCTTCAATTCGATCGTCCTTCACCATCTCCTCGAGCGAGGGGTAGGTTTTGGCGCAGTTCACGCGTTTGGCCAGCGCCGCGCAGCGGTCCGGGAAAAGGTCGCTCACGGCTTCGATCGTGACGTTCGGGTGGTTTTGAAAGTCGAACTCGGCCGAAAAGCGGCAGAGCCCGTAGCCGACCAGCCCCATCCGGATCTTGCGGTCGCTGAACGGCTGCCAGGGCTGCGTCTGGTCGGTTTCGGTGGCGGTCTGGTCGAATCCGGCGATTACCTGCGACGCCGCGGCCTCCGGTTTAAGGGCGGAGGCGGTCACGGCCGCTGCGGTGCTGCCGAAAAAGGCACGGCGGCTGCTCCTGGTAGACATACCGGAAGCATACCCGCCGCCTACTCGTAACGCAATACTTCGGCCGGGGCGATGCGGGTGGCGCTGCGCGCCGGGTAGAGCGTCGCCACAAAGCTCACCAGAACGGCGGCCGCGGCCACCCAGAGTCCATCGATCCAGCGCGGCTCGAAAGGCACGAAGCTGAGGGAGTAGACCGCTTCATCCAACCGTACCCAGCGGTACTTGTCGGCGAGGAAAGAGAGGGTGTAGCCGGCCGCCAGCCCAATGGCCGCGCCCACCACGCCAATCAGCACGCCCTGCAGCATGAAGATGCGGCGGATCTGCGCGTGGCGCGCCCCCATGGACATCAGGATGGCGATGTCGCGGTACTTCTCCATCACCATCATGACCAGCACAATCAGGATATTGAGCGCGGCCACGAGTTCGATCAGCCCGATGGTGATGATGGTGACGGCGCGCTCCATCTTGAGCGCGTTCAGGAGTTGGCGGTTGCGCTCCATCCAGGTGGAGATGGTGAAGTTCTCCCCCAGAGTGGCCCCGATGGCTTGGGCGGCTTCGGGCGCGCGGTTCAGGTCGTCGAGCTTCACCTCGATCTGGTTCACCACGTTCTCGAGCGAAAGCATCTGCTGGGCGGATTCGAGCGAGGTGAAGGCCCACAGGTCGTCCACTTCGAAGAAGCCGGTTTCAAACACCCCCGCTACGCGGAAGCGCCGGATGGCGGGGCGCGGGCCGAAGGGGGTCAGCTCGCCCTGCGGGCTGGTGATGGTGACCACGCTGTTGACCACCATGCCCAGGTCCTCGGCGAGACGCCTGCCGAGAATGATGCCGGGGTAGTCGCGCCCGTCGCGGTTGCGCAGCGCGTCCAGCGAACCTTCCCTGAGATTGCGCAGCGTCTCGCTGATCTCGAGTTCCGCGGCTACGTCCACGCCCTTGAGCACCGCGCCCTTCGATTGCAGCGGGCCGGTGAGAAAAACCGGGGCGTAAAGCGCCGGGGAAGCGCCCGTGACGTGCGGCTCCTTGCGGATGCGCTCCACCAGCCCGCGCCACTCTTCGATGCCCTCGCCGGGAAAGCGCGATTGCACGTTCACGTGCGCCATGGCGCCGAGCAGGTTGCGCTGCAGCGTCTGGCGGAAGCCGTTGTTCACGGCCAGCGCGATGATCAGCGCCATCACACCCGCCGCCACCCCGATGATCGAAATGGCGGTGATGACCGAGATCACCGCCTCCTTGCGGCGGGCCCGCAGGTAGCGCTTGGCGATGAAGAACTCGAACCAGGATAGTAACTTCAACTTTGATCCAAGTTACGCAAGGTCTCGACCAGGCCGATGGGGCCCTCGGGCCGCAACAGCGGGAACAGGATGACGTCCCGGATGGAGCGGCTGCCGGTGAGGATCATGACCAGGCGATCGATGCCTATGCCTTCGCCGCCCGTGGGCGGCATGCCGTAAGCGAGGGCGCGCACGTAGTCCTCGTCCATCTGGTGCGCTTCCTCGTCGCCGCGGGCGCGCATGGCGAGCTGCATTTCAAAGCGCCGCCGCTGCTCCTGCGGGTCGTTCAACTCGGTGTAGGCGTTGCCGATCTCCATGCCGGCGGCGTAGATCTCGAACCGCTCGACGAACTCGGGCTCCTCGGGCTTGTTCTTGGAAAGCGGCGAGGTTTCCACGGGATAGTCGTAGATGATGGTGGGGCGGACGAGCTTCTCCTCCACCACGCGCTCGAAGATGTCGGTGAGGGCTTCGCCGGGCGTGGGCTTTTCGGAGTGGCGCAGGAGCCACTCGGGGTCGCGCACGTCTTCGGGCGTGGGACGGCCGTCGCCGCTCCAGAACTCCACCACGGCGTCGCGCATGCTGTAGCGCTCCAGGCGCGCGAAGTCGATGGTGGCGCCGCCGTACTCCACCGCCGTGCCGCCGGTGGCGTCGATGGCCGCCTGGCGCAGCAGTTCTTCGCTGAGGTCCATCAGGCCGCGGTAATCCGTGTAAGCCTGGTAGAACTCCAGCATGGTGAACTCGGGGTTGTGCTGGGTGGAGAGGCCCTCGTTCCGGAAGTTGCGATTAATTTCGTAGACCCGCTCCAGGCCGCCCACCACCAGGCGTTTCAGGTACAGCTCCGGCGCGATGCGCAGGTAGAGATCCAAATCGAGCGTGTTGTGGTGGGTCACGAAGGGACGCGCCGCGGCGCCGCCGTAGACCGGCTGCATCATGGGGGTCTCGACCTCGATGAAGCCGCGCCGCTCGAGCTGCGCGCGCAGCGAAGCGATGACCCGCGCACGGGTGACGAAGACCTTGCGGACCTCCGGGTTGGCGATCAGGTCCAGGTAGCGCTGGCGATAGCGCGTCTCGACGTCCTCCAGGCCGTGCCACTTTTCGGGCATCGAGAGCAGCGTCTTGGCAAGGTGCTCCAGGCACTCCACGTGGAGGCTCAGTTCCCCCGTGCGGGTGCGGAAAAGATAGCCCTCGGCGCCCACGATGTCGCCGATATCGAGCATCTGGAAGAGCTGGAAATCGCGATCCCCCACCGCGTCCTTGCGAATGTAGATCTGCAGGCGCTCGCCGTCCTGCTGCAGGTGGGCGAAGCCCGCCTTGCCCATGCGGCGCAGCGTCTGGACACGCCCGGCGATGCGCGCCCGCACCGGCGGATCGAGTTCTTCGGCGCTCTTCGAGCCGTACTCCGCCAGAATGCCGGGAATGGTGTGGGTGATATCGTAGCGCCGGCCATAAGGCCGGTAGCCCAGCGCCTCGAGGTCGCGAATCCGCCCCAGGCGCTGCTTCAGCAGCTCGTCTTCCAGCGACAAAAGGTTCTCCTAGAAGGGAATACAACCATTATAGCGGGCGAGCGCCAGAGCCGGCTTCGAATGCGCCCGCCGGGCTTATCGCTTGACGATCACTTCCCGCAGGTTTTCCCGCGTCAGGAAGAACTTCACCGAATCGAAGCGCTGGAAGAGCTTCTCCAGCGTACGGTTGTTAAACAACTGCGCCGGCCGGCGGCTACCGCGCTGCGAAACCTGCAACACGTTGAAGTCCTGGATGCGGAAGCTGTAGAAGGGCACCGTGCCGGCGCGCTCGTCGGAGTGGAAGAAGCAGAGCACGTAGCTGGTGGGCTTGGTGATATGGTGCAGGCGCTCCAGGGTGGCGGAAAGCAGCGCCGGCGCCATGTATTCCAGGACGTCCCAGACCAGCACGCCGTCGAAAGTGTCTTCCGGGTAGTCCAGGTTCTGGCGCAGGAGATAGTCGATGCGGCCGGGATTGGACTGCTCGGTCAGGTCGTCCGTACCGAAGGTCTCCTCCATGCTGCGGAGCAGATCCACGGAGTAGAGTTTGTGGCCCAGGTTGGTAATGAAGCTGACGTTGGCCTGGCTGGCGCCGCCAAGATCCAGGATGGTCAATCCCGTCTGGTCGCGGATGTAGCTGAAGAACTGCTCCAGGCCACGGCTCTGGCGGGAAGAGATCACTTCCCGGTCCCCGGAACGGGAGGAGGAGCGCCGAGAAGAGGCCGGAGGTACAGTTCCGGCCACGGCCGACTCGCCCGACAAGCGGGGGCCGCGAAACAGGTTACGCAGCCTTTCGGCCAGCGAAGCGGCCCTCATCGCCTGTTATCGTTTGACCTCCGCCGCATTGCTTGCCGGGGGCGTGCTGGCGGGCTGCGGCGCCGGCGGCTGGCTCTTGGGCGCCTGCTTGGCAGGCTCAGGCTTCACGATGTCGATGCTGCCCTTGAAATAGGCGCCGTCTTCGATGATGATCCGCGCCGTGCGGATATCGCCCACAAGCTTGGCATCTTTGCGGATCTCCAGGCGATCGCTGGCTTCCACGTTGCCTTGAATCACGCCGAGGGCTACCACCTCGCGCGCTTTGATGCCTGCCTGCACCTTGCCATTGGGTCCGATGGTGAGCTTGTGCTCCATAAGCTCGATCGTCCCTTCCACATCGCCGTCCACGTAGAGATCTTCGCGGCTGAAAATCTGGCCTACGATCTTGACGGCTTTGCCGATGGAGGCCGCGCTGCCTCGCGGAGTATCCGGCTCAGTCCTGCCGGGGGGCATGCTGCTGGTCAACGGTTTATTCTCCTTCTTGACTTCGGTAGGATTCGGCGCGGTGGGTGCCGGCTTGGGGGTGCTCACCGGCTTGGCGGGTTCGTCCTGGCGTTTGCCCCACAAGCTCACAATGTTCGCCCTCCAGCGTTGATTCTCAAAATACGTCCATGCATGGTGCTGCTCCTAGTTTATTAGGGACAATCGGCAAAAGGCAACCAAGGCTGTAGGGCGATACAAGTGGCAGAAAATCAATCCTCCGGCTCGCTTGCCGGGCGCACGGCCCCCCAGGGCGAAAATACTGGACCCGCGGCCGGCCCGCGCCCATCCTCCGGCCCTGCGACCCACGGCGACCGCCCCTCGACCCAGGCGACCGGCCCCTGCGACCCACGGCGATGCCTTTCTGTGGTACGTTGGACCCATCGAAACGAGGAGGGACCACATGCCATCTACTCAGCCGACCCCAGCCATCATGAAGCACGAGGAGTTGGTTGCCGCCGTCGAAACCGTCGCTTCGATTCTGAAGGCGAAGGGGAGCGCCGTATGGTCGCTCTCGCCGGAGGCTACCGTCTACGAGGCCGTCGCCCTGATGGCGGAAAAGGGCGTGGGCGCGCTCGCGGTGGTCGACGGCGCCCGCCTGGCGGGGATCGTCTCGGAACGCGACTACGCGCGCAAGGTGATCCTGAAAGGCAAATCGTCGAAAGAGACCCTCGTGGGGGAGATCATGACCGCCGAAGTGGTCACGGTGGAGCCGCGCCGCACGGTGGCGGAGTGCATGCGCATCATGACCGATCACCACGTACGCCACCTCCCGGTGCTGGAGAACGGCGCGCTGGTGGGGATGGTTTCCATCGGCGACATGGTGAACGCCATCATCCACGCGCAGGCCGAAACCATCCAGCAGTTGCGCAACTATGTAACCGGCCAGTACCCCGCGTAGGTCCCGCGACGGGCTCCCGTCAGAACGGCGTAAAGGCGAACAGGAGACCCGTGGCTACGGACCCCACCTGGCGCAGGCGGTCGAGCGCCGTGGCCGGCATCTCGCAGTAGAGAATGCCCTCGACGGGCGCGTCCGGGCCCTTGCCGCGGGTCACTTTGACCTCCAGCGGCGGGGTCAGCGAGCGCTCGCTCTCGAGCACGCCTCCCAGCAGGCCGCGCGCCTGCGACATCCCGTAGCCCAGCAGCATGCCCTGCCAGCCGAGCTGCGGCGCGATGGTGTAGCCGGAGACGAAGCGCTGCCCCGGCAACAGCGGCCGGTGCAGGCTCCCCAGCAGCAGAAATCGGTTCTTGGGCAGAAACGGCAGGAAGTTCGCCAGCGGATGCGCGAAGGCCATAAAGCTGAGGGACGCGGTATAGGTAGACAGCTCCAAGATGCCGCGTCCCCAAGCCGGTAGGCGCGAACCGATGGTGAATTGCAGAGGTCCGGCAATGCTGAGCGGGCCGACCGGACCGGAAATGGCCCAGTGACCGCGCTTGCGCTCCCGGACGTGCACAATGAGATCGGCGCGGTCGGTCCCCGGCGCGGTGTTCACCACCACGTTGGCCGGGGAGAGCGGCTCGAACAGCCCGGTGCGGTTCAACCGCGCCAACGTCTTGCGGAGCAGCATCTGGTCGAGCGGCTGCCCCTCATCGAACAGCATAGCGCGGCGAATGGCGATGTCGCTCAAACCGTGATGCCCGCGAAACTCGATGCGCCCGATGCGGTAGGCCGGGCCGGTCTCCACGTAGGCGGCGAAATCGGCCCACTGGTGCGTGGCGGAGCCGCCGCCGGGAACGTCGGCAACCTCCAGGCGCGCCTGAAAGTCGATCACCCCTTCCCGCTCGGCCTTGCGGCGCTCCTCCAGCAGCGCACCGCACACCTGCCTGGTGGGAAAGCTCGCGCCGGGACCCGGCTGGATGGGCCGCAAGACGCCGCCGGGGCTGTAGATATTCAGCGTGCGAACGGCATAGAGCGGTCCGGAATCGATGTGGTAGCGCAGACGGGAGCCCTTCGTGCCGGATTCCAGCGGATTGGGGGAGACGCGCGCCGCGAAGTAGCCATTGCGGTAGAGTGCGGATTTCAGCCCCAGCGCGTCGGAAAGGACGGCGTCGTCGCTGTAACCGGGGCGCATCTTCCAGCCGCTCCACAGGTGGGGGATGCCGGGCACGAGCGTCTTGCTCTTGGTAGCGCGCAGGGCCTTGCGCAGCACTTTGGGCTTGACCCCCAGGTCGCCTGTGAACTCCACCTCGCGAATGCGCACGGGCTTGCCCTTGTCGACGGCAATGCGCACGTCGGCGCGGGCGGAATCCACGGGCACCAGCTCGGCCCGGGCGGTGGCGTCGGGAAAGCCCTGCGCCACAAGCTGAGCGCGCAGCTCGGCCGCGGCTGCTTGTGCGCTCTGCGCGTCTACGAAGGAGTTGGCTTCGAGCGGCACCTGCAACCCGGCCGTCGGCGGGTCGATGACGACCTTGCGCACGCGCATCCGCGGCTTCTCCAGCACGCGGAAGATCAGCCGCACTCCACCGGACTCCTCGGTAGACTCCACCAGGACGTCTTCAAAGCGGCCGGTGGCCCACAGGCGTTTCACATCCTGGCGAACGCTGGCGGGGTCGAGCGGCGCGCCGGGCTTGGTTTCCAGTTCCCAGGGCGTACGCGAACCGGCCACCTCCACCGAAATAACCGGCTTCCCCTCCGCGCGGGCGCCGATCGGAACCAGCGCCACGAGAGCCGCCGCGCACAACACGGACAGATGCATCTTAATAGCGGTGACGTGCGGCGGCGCGCGGCGGTTGCCGTGTCACCGGACGGCACAGGTGTGGTCCGGCGTCACTGGCGCCCGGCGCGCTCCAGGTAGTCCAGCACGATGTTGGCCATCAGCTTGACCCCCACCTGGAGGCTGGCTTCGTCGGCGTCGTAGTCGGGCGTGTGGAGGGGCGCGGTGATTCCCTTCCCTTCGTTCCCCACCCCCAGCCAGAACATGAGGCCGGGAATCCGGCGCAGGTAATACGTAAAGTCTTCGGCGCCCATCACCGGCGGCACCTGCACTACGTTCTCCGCGCCCAGGGTGCGGCGCATCACCGGCAGAGTGGCCTCCACCAGGGCCGCGTCGTTGATGGTGGGCGGGTTCGAGCGCGCCGACCAGCGGATCTCGGCGCTCGCGCCATGGGTCTCCGCCACGCCCGTGAGGATCTGCTTCATCAGCGCCATCACGCGCTCCCGCACCGCCTCGTTATGGGTGCGCAGCGTGCCCTCCATGCGGACCTCCTCCGCAATGATGTTGTGGCGGTTGCCGCCCGCGATGGTGCCGACCGTGAGAACCATGGGTTCCACCGGATCGATGCGGCGGCTGCGGATGGTCTGGAGCGCGGTGATGCACTCGGCCGCCACCACTACCGAATCCACCGACTGGTGCGGCCAGCCGGCGTGCGCTTTCTTGCCCCGCACCACGATGGTGAAGGAATCCGAGGAAGCCAGCATGGCGCCGGGTACATAGCCGATTTTGCCCGCCGGCAGGTTGGGCGCGGTATGGAGAGCGAAGATGGCGGCGGGGCGGGGATTATCCAGCGCGCCTTCGCGAATCATGCGGTCGGCGCCCGAGTCCTCGCCCTCGGGCGCGCCCTCCTCGGCCGGCTGGAAGATGAATTTCACGTTGCCGGCGATCTCCTTGCGCATGCCGCTGAGCACCTCCGCGGCGCCCAGCGCCACGGTCATGTGGACGTCGTGCCCGCAGGCGTGCTTGACGCCTTTGTTCCGCGAGCGGTACGGCACGTCGAGGGTTTCTTCGATGGGCAGGGCGTCCATGTCGGTGCGGAGGGCCACGGTGGGGCCGGGTTTGGCGCCCTTCAGCAGCGCCACGATGCCATAGCGGCTCACGCCGGTGCGGATCTCATCGAACCCCAGGGCGCGCAGTTTCGCCTCGATGACGCCCGCGGTGCGCTCCTCGCGGTTAGAGAGCTCCGGGTGCATATGGAAGTCGCGCCGCTGCGCCACCAGGGAGTCCTGGAGCGAGGCGGCGGCGCGCGCTACACGTTCCTCGCGGGACTGCGCCGGCGCGAGCGGCGCCATCCACGCGGACAGCAGAAGAACGGCGATCGATTTCATGGGGTTCAGTCTACCAGTTGCGGCAGACTCAACGGGCGGCCGTTCGAGCGGCTTCCAGTTCGATGCGGTTGGGCACCATTCCCATGTCGTAATACCGGTGCTCGACGCCCTCGGGACGCACGATGACCACGCGGAAACCGGCGCGGTCGTCCCCTCGCGGCTGCCCGATCGAGGCGGTAGTGACCATCTCCAGGTTGCCGTCCCGGGCCACGTAGTTCCGATGCAGGTGGCCGGCGAAGATGTGGGTCACGCCGTGCGTGCGGAACAGTTCCAGGTAGGGCTTGCGGCGTTCCATCCGGATATTGCGATACGTATCCGGCTCATCCGCGGAGGAGAGGAACCAGGGGTGGTGCTGGAAGGCGATGATGGGCGAGGCGCCCTCCTGCCGCGCCTTGGCCAACTCCGCACGCAGCCAGGTCTCCTGCTTTTCCAACTCGCCGGGAAGGCGGTCCGGGTTGGAGATCACGCACGAGTTCAGCGCGAAAAAGGCCGCGCCGCCGTGGCGAAAGGTGTAGTAGTCCGGGCCGATGCGCCGGCGGAAATTGCCCAGGTGGTCCGCCGTGGGGGTGTCGCCGATGTCGTGGTTGCCCGGGAGGCTGTACAGCGGGATGGCCTCGTCCAGCCTGGCCGCGATGCGAAGGTATTCGGCGATCTGCCCCGGGTTGCTGGCCCGGTTCACCAGGTCGCCCGTCACCACCACGAAGGCCGGGCGCAGCCGGTTGGCCGTGGCGATCAAGAACTCGAAGTTGGCGGTTTCCTGCCGGAAATCGTCCAGAGAGCGGGCATAGTAGCCGAATTGGGGATCGCTGGCCTGGATGAAGAAAAAGGGTCTGGTGACCTGCGCCGGCGCCCAGCCGGTAAACAACAGCAGAAGCAGAAGGAGGCTGCGCATGCCCTATTATCCCGCGCTACCCGCGGACGCCCGCGCCTCCAGGGCGCGGGCGTCCAGCATGCTGAATGGAATAACGTGTTGCCGCTCAATCCATGGCGGCGCCGAAGTAGCCCTGGGCGAGCGCGGGCCTGGCTTCGAGCGCCTTGGTCCAGCAGGTGCGCGCCTCCTCGGCGTTCCCCAGAGCATCGAGCACGTGGCCGAGATTCAGCAGCGCTTCGGCCATATCGGGCTGCTGGGCGAGAGCCTGGCGGTAGAAGCGCGCCGCTTCGTCGAACTGCTCGGCCTTCTGGTAGAGCAGCCCGGCGTTGTAGAGGATCTCGACCGAACGCTCCCCGAGATCGATCAGGCGCACGTGATACTCGAGCGCGGTGGCGAAGTCTTCGGCCTCCAGCGCCACCGCCGCCAGGCCGCGGAGGGCCTCCATGGAGCGCGGGTCGTTGTCGAGCATCTCTTCGTAGATGCTTTGTGCGCGATCGCGTTCGCCGGCGCGGCTGGCGGCCAGGGCGAGATTGGCGCGGGCTTCCGGCCAGTCGGGCCGTCGCTTGAGGCAGGTCTCGAAGGCTTCCAGGGCGCCGCCGTGATCGTCGCGCCCCAGCCTGAGGCAGCCCAGCCGGAAGGCGGCTTCGGATTCCTGGCGGTCCTTATCGAGCAGTTTGAGGTAGAAGTGTTCGGCGTCCTCGGGGTGGCCCGTGCGCTCGAGCAGCAGCGCCAGGTTCCACATGGCAGTGGGTGCGCCCGGGTCCGCCCGGAGGGCGTGCTCGTAGGCATCGCGCGCGCCGGAAAGATCGTCCATCTCTTCCCGCACGATCCCCAGGTTGGTGTAGGCCTGGGCGGATTGCGGCTTCAGGCGCAGCGCTTCGGCGTAGGCCTCGGCGGCTTCCCTCCATTGCTCCGCCTTCTGGTAGGCCAGCGCCAGGTTGAACCACCCTTCGTAGTGGCCCGGCACGGCGGAGACCAGCAGGGTGCAGAACTTGGCGGTGAGGGCGTGATCGCCCGCGGCGGCCGCCCAGGTGGCCAGTCCTTCGAGCGCCACGGTCGAGTCCGGACGCAACTCCAGCAGCCTCTCGGAGTATTCCCGCACCATCTCGTAGTCCTCCCGGGCCATGCCGATGAGGGTGAGATTCGATAGTGCCTCCTCGCACTCGGGGTTGGCTTCGAGGATGGCGTTGTAGACCTTGGCCGCCTCCTCCACCTGCCCCTGCATCTGCATGGCGACGGCCTTACCGAAGCGGGCCTCTTCGTTGCCGGGCGCGAGCGCCAGGCACTGGTCGAAGGCGGCCATGGCGCCGTCGGCATCGTCCAGACGGAGCAGGCACATGCCCAGGCCCAGGTGGGCGTCGGTTTGGGAGGGATCGAGCGTGCAGGCCTTCTGGAAACGACCGGCGGCCTCGCGCCAGGCCCCGGTCTTTTCCAGGCACACCGCCAGGTTGAACCAGGCGGCGGCCTGCTGCGGTTTCTGCTCCGCCACCGCCTTGTAGCTGGCGGCGGCCTCTTCGAAGCGCCCGAGTTCAAACTGGATGTGCCCCATGGCCACCAGGATGTCGGGGGACGCATCACCGGCCGCGGCGGCGCGCTGCAACTCCTGGAGAGCTTCCTCGCGTTTGCCTCCCAGGTGCAACGCGACAGCGGCCGCCAGAGAAGCGGCACTATCGGCGCCTCTGGCGCTCTTCTCGATATCGACGGTGCGGAGGCTTGTGACCTTCGCGGTGGTCCTGATCGGCATGCTGCTCATAGCATCGTTACTCCCATTAGCGGCGCTGCTTTCGCCGCGGTGCAATCCCTCTCGATGCGGCCGGCTGGGATTGCCGCCCACGCGGGGTCAGCTTTACCCAATACAGCCGCGCACGGTCGTCCTGTTCGGCCTCGAAACCAATGCCGCCGGTCCCCAGCCGGCCGTCGCTCCATCTGTCCACCACCTCTCCCTCCACCGCCACGGTGAAGCTGTCGGCCGCGGCGGTAGTGAGCACCCGGAAGGCCGCCTTGCTGCGCACGGCAACGCGCAGCGGCACGGTGACGGGCTCTTCGGCCACCCCTCCCAACACCGCGTACCGGGTCAGTTCGAGGGCGTTGGGGTCCTGCTCGCTGCGGGAGATGCGCACCCGGTAGTAGTTCTCGAAGTCCGCCGCGCGGATGAACCAGGCGACGCTGCGGCGCTCCATCTTGGCGAGAAACTCCCGCTCGTAGTCGCGCATGCCGAGCGAGGGGATGAACAGGGCGGGCGGGCCGGTCCGGGCGCCGGCCACGTCGAGCCGCCAATCCTCGATGCCTCCCACCCAGCGGCCCAGACCGGAGCCGAAATTGTCCTCGACGGGCGCCGCGCCCGCGCCGGTGCTATCGGCTAAGGTGCCTCCCACGGCTCCCACCGGCGGAAGGTCCATCTCGGGCCAGGTGGGTGCGTGAAGTCCCAGGGGCTCGCGCGCCGCCCGCGCTACGCTTGCAATAGCGACCGGTTCGAAGCCGTGCCGCAGCGGCGTGGGAGCGGCGGAATCGAGCCCAGCGGGGGCGAAGACTGCGCGCGCGGAGGGCCCCGGCTGGGCCCGGTGACGCGAAAACGGCTGCGCCGCCGCACGGCGCCTCGGCCGGCAAGCTGCCGTGCTGCGCGCCTTTGTCAGCGGCTCGGCTGGCGCCCCGAACACGGCCGGCGCCGTTCCCTTCCGGACGGCAAGCCGCGCCCACGAGGCCGGCAGCGTGGGCGCTATCCGAGCGGTGCCGAAGGGTTGCGCCAGTGCGCGGCGGCGGGCGCGGGCGTCGAGGGCCAGCGGCGAGTGCAGCCGGCGGAGTCCCCCCGCGGGCGCGCCCACAGGGCAGCCGGGCCGCCGCCGGCCGGCCGGGATCGGGGCCGCGCGGTGCGGATCGGCCGAGCGGAAGCGCGCCGCGGGCACTGACCGCGGCCCGTCCGGCTGCGGCACGTGGGACGCTGCCAGCCAGCCGCTACCCGCTGCGCCGGGCGCCGGACGCCGCCTGCCCGAACGGAGCGCCAGCCGCACCGCGCCCGGCCGTAGCCGGGCCTGCCCCAGCCGTGGTCCGTCCGATGCCTGCCGGCGCCGTCCTGCGGCCCCGGGGTTCAATGGCAGCCGCCACGGCGCCAGGCCGAAAGAGGCCGCTTCCGCAACCGGCGGTACCGCCGCGGCCCGGGTCCCGAGCGCCAGGCGCAGGCTCATGCGCGCCGGGTGGAGATCCCTGCGCGGCGCAACGTTGGCCGCCGGTTCCGCTCCATAACCCGCTGCCCGGGCATACCCCGCCGGGGTGGGGCGCAGCGCCGCCGCCACGCACAACGCCGGCGCGAAGCACTCGTGGGCCGCCCGCCCCAGCGACGGCGTATCCGGCCACAACCGCGGCGCTCCATTTCCGGCTTCCGAGGCCGGCCGCCAGAGCGGCAGCAGTTCCGGGTGCTCCTTCCGGCGTTCCAGTTGCGATACTTCGCTGGCCTCGAGCAGCCGCGACAAGCCCCGCCGCAGGCGGTACTCCTCCCGGTGTTCGCGGCAGCAGAAGTTGCCTTCCCGGAGCAGCCGAATCCGCGACAGCGGCTTTCCGCATAACTGGCACGCATTCGCGCTCATTGCCGTCCCAATTATAGAAAAATGAGGGCGCATTCGCCACCAAAAGCAGCGTTATATTTGGTAATACGCCGGCTGTTCACCCTGGTCTAGGGCCCTTACAGGCACGGTCTACAGCGACGGTTAGGGGTGGACTGTTTACTTAAGTTATCAGCAAGAAATCATCGCAAGACAACTCGAAAATGCCACGTATTTCCTGTACCGTAGGTACTTGGCCCGCTCCGTAAAACGGAGTCTTCGGAGGATAACCATGAGTGAATCAACCGCACGAGCGGAACGGTTCGAGACCCGCAGCCCGGCCACGCCGTTCTATATCTGGGACGAACCGCAGCAGCCGGCGGCGGTGCGCGTCAGCCTGGAGACGATCGAACGCCTGGAACGCGAGGTGGTGGCCGGCTTTCGCTCGGTAAGCGCCCGGGGTTCCGAAGTCGGTGGTCTGCTGCTGGGTAGGGTAGTGCCGGGGCCACGGCCCGTGGTGTCGGTGGAGGCCTACGAGATGGTGCACTCCGAGTACAGCCGGGGGCCGCTCTATCGCCTCTCCGAAACAGATCTCCAGGCGTTCGACGCGGCTTGCCGCCGCAGCGAAGCGCGGGAGGACGGGCTCGCGGTGGTGGGGGCGTTCCGGGGCCATACCCGCAAGGATCTGGCGCTCGATCGCGAAGATGCGGCGCTCCTCGCTGGGCGGTTCGGCGAGGCGGAGAAGGTTTTCCTGCTGGTGAAGCCCTTCGCCACCAAGCCGGCCAAGGCCCGCTTGTTTGTCTGGAAAGACGGCGAGGT
The DNA here is from genome assembly GCA_041685075.1 of Bryobacteraceae bacterium. Taxonomy (GTDB): domain Bacteria; phylum Acidobacteriota; class Terriglobia; order Bryobacterales; family Bryobacteraceae; genus JAMCRM01. The sequence continues at coordinate 20,114 of JAWLGN010000017.1, forward strand.
GCAGGACGCCAGCCCCGTGGAGATCCCCTTTACGAGGGCGGAACTGGTGGCGGCCGGACTGGTGCGCGCCGTTGCGGTGGAAGGCGCCCCCGCCCCTCCGGAAACGACGCCCGATGCAGCGCCGCCCCAGGAGGCCAGACGCGCCCAGGTGGTGCCGATTGCCCGCCGGCGGGAGCCTGCCGCGCCGGAAGCCGGAGCGGAGAGCGAGTCGAAGAATACGGAAGCGCCCGCGTCTTCCGTGGAAGCGCCCGCGCCCGAACCCGCGTTCACCGGCTTCCACGCAGAGGAGCCGGTTTCGAAACGGGGCCGCAAGCTGGTTTGGATCACCGGCGGCCTGGCCGTGGCGGCGCTGCTGATGATCCTGCTGGTCTACCCGGGCCTGCTGATCGACCGCGGCCCGGCGCCGGCCGATACCGGCGAAGACACGTCTTCACTGGCACTACGGGTGGAGCGTTCCGCGGGCCAGTTGCTGCTCACCTGGAACCGCGAAGCCGAAGCGGTGAGGGCTGCAACCCGGGCCGTGCTGAGCATCTCCGATGGGCCTCAACAGGAAAACGTGGAACTCGGGCTGGAGCAGTTGCGCAACGGCAGCGTGGTCTACTCGCCTTTGACCTCCGACGTCAGCTTCCGGCTCGAAGTGATCGCCGCAAACCAGGAGAAGAGCACCAGCGAGCATGTACGGGTGCTGGGCACACGGCCTTCGCCGATGTCGCCTCCTCCCGGAGCGGAGGTCGCCCAGTCTGAGGTTGCCGCAACGACCGAGACGGCGGCTGCCGCCGGCACTCCGGCCGCCGGCGAGGAAGAGACCGAAACCACCGCGGAAGCCGCGGAGCCCCGGGAATCGTTAAGCGCCAAGTGGCGGCAGCCGGAGTCGCTTGGCCAGCGCCTGCGGCCCGCGCTGCCCTCGGAACTGCCGCCCGCCTTGCGGACCGCGGCGATCTCCGGACCGCCCGCGGTTGGCCTGCCGCTGCCGCAGACCCCCGCCGCGCCCGCCGTAGCGCCGCCGCCCCCACCGGCTCCCAGCGCGGCCCCTCGCCCCGAGGCGCCGGCGGTGCGGGTGGGCGGGCAGGTGCGAAACGCGCAGCTTATCTCCCGCGTGGAGCCGGTCTATCCTACCCTGGCCCGCCAGACCCGCGTCCAGGGGAGAGTGGAACTGGAAGCCACCGTAGCCAGGGATGGCACGGTGAAGAACGTTCGAGTCGTCAGTGGCCATCCACTGCTGGCCCCGGCCGCCGTAGAAGCGGTGAAGCGGTGGCGGTATCGCCCCACACTGCTGAACGGCGAGGCGGTGGAGGTCACCACCCGCGTTGCGGTGGGCTTTTCTCTGTGATCCGCAAGTCCCCGTGACCCGGCTCCCGGCCGCGGCGCTGAAGCCCGGCCGGGAACCTGGCCCCCGTTCAAACCGTTACTTCACCAGGCTCCACAGGTAGACCAGCATAAATCCCACGATCACGGCGCTCGAAAACCACAGCCCGGCGGTCTGCAGGCGCGAGGTGTGGACCGTGGCGGGCAGGCGGCGGTGGCGCAGGTAGAGCGTGGCCACCGCGATCACCGGCATGATCGAAAACTGCGCCACCCCGCCGATGAAGACCATGCCCACCGGTTCCTGGAAGAGGAAAAACAGGGTGACGGGCGCGACCGAAAGCAGCCACACGAAGCCGTTGCGGTAGCGCACCCGGGCGGCGTAATCGTCGCGGCGGTAGAAGCCCATGATGCGCAGCATGTCCGCGTAAACCCGGGAGTGCGCGGCGGTGGCGGCGAAGATGGTGCCGTACAGGGTGGCGATGGCGCCCAGGTAGAACAGGTACAGCGCCCAGGGTCCCAGGGTCTGGGTGTACATGTTCGAAAGCACTGGGATCATCTCGCGCGAGGCGGGCACCAGGCCCATGCCGTTCAAAATACCCGCGCCGAGCAGGTAGAAGGCCAGGGTGGCGATGGTGTAGATGACCATGGAGGCCAGGGCGTCGGTCTCCATGACCCGGATCCAGCCGCGCGCCCGCGCGGTCCATTGCGGGCTGCCGTCGGCCTTCCCGGTGAAACGCGCGTAGCCTTTTTCGACGCACCAGTAAGGATACATGAACAGCTCGGTGGCCCCCACCCCGGTGATGCCGAAGACCGCCACCGCGCGGGTGAGACCGCCGGGCGGCATATCGAAGCTGAGACCGCTGGCCAGCGCTTCCCAGGAGAAGAACTGCGGCATGCGCATCAGCAGCAGGGCGCAGAGCAGCGTGAGCAGGGTGAACAGCGCTACCTTGACGGTGGCGAGCTTCTCGATCCGCTCGTAGCCGCCGCCCAGCAGCAGCACCAGGGTGAGTCCCAGGAACAGCAGCACCCAGACGGGGATGGGGACCGCGGGAATCAGCCCGTTCATCACCTGCGCCAGGCCGCCGTACATGGCGCCCACCTGGAACTGCGTGGTGGCCACCATGAAGGCCCAGGCCCATATCACCCAGTTCGCCTTCCAGCGCGGTCCGGGAAAGTGGTTGAAGCTTTCCAGACCCGTCTCGCCCGTGGCAATGGCGTAGCGGCCCATTTCCACCTGCACGGCGGGCTTGATAAAGCAGCTCAGCAGGATGACCCACAGGGCCACGTAGCCTGCCTGCGCGCCCAGCGTGGTGGTGGCGATCAGCTCTCCCGATCCCACGATGGAGGCGCACAGGATGATGCCCGGCCCGATGAGCCGCAGGGTGGCGCCAAACGAGCGCGGCGGTTCGACGACCTCCTCCGGCCGTAGGGTATAAGGATCGGCGACCTCCGGCCTGGCTTGCGGCTGCGGCGCAGTCGGCATGCGGCTCATCGTAGCAGTTGCGGCCCGCGGTCCACAACCGGAACAGACTCGCCGCGCGATTCATGTTACGATCTGCTCGAATGCATTCATTTCCGAGGCTCGCATGAACGTGAATCGAAGACACTTTCTGATCGGCCCCATGGCAGCGGCTGCCGGCACGGCGTGGGCGCAATCCGGCGATACCGTGGCGACCGCCGTTATCGGCACCGGCAATCGCGGATCTTACCTGCTGCGCGGCGTGATGGAGCAACCCGTAGCCAAGGTGGTCGCGCTGAGCGATAACAAGCCCGATCGCCTGGACAAGGCGGCCACCGCTGCCGTGCGCGACAACCCCGCGACCTACTCCGACTGGCGCAGGGTGATCGATCGCAAGGACGTGGAGGCGGTGTTCATCGCCACCCCGCCCCACCTGCACGCGCCCATGGCCATTGCGGCGCTGGAGGCCGGCAAGCATGTCTACTGCGAAAAGCCCATCGGCGTGACCGCCGCCGACGTGCGCAACCTGGTGCGTGCCGCCAGGAGGGCGAACAAGGTGTTCGTGGCCGGGCAGCAGTTGCGCTCGATGACGCAGTATAAGGAGCAGGTACGAAAGATCCGGGAAGGCGCCATCGGGGAAGTTCTGATGGTGAGGGCGCAGCGGCACGCGACCGCCGACCTGAACCACCAGGGGTCCTCGGCCGACTGGTATTTCGACGTGAAGAAGTCCGGCGGCTACCTGATCGAGCAATCGGTACACAACCTGGACCTGTGCAACTGGGCCGTCGGAGATCACCCCGTACGGTGCTGCGGATTCGGTGGCACCCTGTTGTATAAAAACCAGCCTGCGGGGCGCACCATTTTCGATTGCGGCAGCCTCACTTACGAGTACTCCAACGGCGCCAAGCTGTCCTTCACCCAGAACGTTTTCCAGGCGCGCGGATTCCCCGGCGGGAGCCAGTACGTTTACGTCTTCGGCTCGAAGGCGTCGCTGGACCTGTACTCGACCAATACCCTCTTCCCGTTGGGCGAAGGGAAGCCGTCGCTGCTGGCCGAAAAGACGAAGGATTCTCCGCACGCGCACATCACGGCGTTCTACGATTGCATCACCAAGGGAGCGGAGTCGCCCGCGGACATCGTGGTGGGCGCTCAAGCTGCCCTGACCTCCATCATGGGTCACGAAGCCATGACGAGGGGGCGGGTGGTCAACTGGAGCGACCTGGGCGTGGACGTCTAGCGCCGCACACAGCGGTACTCCCCGGAACCGGCATCGTGGCGGCCGGATTGCTCGGGACGAATGGGCATGTGGAGCGCGGAGGCGGTGGCCAGGAGAGTATTCCTGCGCTGCACCGCGCTCGGACCCCTGGCCGCCCGGGGCAACCACTCGCCCGATCCGGCCGCCCGCCAAAAGGACCGCGCGACCCGGCCGTTGACGCTGTTCTTGTGCGGCGATGTGATGACCGGCAGGGGCATCGACCAGGTGCTGCCCCATCCTTCCGACCCGCGCCTTTACGAGCAGTACATGCAATCGGCCCTCGGCTACGTGGACCTGGCCGAGAAAGTGAACGGGCCCATCCCGCGGGCGGTTCCCTTCCCTTATATCTGGGGCGACGCCCTGGAGGAGTTCCGCCGTGCCGCGCCCGATGTGCGCGTGGTCAACCTCGAAACCAGCATTACGACCAGCGGCGATTGGGTTCCCAAGGGCATCAATTACCGGATGCACCCGGCGAACACGGGCTGCCTCACCGCCGCGGGGCTCGATTGTTGCGTGCTGGCGAACAACCATGTCCTCGATTGGGGAACGTCCGGGTTGCTGGAGACGCTGGATAGTTTGCGAAATGCGGGCCTCAAAACCAGCGGCGCCGGGCGGCACCTGGCCGAGGCGCAGGCGCCTGCCGTCGTCGAGATTGCCGGCCGCGGCCGCGTGCTGGTCTTCGCGTTTGGCAGCACGAGTTCCGGTATCCCGGCGGACTGGGCCGCTACGGCACGGAGGCCGGGTGTAGACCTGCTGGCCGGCCTCTCCGAGGAAACCGTGGCTAGGATTGCCGCGCGCGTGCGTCAGCACAAGCGGCCCCGCGATATCGTGGTTGCCTCCATCCACTGGGGCCCGAACTGGGGCTACGAGGTTCCTGCCGCCCACCGCAGGTTCGCTCGTCAACTGGTGGATGAGGCGGCGGTAGACATCGTGCACGGCCACTCGTCGCACCATCCCATGGGGATCGAGGTCTACCGCGGCAGGCCCATTCTCTACGGCTGCGGCGACTTCCTGAACGACTATGAAGGCATCTCCGGCATGGAGGAGTACCGCGGCCATCTCTCCCTGATGTACTTCTTGCGAATGAATCCGTCGAGCGGCGAACTGTTGGAGCTGGAGATGCGACCGCTTGAAATCCGGCGCTTCCGCCTCGAGCGCGCCTCGCGCGACGATGCCCGCTGGCTGCGGGACACGCTGCACCGCGAGGGAGAGAGACTGGGGACCACCGTGGAACTGGACGACGCCGGCACGCTGCGGCTCCGGTGGGAATAGCTGCGGACAAGGCCGTCCGTAATTAAGTCCAGTATATGAATAAACGCATGCACAGGAGATGCCGCTCTGGCTCCCTCGTTGCCTGAGGCTGCCGCGAATAACGGCAACAGCGTCGCCCGGCCGCCGTGCGCCCGGCCATAGAGGCTACCCGGCGTCCCGCAAAGCTCACTTGTGCCCCGGCCATAGAGGCTAACCAGTCCTCGCAAACCTGCTCTGCGCCCGCTCATGGAGGCCACCCAGTCGTCCCGCAAACCCTGCTCTGCACCCGGCCATAGAGGCGAACCCGGCGTCCCGCAAACCCGTTTTGCCCCCGGTCATAAAAAGGCCAACCCGGCCCTCCCGCAAGCCTGCCTTGCGCCCGGCCATTAGCGGCGAATCAGCCGTCCGGCAAATTTTCTGTTGACAGCGACGGTCTGAATATATACACTTACTGCATTAACTCGGGACCGTTACCCTGGGTAAAACCGGTTGACAGACCGATGCTTCAAGGAGCTACGCCCATGTTGTTTGCACGCGTTCACTTGGCGGCGCTGGCCGCCATTCTCGCTTTCTCGGCCGCCGGCCTCAACGCACAGTCGACGCAAAGTACCATCCTAGGGGTGGTTACCGACTCCGCGGGAGGAACGGTCCCAGCCGCTGAAGTGACTATTCGCAACGAAGGAACCAATTTTACGCGGACCATCGAAACCGATCAGGCCGGCGCCTACCGCGTGGCCGGACTCGAAAAAGGGTTCTACGAGGTGACGGTGGCCGCCGCCGGATTCAAGACCTTCACCCAGACGCGCATTGACCTCGCCAGCGCGCAAATCAAACGCATCGACGCCAGGCTCGAAGTCGGCGAAGTGACCACCACCGTTACCGTGGAAGGCGCCACCAGCCAGGTCGAGACGGAAACCGTAACGCTCTCCAACCTCAAAACCAGCCGCGATTTCGAGCAACTGCCGATGAGCGTGTTCGGCCGCGCCTGGGCCAACATCACCAACGTAACGGCGGGCATCCAGAGCACCAACGGCTACGAAGTGAACGGGGGCCGGGGCACCGCCAACAACTTCACCGCCGACGGTATCTCGGTCAACGACATGGTGGGCAGCCGAAACACCGCCAACGGTTTTTCGGGTGACATCGAAACGTTTCAGGAGATCAAGATCCTGACCGCCAACACTTCCGCCGAGTACGCGCAGGTGGCCCAGTTCATGGCGGTGAGCAAAGCCGGCACCAACGAGCTGCACGGCGGCCTCTACTGGGGCATCTTCAACAGCAAGTTCTCTTCCCGGAGTTGGGCCGACCGCGTGCCGGTCTCCTTCACCAACCACAACATGTTCGCGGCCAGTGGCGGCGGACCGGTAATCCTGCCCAAACTCTACGACGGCCGCGACAAAACCTTCTTCTTCGTCTCCTACAGCGGCGCGCGCTACCGGGTTGGCAACCGCAGCTACCTGATCACCCCCACCCCGGCCATGCGGCAGGGCGACTTTTCCGCGCTCAACGGTCTGATCACCATCGTGGACCCGCTCGCCAACGGCACGCCCTTCCCCAACAATACCCTTCCCTCCAGCCGCCTCAGCCCGGTTTCGCAGAAGTTTCAGGAACTGCTCTACCCGGATCCCAACCAGGCCGGGCAGGGCACCTACGGCATGGCGCAGAACTATTACGCCGATCCGGGCGCCGCCTTCAACTCCGACGTGTACTCGTTCCGCGTCGACCACCAGATCAATCCCGCCAACCTGCTGTTTGTCCGGGTGGGCGTCACCAAGACGAACGGCGACACCAACCCCGGCCCGCTGAAGGACGGCTACGGCTCCAGCCTGGTGGGTAATATTCCGGGCCGCAGCGTGGTGATCTCCGATACGCACGTGTTCTCCCCCGGCCTGGTTAACGAGTTGAAGCTCGGCTTCAACCGCACCTACTCGGAGAATCACGATTACAACTTCGGGAAGGACGTGCTGTCCCAACTCGGCATCCAGGGGATCGAAAACCCGCATAACGACCCCGCCATCGGCAGCATGCCGCAGATTTCTTTCGGCGGCGCCATACCGGTTGCGGCCAGCACCAACCGGAACCACGCCTACACCGCGCAGAACACCTACCAGTTGATTGAAAACGTCTCCTGGTTCAAGGGCCGGCACAGCGTGAAGTTCGGCGCCGACATCCGCCGCATGCAGGTGAACAACCAGAACAAACCGCTCAACCTGCGCGGCTCCTACTCTTTCGACGACCGGCTGAGCGGGCTCGCCTACGCCAATTTCCTGCTGGGCTATCCTTCAAACGCCACCCGAGGCATCGCGCGGCCCAACGCCTATACGCGCGGCACCTACACTGGCTTCTACATTCAGGACGATTTCAAGCTCCACCCCCGCATCACCCTCAACTACGGCATCCGTTACGAATACCAGACGCCGTGGGTGGAGAAGTTCGACCGCATGTTTACCTTCGACCCCGCCACCGGCAGCATGGTCACCGCCGGCTCCACCATGCCCACGGACCTGGTTCCCGCCGTCGCCGCGACCTTGCCCATCCGTACGGCTGAAGACGCCGGCCTGCCCGTGCGCAGCCTGATGCACAAGGATACGAACAACTTCAGCCCGCGCATCGGTCTCGCCTACCGTCCCTTCGGCGATGCCATCACCGTCATTCGTGCCGGCTACGGCATCTATTCGCAAGTCTGGCCCGGCTCGTTGGGGCAGAACGCCACCGGGGGGCCCTGGCAATCGGTCGAGACCTTCATCCTCGAAAACCCCGACGACGCAACCATTCAGTTTCCCGATCCTTTCCGCACCACTTCCAGCTTCTCCGGAATCCAGAACATCAGCGGGCTCAACGCCCGCTTCCCGAATGAGCGGACGCACCAGTGGAACGTCTCGGTGGGGCGGCAGCTCCTCGGCATGGCGCTTGATGTGGGATACGTGGGGACCCATTCCCTCAACATCCCCTATACCGAAAACCTGAATCTGCTGCGCCCCAGCACGACGCCCTTCAGCCCTGCCCGCCGGCCCTATCCGCGGTTCAACGCGGCCAACCTTATGCAGACCGGCGCCAGCGCCATCTATCACGGCCTTACCTTCCAAGCCGATCGCCGCATGAGCCGCGGCCTCTGGTTCAACGTCAACTACACGCTGGCCAAGGCGCTCACGGACGCCAACCTGAACGGCTACGGCCCCAGCGCGCAGCAGAACCTGTAACAGCGTTTCCTGGAGCGGGCGGACGATCCCGCTATCCGCCGCCAGCAGCTTCGGTTCAGCTACGTATGGGACCTGCCCATAGGGCGCGGCCACCGCGTTCTGGGCGGCATTCCCCGCGCGGCCGACGCCATCATCGGAGGGTGGCAACTGGCCGGCATCACCACGTTTCTCACCGGCGCCCGCCTGACCCCCACTTACTCGAACGCCGATCCCGCGTACACGAACCAGTTTGGCGGCAGGCCGGACCGCGTCGGCAACGGCAACTTCGACTCGGGATCCATGCGCGACTCCATCAAGAGCGGCGCGCGCAGTTTCGACCGCGATGCCTTCGTCGTTCCGGCGACGGGACGGGGCTACTACGGCAACGCGGCGCGATTCATCCTCACCGGCCCCGGCACCGCCACCTGGAATATGGGCATTCACAAGAACTGGCCGGTATTCGGCGAGCGGGCCCGCTTGCAGTTCCGCTGGGAGATGCACAACGCGTTCAACCGGCCGAACTTCAACAACCCGTCCACCAACATCGAGGCCGGCGACTTCGGCCTGGTGACGCGGGCGGGCAGCGGCCGCCAGATGCTGTTCGGATTGCGCCTGGACTACTGACCGATCTGACCGGTGGCCGCCGGCGCCCTGGGATTCGCCGGCGGCCAACGCCGCCTACCCGATCAGCCGCACTTTGATCTCCTCGCGGCTGCCTTCGCGGATGGTGAGGGATTCGCCGGCGTTCTCGAAGGGGCGCATGAAGTCGGGGTCGTAGTAGGCCCCAGGTTCCACTTCGGTCCAGCCGTACACCTTGTACGTGCCGGGGGCCAGGTTGTCCAGGACGAATGCGCCCGTCTCGTCGGTCGTGACGGCATGATAGTAGAGGCGGACCGGCCGGCGCTCCTCTTCCTGCGGAACCAGCACCACCGTGGCGCCGGGCACAGGCTCCTGGCGGTCGTTCTGCACCAGGCCGCCGGCCTGGCCGGCGTTGGCGCCCAGCACAACCTGGATGGGGCCGGGATTGCCGCTGGTAAGATCCAAACCCGCCAGCAGCACGTCGCGGCCCGCAGCCGTGGCGGACTGAATGTAATAGCCCTCCGGCAGCCCGCTGATCGCAAGATCGTAGCGGTCCGGCGTGACGGCGGGAAACGTAAAGGCGCCGCCGGCCTCCGCCGTGGCGGTCAGAGACTGCATGCCGAAGCCGAAAGGTTCGCGCGGGCGGAGAGAGATCCGCACACCCGCGGCCGCGGCTTCCTGGCCGCTGATCCGCACGGTGCCGGCAACCGGCAAGGGCGGGCTCATCACCACGCTCAGGTTCTCGACGGGCGCGGTCCCCACCTCCAGCGGCACCCTGGCCGCCAGACCTCCGCCCCCGCGCTGCGGCACCATGGCGACGAGAGTGTAGGACCCCGGCGCCACGCCGCGGAATTCGAACTCGCCGTCGGGCGAGACGGCGGCGGGCTGGTTCATTTGTGCCACCGCAAGACCGCGGGCGCGCAGCAGAACCATCAGGCGCTGCCTGCCGGTGGCTTGCGGCGCCGGGCTGATGCGTCCCCGGACAAGGGAAGTGGTGCTCTTCGCCAGCCGCAGGTCGATATTGCCGAGTTGCTCACCTGCGCCGACCGCGATTGCCGCTGCCGCCGCCGGATCCACCGTGCCGGGATAATACGTGGGCACGTACGCCTGCTCCGCATCCGATAAGCCGCCCTGCATCCAGCGCTCGCCGGTCCGCATCACCGAAGCCGCCACGTAGTACCGTCCCGGCGGCAGCCCGGACATGCGGTATTCCCCGATATCGTTGGTCATCGCGCGGCCGTAGGTTCTCCACTGCTTCCCGCCGCCGCCGTAGCTGTACCGCAAGGCCTGCACCTGCACGTACTGGAGCGGTTCGCCGTCCTCGGCAACCACGCGGCCGGTCATGACGGCGTGCGGCGTCATGGCCAGCCGGACGTCTTCCAGGCGCTCGCGGGCGCCGAGCTCGAGCGATGCCCCGGGGCCCATGTGCCGGCGCGCGCCGTATACAGCGTTGACGAAGCCGGTGCGCCGCGCCTCGAGCTGATAGCTGCCGGGCGCCACCCCGGTGACGACGAAGTTGCCGGAGGCGTCGCTGGTGGCGGCGTAGTTTCGCTGCACGCCGGGCCCGAAGCTCCGGCTGCGGCGCAGCGTGACCGTGACCTTCGCCAGCGGCTCGCCCGTGGCGGCATTGGTGACCTGCCCCGCCACGGTGCAGGCGTCGGCGGGGTCGAACGGCTCGGCCTGCTGCGGCGGGCCGCCGCGCTGAAAGCCGGGAGGCAAACCCATGCGGCCAGGCAAGGGCTGCTGGGCGCCCAGCAGAACCGGCAGAACGGCAAGCAGTACGGCACGTGTCATAGACGCCTCCAGATTACTGGCTCTCCACCACATCGGCGGGCGTAACCCTGGCGCTCTCCGGTGTCCCCAGGCAGGAGGGAAACGCCGCCGGATCGCAGACCGCCGAAGGCTGTGCGGCGGGGTTGAAGCGGCCGGCGAACAGGTAGGCCGCGGCGGCCGACCCGGCCACCCACGGCTGCAGGATCACCAGCGGCACCACGTACTTCTTCGAGCGCACCAGCGATTCGCTCACCCCCCGCAGGGCCGTGCTGCGCGGCGAACCCGGCACCTGCGGCACCGTGAACTGCGCCAGCGGGAGGTCCCGCTTCCGCGAGTGAGAAACCAGCGCCTTGGCCGCATGCTTGGGAGTGGTGATTCCCATGTCGGCGATGATGTTACGGCGCACGGCCTTGGGGTAGTAGAAGTTGACGATGCGGCGCGCGAAGTCGGCGCAGTTGCGGTAGAGCAGGTGGAACCGCCGGCGGTTGGGCCGCGCATTGAGCCATTCCACCAACCGCTCGTCGTCCTCGGGCGAGGTGGGGAGCATGAAGCCGTGAATGCTGCGGTCGTAGGCCGACCCTACCAGTTGGATCCAGTCGCCGGGGGGCACTTCTCCCCCCGGGCCGTCGGGCGCAACCTGGCGCAGGTGCGCGCGGCGATACCGGTCGCGAAGGCGCGCCACAAGGGGTGCGCCGGCTTCGTCGGGAACCTGGTCGGGATGCTCGACGGCGTAGAAATAGGGCAGCACCGGCACCGCGATCCAGTCGCGGCCGTCGATGCGGTTGTACCGGCTGATCACCACACCAAGCTCGCCCGGTTCACAGAGCCGCACATGGGTGGGCGAAGCGGCGCAGACGCGCGAGAGGTACACGGCGGCGTGGCCGGTGGGGTTGAAGAAGCCGAATTTGCCATACGGCTCCCCAACCAGGAGCGCGACTTCGCCGGCCAGTGGCGCGGCCACGGCGAGTAGCAGCATCGGTGCGATCAAAGGCCTCATGCCGGTGCGACAGAAAGCGTTCTACTTTCATTGTGACGCATCAGGCCGGATCGCGTTGCCCTCCGCTGTGCGGTATTCCTGTTAGAGAGAGGCCCATCGATTGAAACCAAGACCGGACGATCTACGTGGAGCCCTGGCCATTCTGGAAGAGATGCCGGGACACCTGGTGAAGACCGCCGCGGAGGTGGATCCGCGGCTGGAACTGGCGGGTGTTTACCGCCGTGTGGGGGCGGGGGTGCCTGTAAAGCCGCCCACGCGGCTGGGACCGGCCATGCTGTTCGAGAACGTGAAGGGGCATCCGGGAGCGCGTATCGCCGTAGGTGTGCTGGCCAGCCGGGAGCGCGCCGCGCGGCTGCTGGGAAGCACGGTGGAGCGCGTGCCTTTCGCGCTGCTCGAGGCCCTGCGCCGTCCGCTGCCGCCGGTGGCCGCTGGCGGCGAGGCGCCCTGCCAGGAAGTGGTGCACCGCGCGCCGCTCGATGCCGCCCGCCTGCTGCCGGTGCCGCTGCTCACCGCCGAGGACGCGGGGCCCTACATCTGCCTGGGCCTGTTGCGCGCCGAGGATCCGGAGACAGGAGAAAGCGACGTCACCATTCACCGCATGTGCATTCAGGGACTGGACCTGCTGAGCATCTTCTTCGTCCCCGGCCGCCACATCGACGTCTTCCGGCAGAAGGCCGAGCGCGCCGGCCGCCCGCTGCCCGTTTCGGTGAGCATCGGGGTGGACCCGGCGATTCTCGTCAGCTCCTGCTTCGAGCCCCCTACCACGCCTTTGGGATTCGATGAGCTGAGCATCGCCGGAGGGCTTCGCGGCAAGCCCGTGGAACTGGCCGAGTGCGTCTCGGTGAATGCCAAGGCCATCGCCCACGCGGAGTACGTTATCGAGGGCGAGATCCCGCCGGGCGAGCGCGTGCGCGAAGATGCGCTGACCGGGCTGGGCTTTGCCATGCCCGAGTTTCCGGGCTACCAGGGCAAGGCGCAGCCGGAGCTGCCGGTGATTCGCATCAAGGCCATTACTCACCGGCGCGATCCCATCTACCAGACGCTGGTGGGGCCCGCCGAAGAGCACACCAACCTGACCGGCATCCCCACAGAGGCCAGCATCCTGCGGCTGGCGGAGAACGCCATGCCGGGCCTGGTGCGCAACGTCTACTGCCACTCGGCGGGCGGCGGCAAGTACCTGGCGATCGTGCAGGTGCGCAAGTCCTCGGCCTCCGATGAAGGCAGGCAGCGGCAGGCGGCGCTGGTGGCCTTCGCATCGTTCCCCGAGCTGAAACAGGTGATCCTGGTGGACGAGGACGTCAACATCTTCGATCCGAACGATGTGCTGTGGGCCATGACCACGCGCTACCAGGGCGACGCCAGCACGGTCTTCATTCCCGGGGTGCGGTGCCATCCGCTGGACCCTTCCTCCTCTCCCGCCTTCAGCCCGTCGATCCGGGAGCGCGGGGTGTCGTGCAAGACCATCTTCGACTGCACCGCGCCCTGGGGAATGCGCCAGGAGTTCGTGCGGCCGGATTACGCCGAGGCTGACGTGGAACGCTTCCTGGGCGGCGCGTAGTCAGCCGAGTTCGTGGATGGCGCGGAGCGCCGCCTCGATCTCCTTGGGCGAGTTGCGGATGCTGGGAGTGAGGCGGGCGTAGGTGGGGGAGTACGGCGTGGTAGTGGCCACGATGTTGCGGCGGCGCAGGCTTGCAACCACGGCCCGCGGCCTCATGCCTTCCACGTCGAAGCAGACCACGCCGGAGGAAAGCTCCTCCGCCATGGGGGTGTAGAGGCGTACGTGCGGCATGGCGGCCAGGCCTTCCTTGAGCTGCCGGCTGAGTTCGTGGGTGCGGGCTTCGATCTTCGCCTTGCCGATCTCCCGGTGAAAGTCGAAGGCCTCGGCCATGGCCCACTGGTGCTCGTAGGGTTTAAATCCGCCGGGTGAGAAACGCTGCCCGGTGGTGCGGCCGGCGGGTTCCCTGCCCGCCATCGAGGCGCGGCGCACGGAGTTGTCCAGGAACGACGGGATGGTGGGCAGCACGGCTTCCCAGCCGCGGCGGCTGGCCCAGACGATTCCCGTGCCGCGAGGGCCGAAGAGCCACTTGTGGCAGCCGGCGATGAAGAAGTCGCAGCCCAGGCTGTCCATCTCGACGTCTTCCACCCCGAAGCCATGCACCGCATCCACCGAGAGCAGCACGCGGTCGGCGGGATCGCGGTTGCGGTTGACCTCCTCCAGCACGCCGGCCATCAGGCGCAGCGGGAGCTTCACGCCGGTGCTGGAGTGTACCCACGTGACCGCCACCACGCGGGTAGCCGGGCCGACCGCCGCCGCGAGGTTGTCCACCATCTCCGATGCCGTGGCGGCGGCGCTCCGGCGGTACAGCGGGTACTGGCGCATGCGCGCGCCCGTACGTTCGCTGGCCAGCCGCACCGATTCCACGGTGGAGTAGTAGTTGTGCTCGGAAACCAGGAACTCCTGCCCTTCCCGAAGCCGGAGACCGTGATAGACGAGGCCGAGGCCGGCGGTGGTGCTGTCGGTAACGGCGATGTCTCCGGCACGCGCGCCCAGATACCGCGCGGCGGCCTCCAGCACGCGGTTGATGTTGCGCCGGTAGTTGGATTCGAGATAGAGCGTGGGGTTCTCGTCCAGCGCGCGCCGGTGGCGGGCGATGGCTTCGCGGACGGGGCGCGGATGAGAGGAGATGAGCAGGGCGCTCAGGTCGATGATCTCCGGAGAGATATCGAAGGCGGCCCGCACCCTGTGCCACTCGCCCTCGCCGCCGGTATCCACCCGCGACGCCTCGCCCTGCGGCGGCGCGCCGGGGCGGGAGCAGGACAGCGCCCCGGCGGCCAGGGTGGGAAC